>CAZJJR010000004.1:301-53887 GCA_964546365.1 uncultured bacterium | reverse complement strand
GGGAGGGGTCTAGTTGTTCGCAATTCATTTAGGATTGCTATATAAGTATTTTTGCTTATTTTTTACCACCTTAACTATTCTCTGAAATTTTCCTTCGGATGTAGTTTTCCTATTTCGCCGTTATTTCAGCCATTTTAGAGCTTGATCCCCGTAAGTTGGGGTTGGGAGATCGATCGCAATTAATTTACATTTCTTTAATTGACAATATAACTAAATAGCTATACGATTAATTGCATAGACAAACGGCCTCACCTCAGACGCTCAAATGGCGGGATATACCTATGGGCAAACTATTTAACGAACTTAAACAAGACCTTTTATACCAGCATGGCATGAATGCCTGCCTGAACTGCGGCGTGTGCACGGCAGTTTGTCCAGCGGCAGAGTTCAGCGAATACTCTCCCAGAGAAGTGATGAACATTTGCCAATCAGAAGATGACGAACAGATTGAAGAATTACTCAAATCAGACAAAATTTGGTTTTGCGGACAATGTTTTTCCTGTAAAACCCGTTGTCCGAGAGGCAACAGTACCGCTTCAGTTATTCTTGCCTTGCGCCGACTCTCCGTTCGTTACGGTTACTTTGCCGAATCAGAAAAAGGCAGGCAGCAATTATTTGCTAAGCGAGTATTTGGGGAAAACGTATTAAAAAGAGGCTATACCTTGTTAGCAGAAAATATCAGCCCTGCCCATTTTCCCGAATTAGGTGAAAACTGGGAATACTATTACGAACATCGCGAAGAAATGCGGGCATGGTGGGATGTACCCATGAATCTGGAAAATAGTCCAGGTTCCCACCGAGTTATTCCGGAAAAAGACATGGAAGAATTGCGGGCAATTTATCAAGCAACGGGTGCGATCGAGTTAATGGAAGCTGTCGAAAAAGGTATGGAAAAGAAACTCGGTAGCAAAGAAGAAGTAGAAAAATACTGGCAAAATTGGTTAGAAACCGCTGATAGCAGAAACTACGAACTCAAAGAAAACAAATAAGGAGAAACTTTAATGAAAGTAGCAAGAGAAAATATCGCTTGGGAAAGACATCAAAAACAAGTTCCAACCATAGATGATGAAGGCGGAAAATTGTGGGGTTGCTTCCGCAGTTGTTTCCTTCAAAGTGCCGCACCATATACAGAAGGCATTGCTTATAAGATTTTGAAGAACGATTTAGGCATAGAACTGCGGGAAGCACCCGGACATACTTCTTGTGGCGCAATTGGCTATCACGGAGACGTATCAAATATCGAAACTCAAATGGTAGTTGCAGCCAGAAACTTTTCCCTAGCACATTATGAATTAGGCGTCGATAATCTCTTCTCATTCTGCGTCACATCCTTTGCCAATTACACGGAAATGATTAAACTCTGGGAAGAAGAACCAGAGTTGCGAGAATACACCGAAAAAACATTAAAAGAAACGACGGGAAGAGAATTTTGGGTTCCTCATGTTTCTGGTGGCAGACCTTCAGTTGTTCATGCTTCCGATGTATTTTTTGCCAATCGCCATAAACTAGCAACTAAAGCAAAATATAGCCTGAAAGGAATCAAAGCAGTCGATCATATTGGATGCCACTACGGAAAAATCTTTCCAGGCGAGTGTATGGGTGGGGCTGAATTTCCCCAAGTTTTAGTAGGATTATTAGAAGCTTTTGGTGCGGAAATTGTTGATTATCCAGAACGCAGACATTGCTGCGGTATGGGTTTCCGGCAATGTGCGTTTCCAGAAAATAGAGACTACACCGCCAGTAGCGTTTATAAGAAGATGAAAAGTCTCAAAGAAGCACATCCAGATTGTAACTTAATCCTCACCAATTGTCCCGGATGTACGGTATTTTTAGATGCAGAACAAGGAACGATTAAAGAAGTTTTAGAAGAAGAATTTAACGTTAGCGTCTTGGACTACGCACAATTAACCGGATTAATGTTAGGATATGACCCTTTCAAAGATTGCGGATTGAATGCCAAAGTAGTTGCGATCGAACCTTTACTAGATAAAATCGGCATTCCTTACGACAAATCAAAAACTCCCGAACAACGGAGAAGACCATTTTAAGTAGAAAGGATGAAGGCTGAAGGATGAAATATTTTTCTTCTGATTTTGGCCATACATCTAGTTGAGTAATCCCTATTTACGTTACGCAAAATTAACATAAAAGGTAAAAAAAATGAACAACAAAGTAGTCGTCATCGGTGGTGGCCCTGCGGGAATGGCAGCAGCCGGAAAACTACAAGATTTTGGATATGATGTAGTTGTAATTGAGAAAAAAGCTGAAGTTGGCGGACATTTAAATAAGTGGTATAAAGTCTTCCCTGACTTTACCGACGCTTCAGAAATTGTCGCCAATTTAAAACAAGATTTGGGAAGAACCAGAATTTTAAATAATGCCACGGTTACTCGTATTGAAGGGTCAGCACCTAACTTTAAAGTAACTGCATCGACAGGTGAAGAAATTGATGCTGAGGCGATTTTGGTAGCAACTGGTTTTAAGCATTTTGATGCTACCTTTAAAGAAGAATATGGATATGGAATTTACGATAATTGCATTACTTCGGTGGAATTGGATGCCATGCTGAAGGCGCAAAGCGTGAAAACCAGAAATGGGAAAGCGCCGAAGAAAGTAGCGATGGTGCATTGTGTTGGTTCTCGCGATGAAAAAGTTAATAATAATTACTGTTCGCGAGTTTGCTGTACCAATGGAATTAAAGTTGCGATCGAGATTAAACAACAAAATCCCGACTGCGAAATTTACTGCCTTTACATGGATATTCGGGTGTTCGGTCGCGGTTATGAAGAACTGTACAGAACATCGCAACAAAACTATGGCGTGCAATTCCTGCGGGGTCGGCTTTCGGAAGCTGGCGAAAAAAATGATGGCAGCTTATTGTTGCGTTTAGAAGATACTTTGACGGCAAAACCAATGCGGTTAACCGTTGACCTTTTGGTTTTGATGGTGGGAATGGAAGGTAATGCCGAGTTAGCAGATGTAGCGGGTTTAACTGTTGGTTGCGATCGCTTTTATGCGACTGCACATCAACAATATGCCAATAATGCTTCCCACCGGAAAGGAATTTTTCTAGCAGGCGCAGCTACAGGGCCAAAAGCGATTATGGAATCCATTACCGATGGAAGATCCGCAGCAGCAGAAATAGCCAGTTTTTTAGCTAGCAATCAAAAGTTTGAATCATCACTAATCTCATCGACCGTTCCATTAGCTGTGTAGTATACGGTAAGGCTATTGCCTACATCTGTGTTTATCTGTGTTTCATCTGTGGTAAAAAAATTACCCTTAATTCCAACTATAAAACCAGATATTACCAAACAAAAACACCTTAAACAAGGTTGAAAACAATGTTAGCTAAAAATAAGAAGTTTTTATTTGGTTTGAAGGTCGATCGCCAACTCGACGGCGATAAAATGAATCGGGAATTTCTCGATAAAGTGATTGCCGAAGGTGGAGAAGGTGCTGCGATCGCAAGTTGTATGCAGTGCGGTACTTGTAGCGGTGGCTGTACCAATATTGACTTAATGGATATGTCACCCAGAACCCTGGTTTTAATGGTGCAACGAGGAGAATGGGAAAAAGTACTGAAAAGTAATGCTCTCTGGTTGTGTACTACTTGCTACATCTGCACCTCTCGCTGTCCCCGTGGCGTGCGTCCCTCCGATGTAATCGAGGCGGTAAAAGCGATCGCCATACGCGAAGGAATCGAAAACGATTCTACCCGGTTCAATCAAATATTTGTAGAATTGGTCGAGAAAAGAGGCATTTTATTTGAACCCGAACTAATGCAGAAATATGGCGGTTTACAAGCCATGCTCGCACAAGCAAAATTGGGTATTCAATTAACCCTCAAAGGCAAAATGTCGCCACTACCAGCCAAAATCAAAGACCCCAAAAAGTTTAGCGAAGCATTAGAAAAGGCAGGTCAAAAATGAAATATTCTTACTATCCCGGATGTAGCCTTCATACCACTGCCAAAGAATTCGATATGTCAACCAAAGTGGTAATGGAAGAATTAGGAATTGAGCTAAAAGAACTCAATGATTGGTCTTGTTGTGGCGGTTCCGTTGCGGCGGGAGTTTCCCACGATGTTGGTATGGCAATGGCTGCTAGAAATGTCGCTTTAGCACAAAAGGAAAATCTCGACCTTTTAGCTTCTTGTTCCGGTTGTTATAACAAGTCAGCTAGAGCGTTAAAAGCATTAGATAACGAAACCGAAAAAGAAAGAATCAACGCCATTCTTTCCGAAATGGGAATCTCGGTTTCTGACTACAACATTCGAGTTAGAAATGTGGTGGATGTATTAGCTAACGATGTCGATATTTCCACTCACATCAAAAAGCCTTTAACAGGTTTGAAAGTTGCTTGTTATTATGGTTGTCTGTTAACTCGACCCGCAGATATCACGGGTTGGGATTCTCCAGTTTTCCCGATGTCAATGGATAAATTGGCTCAAGTTTGCGGTGCGGAAGTCGTTGATTTTCGCTCGAAAACCAAATGCTGTGGTGGCCCGATTTTAGTATCAAAACAAGATGTTGCTTTTGATTTAACTAAAAAACTATTAGATGAAGCAAAATCTCTAGGTGCAGATTGCATTGTGTTAGCTTGTCCTTTATGTGCAACTAACCTGGAACTAAGGCAACCTGATATCGAGAAGAAATACAATTTTTCTTACAATTTACCGATTCTCTATATCACCGAAATTATCGGACTGGCGTTAGGAATTAAGCCGGGTAAATTGGGGCTTAACAAGCATATTGTTTCACCAAAACCTGTTTTAGATAAATTAGCAAATCGTTGGGCAGTGGCAGTTAGTTAAATACCTTGTTGTATTCTGCTTCTATACATTAGTAAATTCTAAACCTGAACCTCGCTGTAGGAAACTAATGCGGTCGGTGTCGAGTAGATATTTCACGATCCTGTATCACTTTCATCAATAGGTCGATTTAGGTGCTAAGTTTGCTAAGTGAGGATGTCTGTTTTATTTTAGGCGATCGCATTTATCATCCTAAGTTTTGCGGAGTTGGGATGGTGTTAACAAAATGCGATCGCAAGCGTTAGCATTTAGTTCACATTTCTATTCTGTTGGCTGCATAGTGTTATTAAACTGCTGGCGCTGTGCAATTTGGATTAGCATTCTCAAGGCATCATTCACTGCGATATCATTAGGAAAAGCTCTGGCAACATCGGGATCTAAAAGCACTAAGTTAGTTCCTGCATGATATCGCTCAACATATTTTCCTCTCACACCTCCCTGCATCTGAGAAAAATCATATTCTGAACGTAATTCATCTTCCATTTCGTTCTCAATTTTCTTGTTCATAGTTCCTCTGGATCTTCCCCAAGGGTTTGCTGGGTAGCGTGTCGGATGTGGAGAATACGAACTGTTGATACTTCTTGCCCTTCTAAAATAGTGAAAAGTATACGATATGAATTGCGACCTCGCCCATAGAGTAGTTGTCGAATTTCTTGACTGAAATATTCATTTTCTCTTGCTAAAGAACAACGCTTTGGCATTTGAGATAAAGATTCAATGGCTTGCAGTAATCCAGCATACCATTGGCTTGCTTTTGTGGGGGATGTGACTTGGGATAACCGTAGAAATGCACTATCTGCTTCCACTTCTGCCACACTAGAAATTTCGATGCGGTACTTCATTAATCAGCCGATAGATTATATTTACGGCGCTGTTCTTGGGCAAATTCATCAAAAGACCGGAACCGACCTGTTTCAAAATCCTCTAATCCTTGTTGAATCCCCTTTATTGCTGCTTCTGAGTCTTGCGCTTCCCACTCTAGGACGTTAGCTAACAATTCAGATGCAAGGAGATTGACATCTTGACCTTGCCGAACAGCCCTATCGCGGAGTCGCGCTTCTAATTCTGGGCTGAGGGTAACAATTATTGCCATTAAACTACATCCTTTGGCATTAAATCTTTGTAGGCTATTCTAGCAAATATAGGCGATCTCTATCCTAGTAATGTGCAACAATTATATAATAGATAGATGTACTTAACCTAGCGACGCAATAGATGGTTTCACCAGAATTACTTACCAGTATACAAGGGCTTACCCGTGCAGATAAGCTCTACATTATGCAGGTTTTGATATCTGAATTAGCGCAACAAGAAACAGACTTAATCAAACCTGACCGATCGTATCTTGTTTGGTCGCCTTACGATGCGTTTGAAGCAGCAAATACTATGCTCAAAGTGTTGCAAGATAACAAAACTGAAGACCATGAATAATGCAGAAAGATATCCTTTTATCTATGCTGACACTGCACTGGGCGAAGCTCGAACTCCTAATAATCGAGCGCTACGTCCTACTTTCGGTTTACCATTTTCCTCTGCCATCCCTCGATAGTAGAGTTTAGCCATGACAAATCACTTTGCGATCGCCTTTATCATCCTAAGTTTTGCAGAGTTGAGATTGGGTTAGGAAAGTGCGATCGCAGGCGAATCGATATCTCAGCAGCAAGCAAAAAAGACCGACCTACCCTATATCGTCCAATCTTCTATTTTCAAACCTGGAACTTTACTGAAATCGCTAACATTTCTAGTCAATAACACTAAGTTACGAGATATGGCGATCGCTGCAATTCTTAAATCCATCGTAGATACTCGAACCTTTTGCGATCGCATTTGCTCGAAGAAGACGATCGCAACTGTATCGAATGGCAAAACAGGAGCATTTGCAAAACCTTGAAGTATTTCTAACAATAAAGTATATCCGCGAATGGTGTCCGTATTTGTTTTAGCACGATTGATGAAATCGTGTGCGCCAATAACTTGTTCGTGAAAACTTACCACTGATAAAGCAAAATCTGATGGTGAGTGTTGACTCATTCGAGCAGTCAAACAAGTAAATTCTAAACCTGAACCTCGCTGTAGGAAACTAATGTGATCGGTGTCGAGCAGATATTTCACGATCCTGTATCACCTTCATCAACAGGTCGATCGGCTTGACGAAAAGCACGTCCATATTCTAAAGATTCGACAAAAGCTGCTTCATCAGAAATTGAGCCAATCAAATTTTTTAGCCAGTTTTCAGATGTGGACTTGCTTTGGGATTTACCTTGGAGGTCAGCAACTGCTCGTTCGAGAGTTACTAAGCGTTGTTCAATAGTCGTTTCGTCTAACATTTTCTGTCCTGAGAGTGTCAGCTAAGTGCGGATGTCTGTTTTATTTTAGATGAATCCCTCTCAGTTTGCTTGCACGTAGGTGAAACGGTTGGGAAACTCTGCTTTTGATTAGATAAACTATTGATACTAGACTAAAAAGATAAAAAACTATGCTTAAGAACTCCCCAGTTATTAGCACATCTCCTGAAATTATGGGTGGCACTCCGGTTTTTGCTGGTACAAGAGTTCCGGTGCAGACACTTTTTGACTATTTGAAGGCGGGAGAATCAATTGATGATTTTCTAGATGGATTTCCGACGGTAACTAAGGAGCAAGTTATCGAATTATTGGAAGAGGTTGGAAAACAACTTGTCAGTATGGTGGCATAGAATGAAGCTTCTTATAGATGAGTGCATCGATCGCGAACTTGCCAGAGAGTTTGTAGGCTACGAGGTGAAAACAGTTCCGCAAATGGGATGGGCAGGAACAAAAAATGGGAAACTTCTTGCTCTTGCGGCAGCAGAATTTGATATTTTTATTACCGTTGACCGTAACCTGTCATTTCAGCAAAATTTGCCAGAATTTGACATAGCAGTGATTGTTTTGCAGGCATCATCTAACCGCTTGGCGGATCTCAAGCCTCTGATACCAAAGGTTTTAGCAATTTTGTCTACAGCAATTAAGGGACAAGCTACAGTCATCAGCGCATAACGGTAGAAGTGGGCAATGCCCAGCCTACTGCTAGCTTCATGAGTCAGGCGATCTCCTTTATAAGTTTTGGGTGGATGATTCACGATCCAAGTGAATTATCTGAACCGCACAAATCGCTAAAATTATTTGTTTCTTTCATTATTTTTTTCCTCCAAGGTACTGGAACAACAAGCGTTTACTCCCGGACATCCTCCTCTTACCTGTGGAGACAAAAAAACAAATGGCAAAAATGAAAATAGTCGAAAAATTTTACGTCTACCAATCAAATTTTGATTGCTGTTATGATTTTCGTTCTCTAACATGAAAATTTGACTAGCGTTAGAGCATTCTTGAAATCTTTGTTTACTTAACAAAATAGCAGTTGATAAGTCTTGCTCCAAAAAAACACGCTTAACGTAACACGAGCAAGACTCAGCTTTGTACAGTACCCTGTAGGCACAAGAGAACCCTTTT
Source organism: uncultured bacterium (assembly GCA_964546365.1). Classification (GTDB taxonomy): domain Bacteria; phylum Cyanobacteriota; class Cyanobacteriia; order Cyanobacteriales; family Aerosakkonemataceae; genus DATNQN01. Next base: position 45,604 of record CAZJJR010000004.1, on the reverse strand, counting down.
ATTCGGGATAAAAATCTCTGATAGAAAGATATCGCCAATACGATTATTACACGAATGAACCGACTTAAGAAATAGCTTGCTTCTTGCGAGCTTGCCTTTACTTGTCCCTGATCAATTAGCACAAACATAGATAAATTAAACTCGTTTTAGGTCTAATTTATGAATTATAGTACACCTATAGTATAACATTATTTTTAACCTTAATATTATTTATGGCCGACTACTTACACTATCAATTGCTAGGTTTTTCTTCATTATATGAACTTTGAATAACACAAAGAGGAATATATAAAATAGCTTTATCAATTACTGTTTGAACATAATTAATGTCTTCATCAGGAATATCCTCTAGGTTCATCACTTTGCAGTATCTTTTTCCTAACACATCTAAATACAATTTGATGTTTTGTTCGTTCTTTTTTCTATCTGGCTTATTCCATCCTACTAGACCAAAGCTATTCATTTCATAAATTTGTTGTAAAATTGTTTGTGAGTCATAGCGTAATCCATTTTTTATAGAATTTCTATCAAGCCAGCCATAATATAAGGTACCTGGCATTTCAATCATTTTCTGCTTATACAGCAGAGCTAACAAGCATATCTGTATATATGTTAGTCTTTCTATGAGTTTTATTAAAAAATTAGCTTCTGTTGCTGAAACATCTGGTAAAAAAGCTATGCTTGCATAAATATTTGCAATAATTTTTATTTTTCTCTGTTCGTACTCATCTCTGCATTTAATGATGATTCCTTCCATAATTTCTTCTGCTTTCGATCTTTCATCTTTATCATTTTCAAAAAAGCCGTCGTCTCTAAGTTTATGACCAGCTTGAATATTGTCTTGAATCTTTGCAATTATAAATGTTGCACAGGCTCCTACTCTTGATTTTTCGCTCTTTGACAAGCTTCTGTCAGACAAATCAGTCAGTACCTTTACGAGAATTTTTGAAACTATGGTTCCTAATGCTCCTCCAAGAATAGCTCCAACAGGGCCGCCGCCTGCCAGAGCGCCAATGGCAAATCCTGCTCCCCCAGCTGCTGCTCCCCCAGTGATCTCACTCCCAGCATCAATCAAAGATTTGATGGGATTTTCATTACTATTGTTCTTGTCTTGCATACAGCATTTACCATTGTTCAACAGATGTATGATAGTAAATTTTTCGAGTAAATAGTGAACAGCCAAAGTTTTCGTCAGCAAGGAGTTTCAACATAATTCCCGTTCTGCTTTGCGGGCTAGCAGTCGATCGCGCAAACCTTGCGGATTGAACCTCGTTCGGTTCATTTGGCGAACTGCTTCCGCTTGTTGCTGACGCTGTTGCAAATATGCTTCTACCTCCTGCTGATGGTTGAGGTAAAAGGCAATTGTGGCGTATATGTCAGCTAGTTTAAGTGAGGGATAACGATCGCTAATTTCTTCTGGTGTTGCTCCTTGCTGGAAGACAGCAACAATAGTATCTAATGTGACGCGGGTTTCGCCTACCCGAACTACGCCATCAGCATCAGGTTTTAGTGGCGCAATCTCAGATTCGATCGCTAGTTCCATAACCAAATTTTGCTGTTTCTCTCAATAGTACCAATATATAGTGCTTTTCATCTGTATGAAGTAAACTTCAGACATCCAGTTTCCCTGTGCGACATTCAACTGAAAAGGACGGTATCCCACTCATTCCGATTTTGGCTTGATTTCAAATTCCAATTTGGAACGGTAAAAACACACATCAAATTCTAGAAAAAAGTTTGTTTGCCCCAAAATTAATGGTGTATTTTCTCTTTTTACCCAAGCAAATGCCAATTGAACGGGGGGAAAATCGCCTATCTCAGCAGTTGCGAAAAATGGCATTGCTGACTGATGGCTCAAGTTTCCTGATAGCTGGATGATTGCTCTCCTATCATCCCAAACAGCACCTAGCTGGATACCAATTTCGTATGGTAAAACATTCACAGTTGCACCACTGTCTACTAATCCAAGAGCCTCAATAAATCGATTTTCTCGCTGCAGGCGTAGGGGTATGCGTGGTAAACTATCAAACTCGTTTTGAGATGAATCGGTGGTTGAATATTTGAATCGCATATAATCAGGTTGGATCTGTCTGTTTTAATTCCTGCATTAAAACTTGACCTGCACCAAACGCATTATATGGTGTCGGCAAATGATATGTTTTATATGGTTCTAAAGGCGAAATGTCTTCATTAGTATCCAGTTCTTCTGCTAAGATGCGGATCAATTTTATTTTTTCTCCGACAGAAAGTTTCCGAATATCGGGAAGTAACTCGGTAAGTGTCATACTTTACGCCTCATTATGTAGATATAAGCTAATGATAATATTTTTGGCTAGTTTCATCACTAAATAGTCCTGTTTCTCCTCAATATTAGCAATATATAGCATTTTCCAGTTATATGAAGTAAACGCCAGAAACCCGGTTTCTTGAAGAAACCGGGTTTCTAAATTATCTAATTTACCTTCCTACCGCACAGTTCCCTTCAACGCTTCCGCATCAATCCCTTTCGTCAAATAAATCCGCACCAGATGACCGACAATTGATAGTTGCAATGGTAATTTACGCAACTTCTTCACCCACTTAGGTTGAGAAGTACGATCGATCTTCGACATTTGCAAGTTCAAATCGGAACAACGATGCAGGCGATCGTAAAATTCTGGATGTTCCGTATCTAAAACTGATGGGAAAGCACGGGCTGCTGTTTCGTTGGTCTTGCGAATTACTTGCCGATCGAACTCAGTTGCATCAATTCCCAAAATGTCATAAAACTTAGACCGTTCGTGAACGGTTAAGGTATGGGTTGCAAATACCGTTAGTAAGAAAAAGCGACTCCATAACCGAGATTGCCAAGTTTTCCAGAGTGCGGGTTGCGATCGCAATAACGCTTTGAAAATATCCCCATGTCGGTTTTCATCCTGACACCAGCTTTCAAAGTAACGGAATAAGGGATAAAACTGATGTTCGGGATGTTTCTCTAAATGGCGATAAATAATGATGTAACGCCAATAACCGATCTTTTCTGATAGATAAACCGTGTAAATTACCCACTCGATTGGGAAAAATGTATAAACTCGATTTTTAGTTAGTTGCCCTAAATCTAATGTACAGCCGAAATCTCCCATTGCTTTATTGAGGAATCCTGCATGACGGGCTTCATCTCGCGCCATCAAATTAAACATTTCTGATAAAAGAGGACTGCGTTCTTTTAATTTGCGCGATAGTTCTTTAAATAACAAAAAGCCAGAAAACTCGGAAACGCAAGACCTTTCTAAATAATCAATAAATGCTTGTCGTGCTTCGCCAGTTAAATTATCCCAGGATTGATTAAAAGCCTCATCCCTTACAAAATGGTGACGGTTATAATCTGCCCGCATCTCTGCCAACATAGCTTCCAACTCATCCTGCTGGGCAGATAAGTCCAGCTTAGCAGCCGTTTCAAAGTCCGTTGTATAAAACCGGGGCGTCAGGATGTTTTCCTTAATTCCCTTTACTTTGCCTTCCGATCCTTTCAGCGAGGGCTTTGGGGGCGATGTAACCATAGTGTTCGTTCATCAGCTATAACTCAATAACTTTTAAGCTATACTACTTTGCCGTTCTTGAAAAGACCGCTCGTAAAAAGGTAAGAAAAGTTTACTAAACTTGCTTTTGTTAATCTTGGTAAACTTTTCTCAGTTACATTACTTGTTGGTTATGGAAAACTACGTAGGGTAAAAACTCATGCTTTGAGTTCCGTTCAGACAAGCCAACCTACAGATGACAGATGGTAAATTTGTACTATTGAATCCGCATATAGCTATAACCGACGTTCCGCACCCACAACTGTCAAACATGAACAAAAAGGGGATAAAATAGTACAAAAGAACTAAAAAGAACCCAGAATAAATACGCTGAATGATAATGAATAGTATTAAGCTGAAGGAGCGAATAGAAAGGAAAGTTTTGTGTTGAGGACAACAAAATAGCGGAGTAAGGAAACAAAATAAAGAGATAGAAATTCAAAACTCCAGGAAATTGGGGAACCATACTTATTTGGGGAGGAGAGGGATTTTGCGTAAATATGTTATTCCTTTAAAAGGTTTCCTAATAGGAGTCAGCCTATCTTTGTTACTGGTGCTGAGTCAGGGTAAAACCCAGTTATTCCCAATATCATTAGCTGTAGCTTCTTCTAGTATTCAACCGTCTTTAATCCTTCCAAAAGGAACATCTACGCATATAGTTACGACCACTTATATTAATCCTACACCTTTAGTTGGAGTTAATATTGCTCAGCTAGTGCAGCAGGCTCTTGCCTTTTATCAAAACGGACAATTTGCTCAAGCGATCGCACTCTGGCAACAAGCAGCTACTATATACCAAAATCGAGGAAACCATCTCGATCGAGCATTAATCTTTAGCTACCTTTCATTAGGGTATCAGCAACTTGGCGAATGGTCTAAAGCAACTAACGCGATACAAGAAAGCCTAAAATTAATTGAAAACTTACCACAGACAACTCACAATTCTCAACTCATCCTTGCCCACGCATTAAATACCCAAGGAAATCTTCAGTTTGCTCAAGGTCAAGCAGAAACAGCATTAGCAACCTGGAAACAGACTACCGACATTTATAAACAAATTAAAGATGAAAACCGAATAATTGGCAGTTTAATTAACCAAGCACAAGCACAACAGACATTAGGATTATTTTTACAAGCAAGACAAACTCTTAATGATATAGAAAATATCCTTCAATCACAGCCTAATTCCCAATTAAAGGCGATAAGTTTGCGAAGTTTGGGAAATCTTCGACTGCTAGTAAGTGAGATTGAGGATTCTCAGCGAGTATTACAGCAAAGTTTAGCAATTGCAGAACAACTAAAATTATCCCAAGACATCGGTGCTATTCTACTTAGCTTGGGTAACGTAGCCCGCGCCCAAAAAGAGTCAAATGCTGCCTTAGACTACTATCAAAAAGTTGTAGCCTCTAATGCTCCATCTCTAATTCAGACACAAGCACAACTCAACCAATTAAGTTTGTTATTAGACATAGAAAAACAAGAAGAAGCTCGATTGCTTATACCCGCTATTCAAACTTTACTGGCAAACTTGCCTGCCAGCCGATCGACAGTTTATGCCATAATTAATTTTGCAAAAAGCCTACAAAAAATAGGGAATAAAGAGCAGAACGCTCAAGCAGCACAAACTCTTGCGACTGCTCTGGAGCAAGCAAAAAGTTTGAGAGATCGTCCTGCCGAAGCGTATGCTTTAGGATATCTGGGTGGAATGTACGAGAAGACCCAACAATGGTCAGAATCCCAAAAGCTTACCGAACAGGCGCTTCTGATTGCACAAGCAGTGAATTCTCCAGAAATAGCTTATCAGTGGCAGTGGCAACTTGGGCGAATTCTGAAAGCGCAGAGACAGATAAAAGCAGCAACGCAAGTTTATGAAACAGCGTTTAAAACACTTCAGTCTATTCGCAGCGATTTAGTTGCCACCAATCCAGATTTGCAATTCTCATTCCGGGAAAGTGTAGAGCCAGTTTATCGGGAATTTGTAGATTTATTGTTGCAGAAATCTCCCAGTCAAGCAGATTTAAAGCTAGCTCGCGAGGTAATTGAATCACTGCAATTAGCAGAACTCGATAACTTTTTCCGTACTGCTTGTTTGGAAGGTCAAAGTATTGCGATCGACAAAGTTGAACAAACAGAATCAGCAGTAATTTATCCGATTATTTTGACAGACCGGCTGGAAATAATTTTGAGTCTGCCAGGTAAACTCCTGCGTCAATACACCGCTTCTGTTTCTCAACTAGAAATTGAGGATACACTCGAACAATTAAGACAAAACCTAGAAAAGCCTTTCACCACACCAGAAAGCAAAATTTTGGGACAACGAGTTTACGACTGGCTGATTCGTCCAATTGAGTCAGAATTAAAACAACAAGTACCCAAAACCTTAGTATTTGTCCTAGATGGTGCTTTCCGAAACGTGCCGATGGCGGCTATACATGATGGTCAGCAATATCTAATCGAGCGTTATAGTATTGCTCTTACACCAGGATTGCGATTACTAAATCCCCAACCCTTACAACAGCAAAAGTTAGGTGTTTTAGCGGCTGGATTAACAGAAGAACGTTATGGATTTAGTGCTTTATCTAATGTTAGTTCGGAGCTTAAAGAAATCCAAACAGAACTTAGAAGCCACGTCCTTTTAAATCAAAGCTTTACGAGTTCAACCTTGCAAAAACAAATTGAAGCGCTACCGTTTCCCATCGTTCACTTAGCAACTCACGGACAATTTAGTTCAAATGCGAATGAAACTTTTGTGTTGGCATGGGATAAAAAGATCGATGTAAATGAATTGAGTGCTTTACTCCGCAAACGGGATGAAGTGAGAGAAGAAGCGATCGAACTCCTCGTCCTCAGCGCTTGCGAAACCGCTGCGGGAGATAAACGGGCAGCATTAGGGCTAGCAGGAGTTGCCGCCAGAGCAGGCGCACGAAGCACTTTAGCTTCCCTCTGGAGTTTAGATGATGAGTCGGGAGCCCGATTTATCGGTAAATTTTATCGTGCATTATCCGATCGCAAACTGTCCAAAGCCGAAGCCCTCAGACAAGCACAGCTAAGTTTATTACGCGATCCTAACTTCCGGCATCCTCGCTACTGGGCACCTTATGTATTAGTGGGAAATTGGTTATAGCTCTATTTGTAGGGTGCATTAGTGCTAACGTAACGCACCATTTCACTCATGAATCATTAATAGCCAAAATTTAGCTATTGATTAAGTTCTGTTTGGAGATACCTTTGCATATTAGAGTCAACAGAATCTTGGCCTATTCTAAGTAGCCATTTCTCAAGCAAACGGTCTGGATCTCGAAGTTGTAGCCGTTCCGATCGAACAGCACCTCTGTAGATTCTCATCGACTCCCTGACTCCTTGCTGATTCTCATAGTGAATAATTACCCCTCGATAACCAAGTCCAGGCTCAGATGGTAACGATTCTTTAGTGGTTTCAGGTAATCGATCGATCTGTTGTTCGATTTCGGTACACTGAGACTGACTTAAATTCCAAGTAGGATTAGGCAAACCGGAAAAAGCATCTAATTCTACCCAAACAGGTGCCGAACACATTGTTGCAACTGCTAAGGATACAAGGGAAGTAATCATCTCCATTCCTCACTATTGGCAAAAGTTTAGACAAAATGGATGCGAACACAGTTCTCTTCATCCTTAAAGGCAAGCATTTCTGATGGGGTCATTTTCGACCAACTATTCAGTAATGAAAGGGGAGTACTTAGTTTTAGGCAATACCTGCGGAATGTGGGGTAGCTAGTTACTGCATAAACTCGAATAGTAGCCCGCAGAAATTGTCAGAAGTGATTTGACTCGTTCAACATTTCACCCCTGACAATTCTGTAAGGAGCTAATCTATGCAATCTTTACCATTTTCCGAGCTAACGGATTCCTTACTGTCTGCCGATCCGCTAACAGCAAAGAATCTTGATGTGTCGGTACTATCGGAGGATTCCTTACAAGGCTCGCTGCTGACTGCTGGTATCAGTGCAACACCCAATCCAAACAACCCATTAGATTTGACTCATCGTATTTCGGTAGATTCCAACGGTAACCAAAGCAACAACCACTCCAGCAATCCCAGTTTTTCTGGCGATGGGCGTTACGTGGCGTTTGAGTCGGATGCCAGCAACCTAGTGCCTGGTGATACTAATGGTGTCTCTGATATTTTTATTTACGATACGCAGACCCGCGAAATCCGCCGCGTCTCGGTAGACACTAACGGCAACCAGAGTAATAACCGCTCCTCAAATCCCAGCGTTTCTGCCGATGGGCGCTATGTGGCGTTTGAGTCAAATGCCAGCAATCTGGTGTCAGAAGACACAAATAGCGCCACTGACATTTTTGTTTACGATACGCAGACCAGTAACATTCGTCGTGTCTCAATAGATGCTAATGGTAACGAGGGTAATTATTTATATTCTTCCTCCCGTTCCAGCATTTCTGCTGATGGGCGCTATGTGGCGTTTGCGTCAAATGCCAGCAACCTAGTGGCGGGTGATACCAATAATAACGATGACATCTTTGTTTATGATACGCAAACCAACAACATCCGTCGTGTCTCGGTAAATAGCGATGGCAATCAAGGTAGTCACTTTTCTAGCGATCCCAGCATTTCTGCTGATGGACGCTATGTGGCCTTTCAGTCGTTAGCCAGCAATCTGGTGGCGGGTGATACCAATAATACTAATGACATCTTTGTTTATGACACGCACACCAGCAACATCCGTCGCGTTTCAATAGATTCCTATGGCAATCAAAGTAATAATTACTCCCACAATCCCAGTATTTCCGCCGATGGACGCTATGTGGTATTTGAGTCAGATGCCAGTAACCTAGTGCCGGATGACACTAACGGTGTGCCTGATGTATTTGTTTATGACACGCAGACTAGCAACATCCGCCGCGTTTCAGTGGATGCTAGCGGTAAACAGGGCAATGATGCTTCCTATGATGCCAGCCTTTCCGCTAATGGACGCTACGTGGCGTTTGCGTCGGATGCCACCAATCTAGTGCCAGGTGATACCAACAATATCACTGATATCTTTGTTTACGACATCCAGACCAGCAACATTCGCCGCCTCTTGATGAATCCCAACGGCGACCAGAATAATTACTCTTCCGATACCAGCATTTCCGCCGATGGGGGCTTCGTAGCGTTTGACTCCGAGGCAAGCAACTTGGTAGAAAACGACACTAATAATGTAAATGACATTTTTATCAGCGCCTTTTTACCGAGAGTTAGCGTAAGTCCGATCGCACTAACCGAAGGCAACAACGGTATCGCTACGGCTACTTTTACAGCGAAACTCAATCGTGCTAGCAGCGATTATACGATCGTCTCCTACGAAACAATGGACGGGACGGCAACCAGTGGCAGCGACTATGTTGCAACTCAAGGAAATCTAGTTTTTCGCCCTGGTGAAACCACAACCAGTTTTAGCGTTCCCGTATTAGGCGATACTCAAGTAGAAGAGAACGAAACCTTCACTGTCAAGTTTTTTAACCCAGTTAATGCAACTTTAGCAACCAGTCAGGTCGCGGGAACTATTTCTAATGATGACGTTCCCCAATTCCCTCAACTTCCCCAATTCCCTCAGTTTCCTCAGTTTCCTCAACTTCCCCAATTACCCCAATTCCCTCAGTTTCCTTTTTTCCTCCAACTTCCCCAATTCCCTCAGTTTCCCCAGTTTCCTCAATTCCCTCAGTTTCCTCAACTTCCCCAACTTCCTATTTTTCCCCAGTTTCCGATTCACAACGTAGCGCAGGTAGAAGGAAATAAAGGGACGATCGACTTTGAGTTTACGGAGAGTCTGGATCTGCCTAGCACTCAACCGATCTCTGTTACCTACTTGACCGATCCCGCCAGCGCCACAGCGATCGCACTTCCCGGCGAAATTGATACCATTCTCAAGGATGACGCAGCAGCGATCCCTTCTTTGGAGGATAGCGATGTTATTAACGCACCAATCGCACAAGGTTTGGATGGGTTAGTGCAAGTAGCGGATGCTCTACAACAACCATTGAATTTAACAGAATTTTCCCTGAAATCGGTTAATAGTGACGTTAATCTACAACCCAGGTTACTGCCAGTCTCACCAACAACGATCGATTTCAATCCAACTCTCGTACCTTTTACAAATGCGATCGCAGTTAACAGCACCGACGATGCGATCGATCCCAACGATGGCGTTACGACCCTACGCGAAGCCATTAATACAGCGAATGCCAATCCCGGTGCTGACATTATTACCTTTGACTCGAATGTATTTGCAGGTTCTCAAACCATTCGACTCACTTCTCAACTATTTATTACCGATAGCCTCACCATTCAAGGCACTGGAGTCAATAACCTAACGATCGGCGGCGATGCCAACGACAACAGCATCAACGATAACGGAGATGTTCGCCTCTTCTTCGTCAACCAAGGCACAGTCAACTTCAATAACCTCACCCTAGCAAACGGTCGAGCGCAAGGAGGTAATGGGGGTAACGGCGGTGGTGGCGGTGGTGGTATGGGCGGTGCGCTGTTTATTAATGGCGGTAGCGTCACCATCAATAATGTTACTTTCTTAAACAATCAAGCGATCGGCGGTAATGGTGGTGATGAACATTTTGTAGATGGAGGTGGCGGGGGCGGTGGCTTTGGCGGATCTGGTGGTTTAGGTTTTCTCGGTGGTGGTGGTGGTGGTGGCTTTAGCAGTAGTGGTGGCACCGCTTGGATCGGTTTCGGTGGTGGTGGGGGTAGTTTCAAAATCAACACCAACGAACGTGATAGCTCTTTTTACAAGGGCGATACTGGGGTCGGCTCGATTTTTGGCGGTCATCTAGCAAGCAATGGTGGCGGTAGCGCTAATGTACTAGGTCAAACGGATCACCAGGGAGGCATTGGTGGTGGTATTGGCGGTGGTGGCGGTGGCGGTGCTTCAAGTTACTTTGCTGGCAATGGCGGCAACGGTGGTATCGGTGGCGGTGGCGGTGGCGGCGGTTGGAGTTCCAACAATTCAGGTGGTTTTGGCGGTAATGGTGGAGACTTCAGTGGCGGCGGCGGCGGTGCGACTGGTTATGTCGGTGGCTGGGGTGGCTCTGGCGGCTTTGGCGGCGGTGGCGGCAGTGGTGGTGGCACCGAGGGTGAAACGGCTCCTCTTAATATCGGGGGTTCTGGCGGTCGGGGTGGTTTTGGCGGTGGCGGTGGCGGTAGCGGTCGCAGTCGCGGGGTTCCCGGCATTCCCGGCAACGGGGGGAACTTCGGCGGTAATGGCAGCATTGGTGGTATTGGCGACAGCAGCAATGCGCGGAATGGCGTTGGTGGTGGCGGTGCCGGACTGGGAGGTGCGATTTTTATTCGCAGTGGTTCCCTCAATCTAGCCAACACTACATTTCTCAATAACACGGCAACAGGTGGATTGGGCGGCATGGTTGATTCCACTTCTAGCGGCCAATCGGGTAAAAACGGTCAAGGGAAAGGCGGTGCAATTTTTGCCGTTACTCCTAACCTCGCCCCCGCAGCAGGAGTGGCTGCGCCTCCAACAGTAACGCTTGGCAACGCGATCGACTTCAGAGTTAACAGTGCTAGCAACGCAGAGGGGTCTCTCACCGATAACAATGATGTTTTTGGTATAAATCTCGCTCCTGTAGTTTCCCTAAGTCCTGCGGAGATCGGCCATCCCGAAGGCAACAGCGACTTGACTACTTATACTTATACCCTCAACCTTTCAAGATCCAGTAACGATCTCGTCTCGATTTTATTGGACATTAAAGGGGGTACGGCAGCTTTTCCAGGGGATATCTTTTCCTATGCTTCCAGTGTCCCCATCCTTCCCGGAGAAACGAGCAAGATTGTTGAGGTTACAGTCCAAGGCGATACGACTATTGAGCCGGATGAAAACTTTATCTACTCGATTGTCGGTGTCACCAACGCCACGGTAGACCCTAATGCCCGCAGCGTTACAGGCATCATTCAAAACGATGATTTTAACGCGGTTCCGATCGCCAGCGATGATTTTGCGTTGGCGTCAGCCAGCCGTAGGCTTATCGCTCATCAACACACCGCTATCAAAATCGACGTGCTGACCAACGATCGCGACCCCGATGGCGATCCGTTAACTTTGCAAGTATTGACCAATGGGTCTTACGGCAAAGCGGAAGTTAACTATAACGGCACATACGATCCCACCGACGATTTAATCACCTACCAACCCCGCGATCGATTCTGGAATTCAGATAGTTTTACCTATGAAATAGATGACGGTCGCGGAGGGACAGCAACAGCGATGGTTACAGTCGAGCTTGCCAACCAACAGCCGATCGCCCTCAATGACTTTGGTTTCCTTTATGGAAATGCTGCCGTCAAGATCGATGTACTGACCAACGATCGCGACTCCGATGGCGATCCGTTAACTTTGCAAGTATTGACCAATGGGTCTTACGGCAAAGCGGAAGTTAACTATAACGGCACATACGACACCACGGATGATTTCATCAGCTACCAACCCCACGGTTACTTCACTGGAGTCGATAGCTTCACTTATCAGGTAGATGATGGTTACGGCGGAACTGCACAAGCTACTGTCCAGATCGTCGCTAACCCGATCCCGATCGCGATCGATCCCGATTCATTTCTGTTAGGAGAAAACTTGACGTTGGGCACACTGGAGATTCCCTACGAACTCGGACAAACCCCGATGGCGATCGGTCTGAACGAACAACTGACTTCTATGTTAGGCACGACAGATTGGAGTAATTTTTTATAGCGATTAGTTGCTCCCATTCCCAAGGTGATTCTGTAAGAAAATGTAATAGTCCTTGCTCGTTGCTTAATCCGACTACACGCGCTATCGCTGGCAGTGTTTTCCGTTTAATGTCGGAAATCATCCCGACGTGAAGGTATTTAAATGCCTCAAAACTTCTCAATAAGAGGAAATAGTTTTCTGTACCATTGACAGTAATCGTCAACGAATTTTATGGTCGATGCAGGTTCTCTTGCTCCAAACATAAGCCAGCCAACGGTTTGCGACTCTTTTTTCTTTTATTTTCTCATCAGAGTGATGGAAGAGCGATATTGCATACATTTCAGGCTCTATTTTCTCAAAGGATTCTGTCTTTTCTGCAAGAAAAGACAGAATCCTTTACTACCAATGGTTTCAGAATATCCTGTGGTGATAGTGATTAAAGAGCGATAATTACAGCTTTTCCAACTAATCGTCCGCGTAATCCATAGAGGCACTTATGTTTGATTATAAAATTGTAGAAGCTAAGCTTAATCATACTCTATCTTTAGTTGGAGAGATTCTTCCCAAACAATACATTGATATGGTTCGATCGGATATCGAACAGGGTGGGAAGTGGGTATTAGCTTTTGAAACTTTATGTGATTGTTTAGCAGAAGAAAACTTACCTATTCCTCAACAAGTTTATGAAATTTTAGATGAGATAGCTTCTCTCTTAAACATGGAAAATAGACAGCGTTTTGAAGTGCTTAAAGCCCAAATAATATCCGATTCTAATTATTGAATATAGGAATTATACAATTTACAAAATGAATGATACATATCTAGCAGGGGCGGGTTTTGAAGTAAGGTTATTTGTGAAATGCTTAATTTATCGGCTAAACCCGCCCCTACGCTTGTTATACCGTGCGTAAGTGTTGGAATAGTTAGTAACAAAATGTTCCCCCCTTATTTTCGATTGCATAAGGTGTAACTGTAAGCGCTTGAGCAGTTAGAGCAATTTTCCCATTACTCAGAACTGCCCATCCTTGTGCTTCAATGATAGAGGTATTGGTATTGTCAGTTCTAATTCTCCGATCGCTACTTGTCGTTTGCTCTCTTGCTCCCTTCCCAGCCTCTCCTAGCAATTCCAGGTCTTGCCAAAGGGTATCTGCAATCAGAGGAGCAGAGGGATTAGTAGGTACGCCACCGCGTCCAGTATTGACGAAACTACCAGTTTGACTGCCACCACTTGGACAGCGTTGAGCAATTAATCCCACAGGATCGACTAAATCAGTTGACAGAGCAATCAACCCCTGACTTGGATCTATATCGGGAGTCTGGATATCAATCACACCGTTTACTCCCAATTCTGAACTAGCGCTAATCGTGCTTTCTAAGGAACGAAGGAAAACTCCTTGCAATGTAATCAGAAGATTTCCTCCCTGACCTTTGACCGCATTGGCTGTAATCGCGCTATTCTCCAAAATCAATAAATTATCTGCGTTGATAATCGTGTTGCCACCGTTGGCAGTGCTGTCAATGGTGATATCTGGCTTTGGGAAAGCGTTGGCGCTGGGGTCAGCGTCGCTTTCAATGACTCCGCCATTGCGTAAAAGCACAGTTCCCGCATTGATAATGATGTTCCCTCCCTCCCCGAAGATACTAGAAGCACTGATGCGTGCCTGGTTATCTACCAGAAGCAAAGGGGTTGTAATGAGTAAATCTCCGGCTCCACCTCTTCCCAAGCCATCATTTTGTAAATAGGTGGGATAATCAACTAGAAATGAGACACCCGCGACTGTAACCGATTCTGTAGCAATAATTTCTAACTTACCGCCTCGTCCCAAACCGCGATTAGATGCGGAAACAAAAGCACCGTCTCGAATGGTGAGTCGTCGGGTTTCGATTCTCAAATTACCGCTGGCTCCAGTAGAGGTTTGGTCGCTCTGAGTTGCCAAAACACTACTAAACTCATCGGTGGGATTGACTCCACTAACTTCAACCGAATCAGAGGCAATGATGGTCAAATCCCCACCTTTTCCACTAGCAAAAGAACTAGCTGCAACTTGACCTCCATTGCTCACGATTAACCGTCCGGTGTTGATACTGACGTTTCCGGCATTACCTGTACTATCGACTCGCGCATCAGCGGCTAATCCGCTCCCTACAGAATTGTCACTTCCAGATACTTCCACAGATTCAGAGGCGAACACGCTGATATTACCTGCATTCCCGGCATTGAAAGTACTGGTTGAAATTGTGGCTCGATCGATAATACTCAATCGTTGGGTTGCGATCGCTATATTACCTGCATTCCCCGCACCGCCAGTTCGAGCAACCATTGCACTCGGATTTCCACTCGCTTCTGACCTACCTGTTAAGTTCACGGATTCAGAAGCATTAACCGTTAAACTGCCGCCTGGTGCATCCCCTATGGTATTTGCATCCAGCTGGGCACCTCCACTCAAGGTTACGCGCCGTCCCTGCACTTGGATGCCATTGCCACCATTTCCACTAATAGTCGCTCTCGCTGCTTGAGATAAGTTAATGTCTTGAAAATTTTGTACCCCTGTATAATTTAAAGCCCAACCATTTGCGATCGCAGCTAAGTTGACCAAACTCGAACCCGCCACACTGCCTAATTCAATACGTCCACTTTCTGCTCGCAACCATCCTCCTTCCAGTGCAATATCTCCTCCCACCAATGCTATTGTTTTGCCGATCGGTACTTGCAAACCGACGAGATTGCCATCAGTATCGCTAGTTATAGAGCGGTTAATTAAATTACCTGGATTGGCTCCAAATTGCAGTCCTACTGGCACGTTCACCGTTAACAGTGGGGGTGCTTGCGGGTTGCTGGCACTGAAGGCAAAGTTATTATCGAATAGGATGCTGTCTGCTGTACTGGTGATAAAAGAACCACGCACATCTAATTTTGCATTGGTTCCAAATAGAATGCCATTAGGATTGATCAAAAATAAATCGGCGTTACCCAATACTCCCAGCGTTCCCATAATTTCGGAGCGATTGTTACCTGTAACTCGACTGAAAATTCTTTGAATATTGTTGGGATTAGCAAAGTTAACTTGCTGTCCTTCACCAATATTGAATTCGGAGAAACTGTGGAATAAGTTAGCACCTCGGATTGCACCGCCTTCAATGACATCGTTGGGTGTGAGTTGCGATCGCTCGTTCCCCAATGTATTATCTGGCACGATCTGTGCAATAGCTCCACTAATCTCTACAGATCCTAAAATTAGCCCGATCGAAAGAGTTCCCCAGATCGAGTCTAAACAAATGTTTCGGGTGTGAAGCGATCGCAAATTTTTATTCCTTTGTTGGTCAAACATTTCAGCCTTTTTCTCCTGTAAGGACGATTTGACGCACCCTGAAACTGGAAACTGGGAGTGGGAAAGCAATTGATCGAAGCCAAAAGTGCTTTCTAATTCCCAAAAAAGCGTCAAACTCCGAACAAACCGATGCTGTCAGTATAGGTGCGGAATGGGGGTTGAGAAAAAAGGTGAGACAACTGTAGCTGCCTCACCCGGATTCAGAATAGTCTAAGCATCTTGATTGAGCGCTTTAGGTTGGGAATACCTGGTAGTAGTAGCTCACGTACCGCACAATGTCTGCCTTGGCGGGAGCCAGTTCAGGTAGGTAGAGGTCGATCGCCTGTTCAACCGCTTGTTTGAGTTCTGGGTAATTGCTAGATTTTGCTTTCACAAACGGGTCGAGCGTCTTGATCAGTTCCCAATTGCTCTCGATATTGGCAGCCCGTAACGTTTCCTCAGTTTTCGCGATCGGTCTTGATGTTCCAATCTCAGGCAACACGCGGCTGACATAGGTGACGCGGTGCAACACTCGCCAGGGCGTTCCGCTTTGGTTGGCGATCGCGTGTCTGAGGGCGATCGCATTTGGCTCGGAACTTTGCTCTAACCAGGCGCGATCGACCACTTTGTTTTGAAAGTCCTTAAAGTGTTCGACATCGGGTTGGAGATAGAAGGTCATGAACCGATAACCATCCACTTTTCCGGGGCATTTCACCGGATTGCCGTCCACATCATACAGTTCATTACTCCTTTTTCCAGCCGCCTCCGCTTGTTCTGGGGTTTTGATCGTAATGTCGCGCTCAACCTGGAGAGCCACATTCACCTCAAACCCAGTTTCGGAGTCTTGACTTCGCTGGCTAACCAAATTGAGATGACCTCCCATCATGGCTTCTAGCTCAAACGAAACGGCTGCTTTTGCAATCGCGATGTTTGCCTCGGCAAACATACCTGCCATACCAGCAACCGAGTATGTGCCCCCGATCACCTCTTGTTTGAAGTTCATCGTATTCTGGGTTTCGGCAAACAAGCCCCCGTCTGCCGTCCAGACATAGGTGTTATACAAATTCATCTGCGTGGCAGCGGGCAGCCGTTTGCGGATCTCGTCCTGATTTTCAAACGCCCCGATCGGAGCAGTTGAGTAACTGAGAGAGTCGGCGGCCAGTTGTTGCTGTTCCCGTTCAATCCGATGTTTCAGCGTGTAAGCTTCAATTGGTTTGAAGTAGCTGAGATCGGTGCTGTAGTCGGTGGTGGCACCAGGGTAGTCTTTCTCATCAGCAGATAATCCGATGCGACCATCAAGAGTGCCTTGTTTGGTGTAGCGGGGATTGATCGGGAAGGTGATGATGTTCCAATCCTCTGGAATGTCCGGGTTAGGACGCATACTCAGGGCGATCGTCACCCGCTTCTCTGACTCTCGATGTTTCAACCGCAACGCAAAAATATCGGCAGTTTTTGATTTCACCAGGGCCAACCCAACATTGTTGAGCGTGTAGCGTCTCCCCATAGCTGGGTAATGAACTGAATTGGGAGCTTCCCAGCTACCCTGAGTTCCCAGTCGGCTGAGGCGAGTGGTGCCTTTAGCAAACCCAACCCGTTGTTCATTCAGCCACCCTCTGGATATATCAATGCTGAACTGTGTACCTACACTCACTTCCACCTCTTCGACCGATGTGATAAACCCAAAACCTGACTCCGACTTCGATTTCCCGCCGATGCCTGCTTTGAATTTCAAGGATGTATCCAATCCGTTTTCTTTCGATGCGGCATAGGCATAGGTCACGCGATCGGCTTCGGTCAGTTCC
Organism: uncultured bacterium; assembly: GCA_964546365.1. Classification (GTDB taxonomy): domain Bacteria; phylum Cyanobacteriota; class Cyanobacteriia; order Cyanobacteriales; family Aerosakkonemataceae; genus DATNQN01. Next base: position 28,208 of record CAZJJR010000004.1, on the reverse strand, counting down.
ACCACGCTCACATCCTCGTAGGTTTGACCCAGGTTGGGATCTCGAATGGTGAGATTTTCGCTCGGAACCGGGGGGGCACCTTCGATGAAACCTACCAGTTGCGGTTCGTACTGCGCCTGCCCAATCCATTCCAGTTCCAGATCGCTGACTTTGTAACCCGCGATCAAATGCCAACGACCATCTTTGATGTAGGCGTAGCAGCGTTTCATCACGCCGATCGAACTACCGTTACTGTCAAGCTGGATATCGCCGTATTCTTGCACCGCTGGAGCCGTATCCAGCGTCGTGTGAAAGGGAGTTTTAACCTGTGCCAGAGCATTGCGAACTTGAGCCGTTTCGCTACTGATGGGTGCGGTAGACAACACGAAATACTTGGCACTGACATCCAGGGGTAAATCTAACCCTCGTCCAGAACTGTCTTTCAGCACCGTTCCGGCATCACAGGTATAGTAAGCCAGCAGATGCTCCCAGTCTCCATTCACCCGGCGGAACAGGTTGTCTTGAATTTGCTCTTCCGTGCGAGCAATGTTCCAAATTCGGATCTCGTCGAGTTGCCCCTGGAACTTGACTTCACTCCGATTCTGGTTGCCCACCTGCCCGCCAAGGGAGAACTGAGGCTGTCCATAAGTGGGTTGGTCTAGAGTCCAGGCTGCGGTCAAGACACTTTCGCCATTGATATAAACCGTCAAGCGGGATGCTTCGACATCATGGCTCTTTGTCCAGGTGGCGTTGGCGATCGCCCCATGATTGTTACTCTTGGAGTCGTAGGCACGGGTTCCCTGATTCTCTTCAAACTGCCACCATGACACCAGACCTTTTTCACTGCCTTTGAGGGGCTTGCACACCTCAGCCGCAGGCAGCGATCGATTCCAAATGCGGACTTCCGAGATTTCGCCGTTGAGATGACAGGGTTTGGTTGTATCGGATGAATTACCAACTCGCGCGACCCCCTGACCCAATTCGAGGGGCTGGTTATTCGTCCCAAAGCTACCGTAGTAGGGGTCAGAACTGGCTTCCTCAACAGCCGCACCTTCGCGGGAGGCATAGAACCGAAGATCAAACCAGGTTTTGACGTTAGTTTGTCGATCGTCGGTGACTTTGACCTCGGTGTTGTATGTCCGTGTCACGGCAACTCGGTACGCATATCCTGGCGCAATCCGCAGTTTGCTACTGGCTGGATACCAGAAATGATTGCCATGATTTTTATCTTCAAAGGCGAATACCAGTTGACCGTCGCGATCGACATAGAGAGAGTAGGCACAATCTTGCTCGGTGCCATCGTCGATTTTGCCTTTGGTCAGGATTGCCTGCGGTTCGGTGAGACTGTCGAGTCGAATAAAGGCTTCGATCGTCAAGTCTTCGGGAATATCCAGGGTGATGTCATTGCCACAGTTCACGACATCTTCTGCGCCATTGAACTTAAGCGCATAGGATTGTTGGAATACGGCGGCAATATGTTGCCATTGTTGGACTGAGTTCAGCGCCGTAGTTTTCACCCAGCGATCGCCCACACCGACAAATACGCCATAGCTATTGACCGGATTTAAGTCTCGATCGATAGCAGCATTGCGGAATAGCCCCAAGGCGTAGCTCGTTTCTGCATTACCAGAGTTGTAATGCAGGATCTTGGCGGTTCCCACGGGAAATGCTCCATGATTTACCCAGGCTTCCAGGGTCATATCATCGCCAAAAGCAAACTGAGAGACAGTTTCAGGGGGTGCTGAGAGTGCCGGAGCGGTTTCGCTAAAGAGCAAGGCAGAGTTTTGCGAATCGGTGAACCAGGCGTTCGCTGAAGCTGGTGTACTTTGTTGTGCAATTTGTTTGCCATCAACCGTCACAATCTTGCCAACGGCATTTGCACTGTTGACGCGAAACGAGAGGGAACCCGCCTCTAGGGAATGGGTTGCCTTGTTGGTTTGGGCGTTGGCAGCGTAGTCGTAAGGCAACCAGTAAACGGATGTGCCGGTGTCAATCTGGGTCGCCAGGGCGATCGGAGCCGTTTGAATCCGAGTTGCCTGGGCATCGAGTGCCACTAATTGCGGGTTGCCATGCACAATTCCGTGTCGCCCATACTGGGAGTAGTCTCTGGCGATGACTTGGTTGCCTTGCGCTTCAAACCGCCAGTAGCCTGCGAGTTTGGCTTCTGCTGCAACGCGCTGATTCATGGTGCTGCGAAGCTGTTCTATACTACGGGCTTCGTTCCAGACTCGCACTTCTGCTATGTAGCCTTTGAAGTAGCGATCGCCATTCCAGCGCCCAATATTGACGGTGGCTGTTCCCAGGAAAGCAGACTGCCCAGTTTTGCTATCGTCGCGTTCTCCATTTACAAAAACGGCTTGCTCCTGGGTGGCTTTTGTATACCGCCAGACAATGTGATACCAGGTATCTGCCACTAGAGGCTTGCGTCCCGGTAAATCCGTTTGGAAGAATCCCAGGCGCGGTTTGCCATTGCGAAGGGTCAAATGTAAGCCCTGATTGGGTTCACGCGGTGCATCGGTGCCCAGAATTGGGCGATCGTCATTACCCGTTGGATTTGCCAAATCACTGGCACAGACCCAAGCTTCAACGGTAAAGTCGCGATCGGTGAGTCCCAGAGTGACGGCATCGGCGAGTTGAATATAATCATCTTGTCCATCAAATTCCAGCACCGCACCGCGCAGAATGGGGGCTGAATCCTTCAGAATTTGATTGAACGATTGCACCGAAACTCTGGCTTGGGATTGTCCAATCAGGAGCGTTGCGCCAACAGCGAGTTTAGAGGATGCCGCTCTGTCTAGATCGAGAGTTGCGATCGCACCAGATAATGGTTTGAGCAATTTCCCTAGATAAACGGGTTGCGCTGTTCCATTCAACACATCTGCAAACGCCTGTACTTGCCGGGGCAGTTGCTTCCAGGTTTCGGTGATGCCCGTTTCCTGATTGATAATATTAACCGTGCAGGTGTCTGGTGTCTCCCCATCCATAACCTGAATCACGCTAGATTGGGTGGTCGATCGCGCCACCAATGTAACCAAACTGCTGATTCCGGTTTCCGTTTTCGCGGCTAGTGTATAAGTCGATCGCTGCCCCAGTACATCGTAGTAGGCAGCAAAAAACTGTTCATTTTGCCCCCGGAAATAGAGGCTGACCCGACCATTCACGCTTTCAAACAACAGCGGTGGCTGGTTGCTCCAAGCGAACCCTAGAACTGCGCCGGAGAGGGTAAGTCCTGCTGGATCGGTGTGCAACAGGGGCATCTCCAGGCTGAAGTCCGCGATCGCAGTTTGCAAGAATTGTCGCTCAACCACCAACGCCTGCTGGGTTTGCTTGAGATTGTAACGGGATTCCGCAGTCTCATCCTCCAGTTGGCTTTTATTTGTCTGAAGGGACGATCGCACTGTTTGATAAAACTCAACCAGTGGACGCAATCCATCCTGAGATAGCGACGTATACCCTTTATAGACAGGAGCATTATTCCTGCCCAAATTCTTGCTCCAACGGAAGTATCGATCTCCTTTAAAGAAGTAGAGAATGGTGTCATTTTGGAGATCGGTTTGATACACCTCATCAACATCGGTCAGATTTGAGGGTACACCTGGAAATACCTCGCTAATCAGGGGAGGATTATTCCGATTGATCTCCCGAGCGGCGGCGGTGCGTGTGAATTCTCGCTGGTTCCCTGGCAACTCCACCCAACCCTGAAATCGCAGGCAGCGATCGCCTTTGAAGAAATAGGCGTTATAGGCGTCATACCGAATGGCAGCGTCAATGCCATCTGCCCAACCATCCGGCAAATTGTCAAACACCTCACCGATCAATTGGGGAGTCCCGTTTTGCGGAATCGGTTGGTAATTGACCCGATCGTAGCGGAGGCATTCTTTACCTTTGAAAATGTAGCATTCTCTTGGGTCGGAGACTCCCCAGTTCACGATCGCATCAATTCCAGTTGCCCATTCAGCCGGTAAGCCGCGCCATTGAGATGCTGTAATGTCTCGGATGTTGGTTGGTGCGCTTGAAGTCGCCGTTTTACTGCCGTTAAACAGATGGATGCCATCATTGGTGAAGCTAGACGTAAATGCCACATCGCAAATCGGAAACGCAGCCATCCGCTGCTGCAATGCCTGTAGCTGAATGGTTTTCTCCCGAAGCGAACTGGTGAAGCTCTGTTCAGCCTGCTCTAATTGACTGATTCGATCGAGGATATCGCTGATAGTGCGATCGCCAACTCGCTCCCGATCGATCGTAGTTAACGATACCCGATCGAGAATTTGTACCAGACCTCCATCTCGGGCAACCGCAAAATCAAGCACGGCAATCTCATGTTTGGTCGCGCCTGGTTGTGTTTGAGCTACCGTCGGAACCGCAAACATCACACGGGCATTGCGTTTAATCGGCTTTTTCTCCGTTGGGTTGTAGCCTGTTTCTGCCTGTTCTTGCTGATAATACAGCAGTGACGCACAGCCTGAAGTAATCTCTCTATCCTTGATGGCAAAACTGGAACGACGCACGCCGGGATGCTCACCCACTGGCGCTTCTGATTTCACCCAAACATCACCAATGGCTGGAGAATTGCTGGGAAAAAGATAGCCATGATTAGCAGAATTGGTTTGGTCAAACACATCCGTCCCAGATCCTTCGTCGAAGCGCCAGTACCCAACCAGATTCGTCTCGTTACCAATTAAGCGATGATGTAACTCAGCTTGCAACTGTGGTTGCGATCGCGCTGCTTTCCAAAGGCGCACTTCATCAATCTGACCTTTAAAGAAGTTCTGCTTGCTGCGAGTACATCCCAAGTACATGGATAATCCCGCCTGGGTAATTGGGAGAAGATTATCAGTTTGAGTTGCAACAGCCTGACCATCTACATACAAAACTAAGTTGGAGTCTTGTTTGACTAATGCTAGATGATGAAATTTAGCATCATTGATTGAAACACTGGAAGTCATCACGAATGTATTGGTATCATCCGTCCGCCGCACAAGAATACGACCCGAATCAGCCAAGTAGTACAGAGAAAAGGGGACTTCATTGATTAGACCGAAATTGTTAACAAACGTATCAACGATACATTGCTCGTCGTTTAGTCCTGTTTCAGGTTCTGCCTTGAGCCACACTTCCAGCGAAAAGTCAGGATTTGCCTGAAAGTCTAAGTTAGAGGTGTGAGGAATTGCCGCAAACGTGTCTACGCCATTCAACTGCAAAGCGGATTCGGCAAATCCTGACTGACTGATAATCTCAATCAACGGTTTGTTGGTAAAGGGACAGATGCCTGCCGGATCGCGCTCAAAGACTGCATTTTGATACTGCGGATCGGGACTGGTATAGTAGCGAGTGCCGCGAGTATTGAACAACCCATCGTTGGAACGAGCAATATTAAACGAGTCCATCCGCTGGGTTGCCTCGTTATAGGCGAAGATTTGCCAGCGTTGCACATCCGGTAAGCCGGTTGGAATCAAGACGATACTAAATCGCCCTGCAACCAAGTTGCCAATAAAGGCAAGCTCTTGAGTGGGTTCATAGAACGACTTCTGCTCCAGGTCTTCATAGCCCGAACTGTCTTTGCGATCGCTGGGTAAATCTTTGTTCCGACTGCGCTGATAGCGGGTTTCCAATTTGGGCTTTAGTTGCCCGCTGACCAGAACAAAGCGATCGCACAACAGGGTACGATCCACTAACGAAATCGTTGCGTTCAGCTTGATATTGTGGGGATGATTCCGGTCAATTGCCTGACGAAACACATAGATATGCTTGTCATCTGACAAAACTTGAAACGGTTCATCGGCTGTAAATCGAGATGTTGTTGATAGAAATAAATCTTTTTCTTTGTCATCGAGCGTTTCCGTGGGAGAGACGATCGCGCCATTCTTTCTGAGGTTCGGCATTTTCTGGACTCCAGCTACACTGTAGCCAACCTGAGCCAGTTCTCCAGGGAATCTCAGTTCCTGTGGTTTTTCATCCCAATATTGACTGTCAAGCCCACTCTTAACTCCTTCTCTCTGTAAATCTAAAACACTGTAATAGATTCGCTGGCGATCGTCCATTGCGAAAGCAATCACCGTGCCTTTGTGCCGAACTAGGGTTGTGTATTTAAACGCTGCTTGTGCCGCAGACAGGTTGTAGGTTTTGATGAATTTGCGATCGAGAGCTTGCATAAAAATTCCTTAAGCAACGGAACAGTAGAGAATTTGTGTTCCTAATTTCCTCATGCGGACAGCTTCGGAAATTTATGCAATCACGATCAATCTTCTGCCTGTGCAACGAGTACAGCTACGATCGGACCGAGCAGACCAAAGCACGCTCCAATTAGTTATTTAAGCTCTAACTCCTTTAAAATAAGTTTCTACTGTTGTGCATAAACTCCACAAGTTACCCGCAAAGGATGAATAGCAAACTCTGAAGCTTGATGGAAGCAGCCAAGTTACGCTCCCAACTCAGTGTTAGCGATTTATCCACATCTATAAAGAGTAACTAGACATGGAAACTCAAAACAGCATTTTCTCAGACGAGATATTACTAGAAAATACAGATTTAGATTTATCGGATGCGCTCTTAAAAGCTTCCTCATCCAATGAAAAAGTCGTCAAAACTGACGATGATGCTCACATCAAAACTTCAACTGATGATAAATTTGTCAAAACTGATGATGCTTATACAAAAACACCAGCAGATGAAAAACTCATCAGTTTTGATGATGCTAACATCATCAAAATTGATGATCCTAACATTGAAATTCTGTCCGATAAAAATGTGGAGCTTGTGAAATTACCTGAGAACACAGATCCGCTAACACTAGAAGATTCTCTCACTGATATAGACTTCTCTAGCTTGCTTGGAGAAGCACCTCCACCCCAAACACGAGACACAGGTAATGACACAATAACAGAATATTCACCTATTATATTCGGTGACGACAATCCTAACAACCTATCTGCTGCTAGTAGCTTTATCTCAACTCACATCTGGGGTTTTGGCGGAAATGATAGCCTCACAGGTGGTTTCAACAATGACATCCTCGACGGTGGAACAGGTGATGATTTGCTCAACGGCTGGCTAGGTGACGACTTACTCAAAGGTGGTGCTGGAAACGACACTCTCGATGGCAGTTACGGTTATGATACCCTTGATGGCGGCGATGGTATAGATACTGCCACCTATAAATTTTGGTGGGGAGGTATCAAAGCTAACCTGCAAACAGAAACGGTTACTTTCTTCAATGATGAGGGAAATGGCACAGAATATTTGAGATCGATCGAGAATGTAGTCGGTACCGATAACAATGACGAAATTATCGGTAACTCAGCAGACAATGTTCTATTTGGTGAGAATGGAAACGATCTGTTATCTGGTGGTGATGGCAACGATATTCTCTTGGGTGGTGATGGTGACGATATACTCATCAGTGGTAACGGTTACGATCAGTTAGATGGTGGAACGGGTTACGATATTGCCCAAATTGTTGGTGATGGTGACATCGTGTTTGAGAAGAATTGGGGGAATGTCGGGAATGTCACTTATACCACTAAGAATGGTAGTTATAATGCTGTTCTAAATAATGTCGAGCAAATTCAGCTGATCGGTGGAGACAACGACGATTTCATACTAGCTATTGAAGCTCCAGTTCCTCTTAAATTAGAGGGTCGAGGTGGCAATGACTATTTAATAGGGGGTGCTTTTGGCAATACGCTGGAAGGTGGTGCAGGCAATGACGTTCTCAGAGGGAACAACGGAGATGATATTCTCCAAGGTTCTGATAATTCCAATTTAGTTGAAAAAGATACTCTTCTTGGAGGACTTGGAGCCGATACTTTTGTACTGGGTACTTCCAAGGGGGGTTCCTTCTATCTCGGAGATGGATTTGCTACTATTTTAGATTTCAAATGGTGGGAAGGAGACAAAATTCAGGTCGTAGGTAGCATCAGTGACTACCGATTAGATGCAACGCAAAACTTTAGCGGGAATCTTGCATTGGATACTGCTATCTATCGGGGTAATGACTTGATTGCTGTTGTACAGGGTACGACGGATGTTATCCCTTCTTGGGATTTTAAATTTGTTTAATAGCTTTCATTCATTAATAAAAAGAGGAGTCTGCTCAAATCTACGATGAGAGCCAGAAACCCGGTTTTTCTAAAAAACCGGGTTTCTTTACTTTGGTGGACTACTTGCATAAACATTGCTATTTGTCCGCATAAGTTTATAGAAGCTTATGAATAATAATGAAATCATGGTCACTAACTGCATTTTAACTACTAAAACAACATCAATTAACCAGCAGCCTACACCAATTATTAAAAATTTGCTTGCTCAATCAGCCAAATTAGGATGGATTTTAGTCAACAAAAAAGTTATTTCTCAAACACAGTTGAAAATAGCGTTAAACATTCAAGTTTATGAGAACAAGAAACTTGGTGAACTGTTAATCGAGAAAGAGTTGATTTCTCGTGAACAATTAGAGCAAGCTTTGAAGGAACAATATTGGCGCAGAAATGGCTACTGGGTCATTTAATTTAATAGATGCCTAAGTCATATCACGTTAATGACCCAATGGAAAATTTTCCATTGGGGAATGATTTTTACTTGATCTTATGAGAGCTTATGATTAAATTACACTATTATTTTAAATGATCATAATTTTTCTTTGTATTTCATACTAAGTTTTAATTGTTCGTCTTTAACTACTTTTGAGGAAAGATCTAGTTTTATATGCTTATATTCCCCATAACGCTAGGGGGCAGATAAACAAGTATTTATCCTGTTTTTCAGGAGCGATCGCTCTAGATAAAAAATGAAAGCGATCGCTCTTTTATTACTGACTTCCCGTTCTTTGTTCGGGAGTGCAACAGGTGGTAAAAGGTACTTGTGTTAAAGAGTCCAATTTTACCTGCTGTAATAAACTTACCCAAGAACTTCCAACTAAGCTTTGATTGGAATCAGTATGATAAAGTTTAGCTAAAATGTTAAGCGCTTCAAACCAAATGCCATTTGCTGCATATATTTTCGCTTGTTCTATTGGTGTTGCTCCTTGCAAACGAGTTTGCACAGCAGCATCTAAGTTAACTCGCTGGATAGTTCCTTTGACAAATACTGATTGGGAAGGTTTGGCTGGATCGCAATAAACCGAGAGTGTCCAAGAATAAGTTTTGCCAACTTCCAATGATTTAGCAGTAGCGGGAATGGGAATATTGATTAAACCCGATCGCGTTTCAGGTGCGGTGAAACGAGTATTGTAAACATAGTTGTCAGCCGCATCGTACACAACAAACTCAACGGGAGTTTGGGCGGTTAACTGGTTGGGTAAATAAAACCAAAATGTAGGGCGATCGCTGGTCGTTCTTCCCCAAACCATACCATTATTAGCGGGAACTAATGCGGTCAAGGCTTCAAATTCACGACATGGCCCTCGACTGGCACCACCCCGTTGTCTGCCACTAGGCGAACCCTGACTGGGGGGTGGCGGATCGTTGAAGACAATTTGTGTGTCTTGAATGTTGTGTTGATTAGAAACAGATTGAGCTAAAGTTAATTGACTTGTACTACTTAGACTGAGTGCGATCGCTGCTAACGTACACACTTTAATGGCTTGAAAACAGCTTTTAGTAAGTAACATAAACTTTAATTAATGTTCAATCTGAAAGATTGTGGTTTAAGTAACTGTATATACCTACCGTAATAACTAACATAATTCCGGCAGGAACTAAAGGTACCCAATTGCCTTGAATCAGAAGTGCAAAGCTAAGTCCGGTGAGAATTCCCAATACAATTACGCAAGTTAATATGCGTTGCAGTGGCGATCGCAACCACATAACACTAAGCCCACCAATTAACGCCCAAGTCCAAATCCAAAGGGCTTCTCCTGTCCAATGCCAAACCCAAATTAGCGATCGCCTGTCTAAAACAGCACTTAAAATTTGACTGGTCATGTGTGCTTGAATGAATACCCCAGGCACTTTTTCCTTGGTTGCCGATCCGTAAGGCGTTGCCCAAAAATCACTGCTGCTATTTGCCGTAACGCCTATTAATACGATTCGGTCTTTAATTGCCTCTGGGCGGACTTTTCCACTCAAAACGTCATTTAAGGTCACTTGTGGCGCGATCGCCTTTAGAGAAGGCAAAGAACGGTAATTGAGCATAATTTGATTGCCTGCTGCATCAATTCCTTGATAGCCTCCTGTTCGCGTTTGCAACCGCTTAAATATCACATTGCCGAGTTTGAGGTTGCCTTCAGATGTAAATTGAGGAGAAATTCCTTTTGCTTCCAAATAGCGAAATGCCAACCGCACATTGAAGGCATAAGGAGTCGTGCAAGGAGAAGCTGGATCGGGTTCGATGAATAAAAGTTGGCGACGTAATACCCCATCATTATCTTCTAGAAAATCGCTGAATCCGACTCTCGATGTGGGAACTTCTGGGGGAGGCGCAATCCCTGTCGGATCGTACTTAGCATCGCTACCTTTGCAGATAGCAACTAGGTGTTTATTTTGACGCAAATGCTTGATAAGAATAGGATACTGAGAATGCGCGGCAAAGTCGCGGTAGATATCGATTCCGATCGCGCGAGGTTGATGCAGTTCGATGAGATTGAGGAGTCGATCGAATGCTTTGTCGGAAAGGGAACTACGTCGATCTTTAGGGTCTTGAGCTTGAATATCCGCTTCGTTAATAGTAATAATGAGAAGACGAGAATCGGGTAGTTCGGTTGGGCGCAGGGTTAATAAGCGATCGAATGCCCATAATTCTAGCGGTTGTAGAATGCCGATCGATCGCACTCCCAACATTAATCCAGTTACGGCAATACTACTAACCAAAGTATGAATTAAATGTCGCTTGCCAAGAGTAGATAATGGAAATTTTTTAAATTCTTTATTTAGTTTTTTCTGGTCTGTGTTAGTTAACCAGTCATTCCATTTAGGAGGTAATTCGGCTGGGTTTTGGCAAATGACTGGCAACCAAGTAGCGCAGGGAAATTCTGTTTCTAGTGCTTGGAGTTTTTCCCTCGCTTCTCGTACTGACAAGTAAAAAGATTGTCCGCCAGAAAAAGCAACTAGAAAGTGTTTAAGAAATTCTTGAGCAACGCGATCGCTAACAGGTTCCCGCATGACAATTACTTGAGGAATTTGCAACTCAACCAAATTCCAGGCGATTTCCAATCCATCACAAGAATTGAAAATTGCTAGCTTCAATCCTCGCTCGATCGCTTTTTTCAATCCAAATCGTAACTGCTCTAAAGAGATGATATCTATGCGATTAATTTGCAGGATATGTCCGTTTTTTTGGCTAGAACTATGTCCGGCAAAGAAAAGAATATCCCATCCAGGTTGCCAAAGCTGTTGGTTTAATTCCTCCAATTTTGGCTCAACCAGCAATTTCAATTCTACATTAGGAAGTTGTTCTAGCAATTTTCGATCTGTGGCGATGTCGATTCCTTCCCCATTGCCCAAAATAGCTAAAAGTTTGACTGTATTTTTGGGGCTATTAACAATAGTTTTAATCGATTGCACGCACTCTGGTAAACTCAGGGCAAGTTCCGCTCTAGGGTAGTCTTCAAAAAATTCCCAGAGATGCCAAGGAAGCCGTAATAACTGATGAGTTTCAGCAGTGATAATCACTCGAATTTCATCAGTAGGATTTAATCGAGTGTGCAGTTGGCGATCGATATTGCGAAAAGAGTCAGCATTCAGCCAAGAGTTAATACGATGCTGAAGTTCCTGACAAATTCGTTGAAATTCTAGTTCTGAAACATCCGTAATATAAGACTCATCATCTTCAATTTCAAAATCGCTTTCTGCTACTCGATACTTTCGCCAACTGCGATGAGCGTATAACGCTTCATACAACTTTTGCCAGCGCGGATATAATGCACTAAATTCAGGTGCAGGGGGTAAGCTACCTGTCATCTGCATGGGAGCGATGCCATCACTCATCCACAACTGAGCGACAACCATTGGAAAACCCTGTTGCCAATCTCCTTTACCCAGATTGAGGATGACTAAATGATTCATCGAATAACTAAATATTAGTAGGCAAGTCCACAGTCTAACATCGAGTTTTTTTGCCGCCTGTTTCAGTTATAATACTCACAGCAGTAAAATTGATAGCTGTGGCATAGTTTCCACAGAATTTTATGTTAATTTCACTTCTTTATAGTGAGAGCCAAATAGCTCTCAAGGAGGATGGCTGGTATTAATTCCAGCCACGCTCGGTTAGACGTTGAGGCAACGCTAGCTGAGGTTGAAAGGCTCCAATTCGATCGCGCACATCGCAATGCCTCTGGACTCTTCTACATCGAGGGTGTGCGTAATTTTATCAAGGCAATTGACAACAGTATCGAGATTGTAACGATCGTGTTCAGCGAAAAGTTACTTACAGCACCACTGGCACGAAAGCTGGTTCGCAGATCTCGTCGTGCAGGCGTTCCTTGCATTAGCATTACACCCGAACAGTTCCGCCGCATCTCCCATACTGAGCGTGCTTCTGGGGTTGGTGCGATCGCTCGTCAGCGTTGGTTCAAGCTGCACGATATCTCGCCAGCTGCTAGCTTATGCTGGGTGGCGTTGGAAACCGTTCGCTCATTAGGCAATTTAGGAACCTTGATTCGCACATCGGATGCGGTAGGAGGTTCTGGATTTATATTCATTGGAGGAAGTGTAGATCCATACGATCCAGACGTGGTTCGAGCATCTATGGGTTCGCTGTTCAACCAGAAGTTTATCCGCACTAATTTCTCTGCACTTCGTGATTGGGTACGCCATCATTGTTGTCCTGCAATTGGTGCTTCACCGGATGGAGTGACTGATTTTCATCAGTTTAATTACCCCGATTTTACACTTCTTTTCTTAGGTGAAGAGCGTCAAGGTTTGACTGTGCAACAGCGGGATTTATGCCAACATTTAGTTCGGATTCCGATGGTTGGTACAGCTGACTCGCTCAATTTGGCTGTAGCTGGAAGTCTTTTAATGTATGAAGTTTATCGATCGAAAATGTTATGTGCTTCCTCAAGTTAGATCGATAAACCCCCTTAAATAATGATTTGTTTATATGGGAGGGCGGGTTTTGATTTTAACATTATTGGTCGGAATTAAATTATTTGGCTAAACCCGCCCCTACATATTTTTATTAATCATGGTTGTCCAACTATTATTAAACAAGAAAATCCTCGTAAATGAAGGTATCCGAACTGGCAACCCGTAACCGAAATTGTGTTCCTAATGGACTCTTAAAGCGCCGCAGTTGAATGTAATTACTCATTTCTCCAGCTTGAACAGATTGCAGTACATCTCCAGTCATTGAAAGTAATTCCAATTTCAAGTTAGCAGGTAAATAAGTTTCTCCAGGTTGCGGAAGTATTTGCACCCAAATTCGCATTCTGCCATCTGCTTCTGTTTCTAACATAACTACTAACAATAAAGTAGGTAATTCTGCACCGAGTTGAATTTGTTTTGCCCGACGGGCTTGCTCTGATATAGAATTAGTTTGCCGGAAATTGAAGGCAAGATCTGGTTGCGAGCCAAACAAATCTTCGAGCGCTTGCCATCCAGCCTCAAAAACATTATTCCACCATTGGCTTAAATTTGTAGATAGAGTTGCTTGTCTGGTTGAATCTGTTGCATTAACTGTACTTTGTCGCCGTTGACAAAGTTGCTCTAGCCAGAGATTTTGCTCTAACAATGCACCCCATTGTGCAAAAGGAATTTCTAAACGCGGGAGTGCTATTAAATTATCTCCCAACTGCTGCAACAAAGGTTCTGCTTGTCTAGAAGTTAATGCAGGTAGCGGGGAAATTACAGTTCTCGTTACTTCGCCAGACAATTGCTGCATTACCCAAAATGCAGTTAAGTCTTGAATTATCTGATTTCCATCTAAGGAATAAGTGCGATCGCATTCATCATAAAAACCTTCTGATTTGAGCATTTGATGAGTGGTATAACCCCAAACATCCAAACAATGCTCATCTGAATCGACTTCTACTGCTAAATAATAATCTCCTACAAAATTGGGAATATCAACCCACTCTTGGGACACTCGAAATTCGTTTCGATCCATTGCTTCCGTAGCAATGAATATCAAACGGTTTGTTCCTAAAGCAATGGCACTTCCGTTGACCATTTCCCAGAAAGCAAGCTTATTTCTAGAGTCAACAGTTGGCTCAATTCCAGACTTTTCCTGCAACCAAGGTAACACCGTTTGAAGACAAATTTGATTAAAATAAGCTTGTAAGCGGTTCCCTGGAATTGAAATCGATTGACTCTGTTGCCAAGATTGTCTGTGAACCGCGTCCGAAATCTCTAGCCATTGTGTTGAAGTATCAGATAAGAGCATCATTAGTTATTCTCCTTTGAGGAGCCAGAAGATAGTTGCTTCTGAAGCCATTCCTCTAAAACTACACCCATGTCTCTTACTGCGGGCGATGTTAGAGAAATATGCAGCGTTTCCTGACTCCATTTTGCTAATGCCAGTAATAATGTTTCTTTGGCACTACTCAGACGGCGGGAAACGGTGTATTGCTTGACTTCTAGCTGTGAGGCTATTTGCTGCTGGGTTAGATTTTGAGAATAATATAGTTGCAACAATGTTTGTACTTGCGGATCGAGCTTTTCTAGTGCTGTCGTTAACACTGCATTAATTTGAGTTTGCCTGGTTTGTCGCTCCTGTATTTCTTCTTGAATCATCAACTCAGTCAATGGAGAAGTGCTAGTATCGGGCAAATCATCTAGTAATTCTCCAGAGCCTAATTCTGATTTGTTGACATTTAAAGAAGTGATGGCTGGATATAAATAAGCTCTGACTTGCTTGGCACAGTCTTTTAACCATCGCTCTAGATTTTCTGGCGTGGCTTTTGGTTCCAGTGGGGGATTTTGTCGTACACTTTGGGTGTTGTAGAGTTGAGCAATTGCCGCCCAAGTTTGGGAATCTGGTTTGGAAAGTTGACGAGTTCCAGGGGTTTCAGTGGGAGCGCAAAAAGTTTTAAAGCAAGTCCAAGCTAAACGATAATTTGCGATCGCTTTTTCTGAAAAGCCAGCTGCTTGCAACGATTCTACCAGTTGTTTTTGACTTATTTTTCGCAATAAACCCCAGTCGGTGCGGCTACCTGCTTCTCGTTGTTGGCGCAGCGTATCGCGCAGCGTGTTGTTAAATACCAGGCTGGCGTAGGTTTTGAGGCTTGCACCTTGGCTGGGGTTGTATCTTTTGAGTACTATGGGGAAATTTGCGATCGCAATTTGGAAACAGTCAGACAATTTATACTGCATACTTGTCAACTGAAGGGCTACTCGCTGCGCCACCCAGTAACATTGCTCCTGCAAGTAAGCAGACAAATGCCCATTTGCTAAACTCTCAGGGTTACTTTTCCACAGCCGATACCAGTATAGAACCCAAAAATCTTCGGAAAACTCTGCATTACCAAGTTCTCCAACTTGCTTTAGAGAACGCTGCATACTCCGTTGCAGGAGAGAATCTGCAATCCAGCGATCGAACAAGTCATCTACCAACTGAATAAACGTAGAAAATAGTTCTACAATGTTTTGCCGGGGTTTCATCAAAGCTTTAATTTGACAGGAAGCTTATTCTTATATATTGGCACATTATCACTCTTTCTGCACAATAATAATATAGTTATTAAATTTAATTGCTTGAAACTTTAGTCACCTAAACTAATTGTTTTTTATACTGAAATACGTTTTATTAAAAATTACTTGTCCGTACAAAATTTTCATTCGTAACAGGTTAAGAAAATGGAGCAAATTTGCTTAATTTTCTAGGATGATTGGGAAATTTTTCAATGTTCGGAAAGAGGTATAAGGTAATCAGGGAGTAGATTATTTTATATGTTAAAGATATCTAGTTAAGCCTTGCATTTATAACGATGCTTTTCCTTTATTTATGATAGTTAATTAGTTTATTATTGGGATTTTTGCAATGAATTGCGAAGCGTGAGTTAGACTGAAAGAAAACCCTCCAATCTGCGAAAGTTTGTCTCTAATGCTGTGGCTGCTAGATGAATTTTCAGCAGATCGGCAACATTAATAGGAATTTTTATGAGTGACGAGCAGGTGAGACTCTATTTGCAAGCAATCCGACAACAGATGACGGTACTGCAAAATCAGGATGCGAGTGTTTGGCAAGAAATTGATGAGGCGATCGAAAATCTACACCTAATTTATGAAGAAATGCAGACAAATTTGGATGCAGCAGACTTGATTAGTGAAGAGCTTTTTCAACAAAATCAGCAAGTAACCACACAGTATTACCGCTATTACAATTTATTTCATGATTTGCCGATCGCCTACTTAGTCACAGACCCCAATGGCTTAATCTTAGAAGCAAACCAGGCGATCGCTCAATTGCTGAACGTACCCCAACAGTATATATCAGGTAAGCCACTGGCAGTCTATGTGGCAGAAAGCGATCGCTTACAATTTCGCACCAGACTAACCCAGCTTTCCCCAAATAGCAGAACACAAGTTTGGCAAATCAATTTATGCCCGCGAGACGGTCAACCCTTTGCCGCACGGTTGCACGTTGCGATCGCCCGTAATAGCAGCGGAATAATTGAAAATCTGCGAATAGGAGTGTACGAGTTGAGTCAAATTCAGGATACAGTTACTCAACTATCTCCAGAAACAAATTCAGAACCAATCCTTGCCACAGGATCGATGCCAGTGCCACAATTGCCGCAATCCCTGGATGGATTACGAGTACTCGTTGTCGATGACGAAGCGAATATCCGCGAATTTATCACCATTGTTCTAGAATCATCTGGGATTGCTGTTAAAGCAGTGGCAAGTGCAGCAGAGGCACTAGAGGAGATAGACTCATTCCATCCCGATGTGTTGCTCAGTGACATTCGGATGCCGGGAGGAGATGGTTATAACCTGATTCGGCAAATCCGCGCCAAAGAAGCTAGAGAGGGAAAACATCTTCGGGCTGGTGCGATTACAGCTTATCTAGAAGAGGATCGGGAAAAAGCGGTGGGTGCAGGATTTGAAGCTCATTTGCACAAGCTGGCTCCACCAAGCGAGTGGGTGGAGATGGTGGCTCGGTTGGCTCGACTTACTTCCGAGTAAAAAGCAGGGGAGCAGGGGGGCTGGGGGGCTGGGGAGCAGGGGAGCAAGGGGGCTGGGGAGCTGGGGAGCAGGGGGGCTGGGGAGCTGGGGAGCTGGGGAGCAAGGGGGCTGGGGAGCTGGGGAGCAGGGGGGCTGGGGAGCTGGGGAGGTATAAAAACTAAACTAATGACTAATGAGTAATGATCGATAGCCTGTGACGCTTTGTTGAGGAGATATAGGTATATGAACCCGGAAACCCACAATACCTTGTCTGAAACAATTTTTGCGGGGGGTGGTGAGATGGCAGCGTTGATGCGATCGCGCGATTGGTCGCAAAGTTCGCTTGGGTCAATTGAAACTTGGTCGCAGAGCTTAAAAACCGGGATTCAAATTATCTTAGGCTCTCGCTACCCGATGTTTATTTGGTGGGGGCAAGACCTGATCAACTTTTACAACGATGCTTATATTCCCGTTTTGGGTAAGCGACACCCTAAAGCTTTAGGTGAATCGGCAAGTGATATCTGGGCAGAGCTTTGGCACTCGATCGGGCCGTTTGCTGATGAGGTACTCAATCACGGTAATCCCTCGTGGAATGAGGAATTTCTGGAGATTGTGGAGCGCAATGGCTATCGGGAGGAAGCTTACTTTACCTTCTCTTACAGTCCCATTGGTCGGGATGAAGATGGCATAGGAGGGATCTTTTGTGCTTGTACTGAAGACACCAGGCGAGTCATAGACGATCGCCGTTTGCGGATGCTTCGAGATTTGAGTGTCCGGACGGCACACGCGAAGACAGTCAACGAAGCTTGTCAGATTTCTGCTGACGTGTTAGCTAGTAACCCCAAGGATATTCCCTTTGCACTGATTTATTTGCTCGATCGCGATCGTCAACGATTTCGACTTGTCAGTACAACTAATTTAGAAATGGGAACTCCCGTTAGTCCTTGCATTATCGAGCTTGGAGATGAAGTATCCGATTGCTGGTCGCTCAACTCTATTTTGGCTAAGAGAGAAAACCGAGTAATCGACCAATTAATCGATCGCTTGGGAAAACTTCCCGGTGGAGCATGGGATGAATCGCCTAATAGCGCGATCGTCCTGCCATTAACCCGATTCGGACAAGAAAGCGTAGGCGTATTGATTGCAGGTATTAGCCCCTATCGACCGCTTGACGATGATTACCGAGGCTTCTTCAGTCTGATTGCTTCTGGCGTGACAACTGCGATCGTCAATACCCTGGCTTACGAGGAAGAGCGTCAACAGGCTGAGGCATTGGCAGAACTCGATCGCGCCAAAATAACTTTCTTTAACAACGTCAGCCATGAATTTCGCACGCCGCTTACTCTGATGCTAAGTCCTGCTGAAGATGCTTTGTCCGATCGGGACGATCCTCTCTCAGAACAACAACGGCAGCGCATCGAGATCGTACAGCGCAATGGTTTGCGTTTGCTCAAGCTGGTGAACAGACTACTGGATTTCTCGCGCATTGAAAGCGATCGCATATCTGCCGTTTACGAACCAACCGATTTAGCAACTTTTACAGCAGAATTAGCTAGTGTATTTCGGTCTGCGATCGAGCGAGCTTCTTTGCGCTTAGTAGTTGATTGTCCTCCTCTGTCCGAGCGAATTTATGTCGATCGGGAGATGTGGGAAAAAATTGTTCTCAATCTGCTCTCCAATGCTTTCAAATTTACCTTTATCGGTGAAATTAGCGTTCGTTTGCATCAGATTGGTGATGAAGTTGAGCTAGTAGTACAAGACACGGGTATTGGCATTCCAGCAACAGAAATCCCCCATTTATTTGAGCGATTCTACCGAGTAAAAGGAGCAAAAGGACGCACGTTTGAAGGATCGGGAATTGGCTTATCCCTGGTACAAGAATTGGTGAAACTGCATGGTGGAAGAATTGAGGTTAGCAGTGTGGAAGGGGAAGGCAGTTATTTTAAAGTGTTTATTCCGATCGGATCTGCCCATCTTCCTACCCAACGCATTAGAGCAACTCGCACCACTACCTCAACGGCAATGGGAGCATTGCCCTACGTGGAAGAAGCATTGCAGTGGCTCACTCCTGAAAGTAGGGGAGCAGGGGAGCAGGGGAGCAGGGGAGCAGGGGAGCAGGGGAGTAGGGGAGCGCGGGAGCAGGGGAGCAGGGGAGCAGGGGAGCGCGGGAGCAAGGGAGCAGGGGAGCAGAGGAGCAGGGGAGCAGAAAAGAAAACTTAAAACTCAGGACTTTTTCCCTAACTCAAAACTCAAAACTCAAAACTCAAAACTTTCCTCCAGTTCCCAGACCCCTGCTAAGAGTGCTTTTTCACCTGCTTACTCACATTTACCTGACTCGTCTTCAAGTCGAGTTTTGTTGGTTGATGATAATGCCGATATGCGGGAGTATGTGAGGCGGTTGTTGACTCAACATTGGCAAGTAGAGACGGCTGCTAATGGTGCGATCGCCCTCGACATGATTCAACAACAGCTTCCCGATTTGGTGCTGACAGATGTCATGATGCCAGAGGTAGATGGGTTTCAATTGCTAAATATCCTCCGAGCCGATCCAATAACTAAAAGTATTCCGATAATTCTCCTATCGGCAAGGGCTGGAGAAGAAGCAACAGTTGAAGGACTCGAAGCAGGAGCCGATGATTATTTAATCAAACCATTTTCCGCCCGCGAACTGATAGCACGGGTGAAAACTCAACTGCAAATGTCACGGCTACGCCAAGAGCGATCGGCAAACCACTTTAAGAATGAGTTTCTGATGACTCTCACTCATGAATTACAAGCGCCGCTAACATCAATTCTCGGTTGGTCACGCTTATTGCAAAGTCAACCCTTCGACACAGAGAAATTGCAATATGCACTAGCTACAATCGAGCGTAGTGCCATGACTGAAGCCAAGCTGGTGAAAGATTTGCTTGATGTTGCGAGCATTCTGTCTGGAAAGTTGCGCTTGAAGCCTCGACTTTTCGATCTGGGAACTTTGATACAAAACGTCGTGGCAACATTTCGGCGCGAGGCTGCGGCAAAGGGTATTCAAATGGTGGATATGATATCGGATGTTGCTCCGGGGGACATTTTGGCAGATGGCGATCGCCTCAAACAAGCCATCGCCAACTTACTGGAAAATGCCATCAAATTTACCCCAAAAGGCGGACAGGTGACGATTCGTTTGGAACGCCTCAACTCCGATCTTGAAATTATTGTCAGCGATACCGGGATTGGCATTCGTTCTGATTTTCTACCTTATGTTTTCGATCGCTTTACTCAAGCAGAAGTACCCAGCCTTCACACACCCGGAGGGGTAGGGCTGGGGCTGACGATCGCTCGTCACTTGGTCGAATTACATCACGGTACGATCGAGGTAGCGAGTGAAGAAGGACGCGGTGCCACCTTTACTGTGCGTTTACCATTGATTACCGCTGCGGAAGCTCCCGCACTAGAGGAGTAAATGCGATGCAGCGACCAAACCCTGAAACCGTTACGCTCGAAGATGTTTTGATTACCCAGGAGTTATCGCGACGCTCTCCCCGTTCTCCCAACTGGCAGGCAGAAGCTCAAGCAATGCGATCGCTCGCCCGTCAGTTAGTGCATGAGCCGAAAGCGATGCTGCAAAGCCTGGTGGATCTGGCAGTGGAACTGTGCAATGCCGGAACCGCTGGAGTGAGCTTGCTGGAAACGAACCCCGCAGGCGAACAAGTCTTTCGCTGGGTAGTTTTAGCGGGTACTCTGGCCGATCGAGTGGGGGGCTGTATTCCGCGTCACTTTAGCCCCTGTGGAGTTTGTCTAGATCTGGGAACTCCGGTGCTGTTTGCTTACCCGGAGCGGTATTTCACCTATTTTCAGAAGGCAAATATGCCGATTCGCGAAGCGATCCCTACGGGAATCGTGGAAGGGCTGGTGTTGCCCTTGATTGCAGAGGGACAAGATCTGGGCACGATTTGGATAATGTCTCACGAACAAAATCGGCAATTCGATCCGGAAGACGTGCGGCTGATGACGGGCTTGGCGGACTTTACGGCGGCGGCGTTGTTGCAAAATCAGCGACATACTGAAGAACTGCTGGCGGCAAATGCGGCTTTAGAGACAGAAGTTGGGGAACGCAAACAGGCAGAAAAGCGGACTTATGCTTTAATCGCGAATCTTCCGGGTGGGGCGACGTTTGTGGTCGATCGCGATTTGCGCTATTTGCTGGCTGAAGGAGAAGCGTTATCTGTAGCTGGATTCAAATCCGAAAATTTCGTTGGGAAAACCATTTTTGAAGCGCTTCCGTCTGAATTAGCCGCAAATTACGAGCCGATGTACCGTCAAGCGTTGGCAGGTGAGCCTTTTGAGCAGGAACACCATACCCACTTTCGCACGTACATTTCGCGGGGAACGCCGCTTCGGGCTGAAAATGGGCAGATCTATGGTGTGCTGGTAGTTTCTTACGACATTACCGATCGCAAACGCCGCGAAGCGAATGCAGCTTTCTTAGCCGAGATTGCTGAAGACTTCTCTCGCCTTTCGACCGCCGATGAGATTATGCAGGCAGTCGGCGCGAAAGTAGGTACTTACCTCAACATCACGAACTGTCTGTTCGCTGAAATTAACGAAGGGCAGAATCAAGCGATCGTCGAATACACTTGGCATACCTCCGATACGCCAGACGTGACGGGGGTTTATCGCCTCTCAGACTTTATCACCGAAGAATTTCGACAAGCGGGACGGGCTGGAGAAACCATTATCATTCGCGATACCCAGACCGATCCTCGCGTGGATAGCGATCGCTATGCCGCACTCAAGATTCATAGCTATGTCACCGTCCCCTTTCATCGCGAGGGCGAATGGAAGTATCTGTTTACGGTGAATGATTCCGTGCATCGTAATTGGCGCGAAGACGAAATTGAGTTAATCTGCGAGGTGACAAACCGCACGTTTCCCCGTCTCGAACGCGCATACGCCGAACAAGCCTTGCGGGAGTCGGAAGAAAAGTATCGATCGCTGTTTAATTCGATCGATGAAGGTTTCCACATCATTGAATTGATTGATGACGAAGTTGGTGAAGTCGTTGATTACCGTTTTTTAGAAGGCAATCCAGCCCTCGAGCGGCTGACGGGGATCAAAAACGCGGCAGGCAAGTTGGGCAGCGCGATCGCTCCGAAGACGGAATCCTACTGGCTCGAAGCTTACGACCGGGTAGCGCGGACAGGTGAGCCGCTTCGCATCGAGAACTACAACGAAGATACTGAGCGCTGGTATTCCGCTTATGCCTCGCGGGTCGGCGGTGCGGGTAGTCGGCAAATTGCCATCATCTTTGATGACATCACCGATCGCAAACAGGCAGAGATAACGTTACGTGAAAACGAGGCTCGGCAGGCGTATCTGCTGCGAATGAGCGATGCGCTGCGATCGCTTGCCGATCCGGTTGAGATTCAGGAAACGGTCACTCGAACTGCCAGGAATCACTTTGGAGCAGATCGGTGCTACTACTGCGAAATTGAGGATGGCAATGCGATCGTCCGGCGTGACGCTGCCAGCAAAGATTTGCCTTCGGTGGCTGGGGTGTATCCGCTCAACAGCTTTGCCATCTTGCAGGCAGTGATAGATGCAGGTCGTCCTTTTGTGGTTCGGGATGTGCATACAACCGATATGGTGGACGAAGAACTCAGGCAGCTTTGCATCCAGTTGCAAGTGATTTCCTATATTGATGTGCCCGTGATTAAAAACGGCAAGGCGGTTGGCGTGCTGTGTCTGGTGCAAAGTGTTCCTAGAGACTGGACGGATTTGGAAGTTGAATTGGCGATCGAAACTGCCGATCGCACCTGGGCAGCCGTGGAACGTACCCGCGCCGAAGCAGCCCTGCGCGAATCGGAAATTCAACGGATTCGAGAACAAGCTGCCTGCGAAGAAGAACGTCAACGAGCAGAGGCATTAGCAGAATTCGATCGCGCCAAAACCCTTTTCTTCAGCAACGTCAGCCATGAGTTTCGGACTCCCCTAACGCTGATGCTGGCTCCTCTGCAAGATGCCTTGAGCGATCGCACTCACCCCCTCGCCCCCATTCAGCAAGAACGGTTAGAATTTGTTCACCGTAACAGTCTCCGCCTATTGAAACTGGTCAATACTTTACTCGATTTCTCCCGCATTGAAGCCGGACGCATGGAAGCGGTTTATGAACCGACCGATTTAGCAACGTTCACGACCGAACTGGCTAGTATGTTTCGATCTGCGATCGAACGAGCAGGCTTACAATTGATCGTTGATTGCCCACCCCTACCAGAACCAGTTTATGTAGACCGGGAAATGTGGGAAAAAATTGTCCTCAATCTGCTTTCTAATGCCTTGAAGTTTACCTTTGAAGGCGAAATTAAAGTTAGTTTGCATCAAGGTTTTGAGTTCTCAGTTTTGAGTTCTCAGTTAGGAGAAGATGCTTCAACTCAAAATTCAAAACTCAAAACTCAAAATTCAAAACTCAAAACTCAAAACTCAAAATTTGCCGTCCTCCAAATTCAAGACACTGGTACTGGCATTGCTTCAGAACACCTACCCCATCTTTTTGAGCGATTCTATCAAGTTCGAGGCACGCAGGCACGCACTCACGAAGGGTCAGGAATTGGTCTTGCTCTGGTGTATGAATTGGTTAAACTGCAAGGTGGCACGATCGAGGTTAGTAGCAAGCTGGGAGAGGGTACTTGTTTTACGATCGCCCTACCGTTTGGGAAAGACCATTTGCTTAGCGATCTCGTAGCGTCCGTGCAGGATAATCCCTTAGGCGATCGCGTTCAACCACCCCGTACTCTGGCATCCACGGCAATGGGTGCCGATGTTTACGTCCAAGAAGCAGAGCGATGGCTTCCCGCAAGTTTAGATCCCCCCCGCCCTACCTTAAAAAGGGGGGAGAATTCAATCAAAGTCCCCCTTGCCAAGGGGGATTTAGGGGGATCTCCACGTCTTGTGCTCGTAGTTGATGACAACGCCGATATGCAGGAGTACCTGACCCGTATTTTAAGCGAACACTTTCAAGTAGAAGCAGTTGCCGATGGAGCAACGGCTTTAGCAGCAACTCAAGAAAGAGTACCCGATCTGATCCTCAGTGATGTGATGATGCCAGAACTCGATGGCTATGAGTTGCTTGCCTCATTGCGATCGAACCCACGCACCAAAGAGATACCGATTATTCTACTTTCCGCTCGTGCAGGAGTAGAAGCGATCGTCGAAGGACTCCAAGCAGGTGCAGACGACTATCTAATCAAACCTTTTTCAGCCCAAGAACTCGTCTCTCGCGTCAATACTCATCTTCAGATCGCACAGCTACGCGGCGAAGCACTCCAAGAAGCCAGAAGTACGATCCGTAACAAGGATGAATTTATATCTGTGGTTTCCCATGAACTGAACACGCCTTTGGTTTCGATTCTCGGTTGGACGCGCTTATTGCGAAGTAATCCTTCCAGCCCGATCGTATTGGACAAAGCGTTAGATACGATCGAACACAACGCTATGCTGCAAGCCAAACTAGTGCAAGACTTGCTCGATATTTCTCGCATCAGTGTAGGCAAATTCCGTTTAAACCTTGAGCCAGTCGAATTAAAATCGATCGTTGAAACCGCGATCGCCACAGTCGATCGAACCGGAGCCGAAAAAGGGGTTAACTTGGTTTGGCAGCAGGCTACTACCGATCCTGACAATAATTCTATTGTGGTAATGGGCGATCGCGATCGTCTCGGTCAAGTTATATGTAATCTTCTAACTAATGCAATAAAATTTACACCCGCATCAGGCAACGTCACTATTGAATTATCAGTGATTAACGATCATAATTTTCCTAATAGCGTTTGTACTCAAATTTGTGTTAGCGATACGGGTATTGGGATTGCTAGTGATTTTCTGCCTCTAGTGTTCGATCGTTTTCGTCAAGCTAGAGAGCTAGATTCAAGCAAAGGGTTGGGATTAGGGTTAGCGATCGCTCGTCATATAGTCGAACTCCATCACGGTACTATTCACGCTGAAAGTGCTGGAGTTGGAAAGGGCGCAACTTTTATCGTTAGATTACCAATTCATCAACCTAAGCCAATAATTCCAATTATTAAATCCTCAATCCCCCATGAATCCATCTGAAACCAATCCAGAATTTGAAGCATTGTTAGACTACCTCAAACGCGATCGGGGATGTGATTTGACAGGCTATAAACGTACCACCTTGATGCGACGGTTTGGACACCGGATGCGAAGCATCAACATTGACAGCTATAGCAGCTACTTGCAGTATTTGCAAAGTCACTCGGAAGAATATCAGACTCTCCTCGACGACGTTTTGATTAACGTCACCAGTTTCTTCCGCGATTCGGATGCCTGGTCTTATTTAGCTTCAGAAATTATTCCCCAAATTATTGCCAATAAGCAACCTGATGAACCAATTCGAGTTTGGAGTGCAGGCTGTGCAGCCGGACAGGAAATCTACAGTCTTTTGATGTTACTAGCAGAAACACTCGGTATAGAATCCTGTCAAAAACGAGTTCAGTGCTATGCAACCGATGCTGATGAAATTGCTCTTAAACAAGCACGACTTGGGATTTACAGCGATCGCGATATTATAGACATTCCTGCTGATTGGGTAGAAAAATACTTCGTGTCAACCGAACAAGGGTATATTTTTGAGCCAAAATTACGTCGCACCATTGTCTTTGGTAAGCACGACTTGGGAAAAGATGCTCCCATGTCCAAAATTGATTTGCTGATCTGCCGTAATGTACTGATTTATTTCAATTCAGAAACTCAAGCTTCCATCTTAGTTCGCTTTCACTTTGCGCTCAAAAATACAGGTTTTCTTTTTCTGGGTAAGTCAGAAATGCTGGTCAACCGTAGACAAATTTTTACCCCTGTTCATACAAAACATCGAGTTTATGCCAAAGGATTAAATTTAGAATTAGAGGATCATCTCTCTATTTACCCAAAATCCGATAAGAAGCAACCAACTTTTCTATTACCAATTCAAAGCTATTTCTGGCAAACAGCATTTGACACTAGTCCTGTCGCTCAGTTTGCTGTCGATCTCAACGGTCGCTTAATTGCCACTAATAAGCAGGCAAATCTTTTATTTGGATTAACACTTAATGATTGGAACCGTCCCTTTCAAGACCTCTTGCCCGGAAAATTGATTACTTCTCATACATTGACAAAAAAAATTTACCATAGTCGTCGTCAAATAACTTTAAAGAATATTGAATGGAGTACTTCAAATAGCACGAAATATTTTGATGTGGCGAGCGCTCCTGTTTTCAATTCACAAAAGTATTTGCTTGGCAGCATATTGACATTTGTTGATAAAATCGAGGGTAAACAAATGAACTGAAATCCCTGAAATTGTGACAACTATGGCTAAAAGCTAGACTGGATAAGCATCTTGGCTCTTTGACTTCACTGATAATAAGGGCGTTTATGTGGGCTTAATGAGATCGATTGAGTAGTTATACTAAATCAGCCCAAACGGGGAAAAAGTTAAAATTAGCGATTTTGAAGAATATTGTTGGGTAGTTCACGCCGACTATCTCTTATCCCACCATTAACGCCTGGATAAAGAGTAGTTCCAGCCGGGTTCATAGTGTTTTTGTCAATCGTAATGCGAGTTCCATTTGGGTAATAATAAGTTGTAGAACCATCGCCGCGTGGAACCGCAACGGTAGGAGATATTAAGCCAGAGTTGGGTGAGGAAATCGTGCCATTTCTATAAAGCCGCGTTCCCGACGGATAATTAAGCCAATTTCCCATACCATTTTGTTGTCGATCCGATGCGTTTGTTGTGGTTTGAGCGTTAACATTTCCCACACTCAAAACAGAAATAACTGCTCCTAATAAAATTAGCCGTATATATTTCATAAAAGCACCCGATGGTAACTAATAATTAATATATTAATATAGTGGGCTAGATATTTCATCTATCTATTTGGATAAAGAAATGCAGCAAACTGATGATTTATTAAATAATCTTTTAATTATATTTTGTTTTTGAATGATAGCTGTATCAAACAATAGTTCAGTTTAGTTTAGTTAAAAAACAGATACAAGAACCAGTACTTTTGCTGTTATACCACTTCAGGGGGAAAGATTTGTGGTACGGAAGCAAGGGAATTGATATTACCTGCCTTAAGATAGAAATTGAATTTGTCCATTTGGAAGAAGAGTTAGCTAAATAAACTCGGTAGGCTGGGATCAGTTCGCATTTAATATACCAATTCATCATCTAACGAAAAACAGCCATGATTCCACCTGCCTCAATTCGACAAAAATGGTCACTCCTAGCGATCGCCGCTTTATTCCCGATTACCCTGATAGGTATTACTTTTCCACAGCAGGCTACTCAAGCCCGACAACAACCTTCTACCAGTTCCTCAAGTAGCCTAGCAGATGGTATTCACCTCTATGGCAATTCTCCCCAACCTAATCAAGTAGCTAGTCATTACGTGGTTTTTGAACGCCGTAAAGGTAAAGTTGTCGGCGCATTTTATTCACCTCAATCTGAATTTAACTGTTTTGCTGGAAACATCCAGGGAACTCAATTAGAAGTTGAAGCAATTATGCTAGGGCAGCCTCAAACCGAACAAGTCAGCGCACAGTTAGCCAACTTGTTTCCTCTTCAAAGCATTAGTAGCAACGACCAAAGAATCTTGGCTGTTTGTAAACAACAGACTATTGCTCTGGCGTCCCGTAAATAAATAAAAACCTATCTCTAGAGTATTGCGCCAGTAGTTCAGTTTTTCATCAAATATTTGCCCGATCGGGCAAAGCATCCAGTATCATTCGAGCAGGTTTTCACCATCCAGAAAATTCTGGCAGCAAAGCATAAACCCAAACGATTCAAAAAAAGACAGAATCCTTTAGAAAATAAATTTAGAAAATTTTTCCACTGGGAGCCTGAGTAG
>CAZJJR010000004.1:0-291 GCA_964546365.1 uncultured bacterium | reverse complement strand
AAATAAAGCTTGAAATGTATGCAATATCTTCCACCTGGGCTTCTATGCGCTCTTTGAGATGAGCAATTTTTGTCGTGCTTGGTTCATTCAAACTGCATTTCTCTTCCCAACCAGTGTAAATACGATCGCACAACTTCCGCTTGGTATCGCAGGAGATAAGCGCTCGTCACAATTTTCCACCATTTCTGAATTTGAGCATAGCAGTGCAAAAAATTGAGATCGGAATGTTCATAACAGTGCGATCGCAGGCACTATAGTTGATATAGCAATCCTATTTAAGTAATCAACCCC
>CAZJJR010000003.1:11913-78235 GCA_964546365.1 uncultured bacterium | reverse complement strand
TGGGAACTAGGATAGGAGGCTCCGGCCTCCTTTTCGGACTAAACTTAGTGACATTAGACTGAAGTCCTCACTACAAACAAACTTGATTATTGGTAATCGAGCGGACGCGATATGACTTACCGCTTTAGATCTCCGGCTTCTTGAAGAAGCCGGAGATCTGAATTGCGATCGCATTTAAGCCTGAACCAATTCCATCAAGGTAGTTAGTGTTTCTTCTTCCTTGTTAATAGTGCGTGCCAATTTAAAACCCGCTTTCTCAAAAATTTCTTTAAATTCTGCTTCCGTGCGTACTTTCCAATTCCCCATCGTCATTTCTTCCAAATCCAGCCATTTGTTCCAATTGGGTTGGTTACCGAGGGGAATCACCGAATCCATCACGATGACTTTGCCATTGGGATTCATCGCGCTGCGGATATTTTGCAGGATCGTTACGGCTGCTTCATCGTCAGCTTCGATCATGGTGTAAGAAAGGGTGTAGAGATCGCCACCCGCAGGTACGGAACCGTGTAAATCTCCCTCGACAGCTTCGCATCGATCGCCAACTCCTTCAGCGCTGACGTAACCAGATGCTTCTTCTGTCACTGGTGGTGGGCCAAACAAAACTCCTTGCGCTTTCGGGTTATGTTGGAGAATCCACGCGATCGCCACGTTTTCCGGGCCAGCCGCACCGACAACTTTGGTAAAACCAGATACATCGTATTCTTCCAGTACTGGCGGACAAAAGTTTTTCAGAATTCCACCAACAGCGCGGAAAAATAGTTCGCTCTCCTGGGGATGTTGTTCCAGGTAGTGCATATAATTTTCTACACCGTGAATATGTTGGATGGTTGGTCTTCCATCCTTGACTGTGCGATACATTTCCCCTTTTAAAGGCCAATTGCACTCGCTACAGTGCATCATCACTTGATACTTTAATGAATAAGGATTATCTTCTCGCAGAAATTCGCCCATTGGAGCGAGCGCGAATTTCTGCGGTTCAACTTCTGTAAACACCCCCATACAAGCCAACGCACGCATCAATCGATACAAAGAACGAGTATGAGTTTCCGTACCTTTTGCCAGTTCATCAACTGGTTTAGCACCGTCTTTTAGCAGATCGGCAACTCCTAATCGGGCAGCTACATTCAGCGCTTGGTTTATCCACAAACCGCTAGAAAGCTCCATAAAAGCTAATAGTGCTGAGTTATCTTGAATACTTTGCGATTGGCTCATCGTGATTGATTTTTTTTAATTTGTCACATTGAAGTTATAACTAATATTTTATAACTAATATGTACCAAAAAAAGGTTTCTTATTAAATGTTTAATTTTAAATTTTGGGGAAACCAAATAGTTAAGAATGTTACCAAAATGAAACGTTTAACTTAGTTTTTTTCATCTTATTTTGATTTAAACTTAATCTCAAATAGCCTTGGAAATAACGATCTATTGCCAAGGCTACTTTTTTCGTTTTTCGTTCCCAAGTTCAACCTGGGAAAGAGTTGTGGGAGGTTCTATCTCCTCCTAAGCGGGAATCAACTCAAGGGCGTCACAAGGAGTCCCGGTTTTCACAATGCGTGCTAATTGAAAACCTGCTTTAGCAAATAATTCTGTAAATTCTACTTCCGTGCGCGGGTATCCGTAGCCGATGGTCATTGCTTCCAAATCCAGCCATTTTACCCAACTATATTCCTCACCAGTCGGTACAATGGAATCGACAATTACTACTTTGCCATTTTTATCGATCGCGCGGCGCACATTTTGCAGTATTTTAATCGCATTATCGTCGTCCCAGTCAACCATGATAAAACATAAAGCGTACAAATCGCCACCGGAAGGAACGGTTTCAAACATATTGCCCGCGACTCTTTCACAGCGATCGAGTATTCCTTGTTGTTCTAAAAATGGTACGGCTTCTTCTACTGTTTGTGCTAAATCGAAAAGAACTCCTTTCAAGTGTGGATTTCTACTCAAAATTAAAGACAGCAGCGCACCTCTGCCGCCAGCCACATCTACAACTTTAGTGAAAGGTGAAAAGTCGTATGAATTAACAAATCGCTCGTTAAAATTTTTGCCCGCACCCAGCATCGTCTTATCAAATATTTCTTGCGATTCGGGATGTTTTACTAAATAATCCCAATAAGTATCTACTTGAAAAAGATGATTGACAGCAGGTTTACCACTTTTAACTGCATGAAACATGGCTCCTGTAGTATCCCAATGCCACTTGTCACAGTGCATTAAAACTTGGTAGTGGAAAGAGTAAGGGTTATCGGTGCGAAGATATTCAGCAATGGGAGTCAGGGCAAATTTACGCGGTTCGATTTCCGTAAACGCGCCAACGCTAGCAAGAGCGCGAAGGATTCGGTACAGTGAAGGAGCGTGACTATCGCTAAGTTTTGCTAATTCATCAACGGTTTTCGGTTCTTCTGCGAGTAAGTCAGCAATCCCCAACTTGGCAGCTACATTGAGTGCTTGGGTAATCCAAAGTTTACTTGCCAATTCGACAAAAGCGAGCATTGGTGATTTGGTAGCAGATTTACTCATGATAGTTGTTAATTTGAGTCAAAATGTTTAGATGCGAATCATAGTAGGGAATCGGCATAAAGGCAGTTTTGGCGAAACTAGATGATGTGCTGATGCCGTGTCCCTACAGGATAATTAACCAGGGAAGAACCGAAAAGCTTGATTACGATCGATCCAAATAAGCAAGTAACGGTTCTAAAAATGGTTCCATGCCTCGATATGTTTGGGTATGAGGAGACATTCCTCGAATTACGGCTGCCAAATTATGGGCAATTTGCGGTTCTTTTCTCAAACAAGAAATCCGATCGACAAAGCTCCGAATTGTAAACAGGACAGCGCCACTTTTGGGAAAACTGCGGAGGGTTTGAAACTCAGTTCTCAACCACAGAACGTCGCCAGCATTATCAGCGTTAATTTCTTTTTCCCAACCTTCTTTTGGTTGATACCAATATAATACCATTTCGTCGGTTGGTACAATACCCCAAGCAATTCTAAATCCAGGACGATCGGGATGCAAATGAGCGAAGTAATTATTAACCGTTTTATCTAGTTTTTCTTTAAAACCAGGCACGGGGCCATGCACTTTAAATAGGGGAAGGCCAATTTTTTCTTCGACCCGCCAAAACAGAGGAAAAAAAGCCAAAGCAGCCGTTAGTACGAACCCTTCTTCACCGGGTTGCATTATACATAAATCTTCTTGCACTAGTTGTCCGGCTAAGGCAAGGGGAGCCTCTTGATAATCGGAAATATCCCAAACTTTTCCCAACTTCAAGTTTTCGATTTTGGTTCCTTCTTGTCTGTAATATTCTGGGAAGTATTTTACCAAATGCTCTAAGAGTGTTTCTAAGACTTCTTGTTGAGCAGCTTCGCTACCGGGGAGGGCGGCAAAAAATTTAGAGTAATGTTCTTCTACCAGTTGATGTTTAAGTTTTAGGGTATTGACAAACTCTTCGTCAATATCAATCCATTTCGATATATCTTCTAGAGGTTGTAGGGCTGGCCCCATACTCCATTTTCCTTTCACTATATGGAGAGGTAAAAATCTTGGTAATTTCATGGCGACTTGAGTATTCATAATGATTTACCGCTTATTGGAATTGGATAATATTTTCGAGCGAAAAGCGAAAGATACGGCCAATCAATACTACTGCGTATATGGCGATTTCGTCAGTTACGGGAATAAAAAAGAGCGATCGTTTTCAGCAATTTTGACAATAACAATTTCGAGCTTAGCTAATTTGCATCAGTTTTTTGACCGCTTTACGAATATATGCAATGCCATCTTCAGGGCCTTGAGCTAATGGCTGTTTGACTGGGTATGCCCTTGATTTTACTTGCTCCTGCAACATTAGGTTGATCGGGATATCTTCTGCAAAAACTTCAGCAAATTTTAAGGGTTTTTTACCATCTGTTTTGAGGGGAAATTTCTCCATCTGTTCTGGACTTTGATAAAGAAACTTCTCAATTACTGTCAAACCAGGATGAATCGGATTAAATTGCCAAACGACTATATTTCTTTCGAGGGTGATAATGGGCATACTTGGAAAAATATAGCCGATATAGGTTGGCTCTTTTGGCACTTTATATTCATATTCCTGAATTATATGAAGGCCAGTCATACTGCCCTTGATAAATCCAGGCAAATCGAAATCTGCGGCTAAAGTGGGGCCATGTACCATTGGTATATGGTAAGCATCGATATAATTTTCCATTAAAATTTTCCAATTAGCTGCGATCTCATACGTAGCGCGATGAGCGAGCCGCAATCCTTCCCAAGAGTGGGAATATCGTTCTAGATGCTGGGGTACGCCTGCTAAGTAATCTTTTAATGATGGTGCTTCCGGATCGAGGTTAACAAAAACGAATCCACCCCACGTATCTACTTGTACTTGCGGTAAAGCGATCGCGGATTTGTCTAAATTAGGGAAGCATTGGGGATACACCACGCCTTCTAGCTTACCTTCTAAGTTATAACTCCAATTGTGATAAGGGCAGATGATATGCTTGCAATTCCCTTGTCCTTCAAGTAGGCGCATTCCTCGATGGGCGCACACGTTGTACATTGCTTGTAGTTTTCCGGAATTGGTGCGAGTTACTATTATCGGTTCATCTCCAACTTTACAACTCAGATAATCGCCAGGATTAACCAAATCTTCTTGTCTGCCGACAAATAGCCAACTCTTATACCAAATTTTTTCCCGTTCTTCGGTAAAAAATTGGGGGTCGGTGTAACAGTGACCGGGTAATTCTTCCATTAAGACTGGTTTATCTGTGTTGGGACTTTCAAGAAGTATTTGTTCTGCCATTTATTCAATCCTATGTGATAGACTTGGCCTTTTTTAGCTGTTTTATATAGATTTGTTTATGGTTTTCATTTTAGATTAAACTAGCTAACTACTTGTACCTAATAGCAAATTATGCCATAAATTGTCTTTTGGCAACCTGGTTTTCAATTCTTAAAATCCTTTAATTTTATTATTACAGTTCTGTCTGATTTACTGTTCCTGCTTTTCCTACTTTTCTTACTAGCAGGATAGCTCGATCGTCATTTTTGCCAAGCTACTCTTTTAGTACAGAAGACACTTAGTTATATTTTTTCATTCCTTTTCCACAGACATCTTTAGCATAAAATGTAGCAAAGTTGTATCTCACGTCTCAACAAGGGTTCCAGGTAACGCACTTTTAATTTATGGAGAAGTCTAATTGATGATTCACTTTAACTTTTTACCTAAAACGGGCAATTAACTGATGAAATAGCTTTGCTTGAAATACAAAAAAGTAGGAAAAGTAGGAAAAGTAGGAAGTAATAAATATAGTTGGGTCAATACTACATAAATCAGCAATCTATTTTTTTAGGGTTAGCTAGTTGCCAGTTAAGTAATTACCTGTTTTAATAGATATCTGTGCTAGCTTTTTACGGAAGTAAATGAGAGTTAAGCACATTAATTGCATAAAACCCTTTTAAAACAATGGCATTCAAGCCACTTTTAGTCAGATATCTTTCAGTATAGATCTGGCTGCTTATTTAAAGGGCGATCTGGTTAAGCCAATGGTTAAGAAGAAATCAATATCCATCTTACTCCTAATTTTCATGTGTAAGAGCAATTTGATTGGTGAAAATAGAATTATTTAGCTTTTAGATAAAAGCCAATGGTGTAGAATATTCGTTTATAAGCTGACCAACTCACTCATATCAACTAGTTATTCCTCTTGAAAAAAATCCTAAATCGATCATGCGGGTAGTAGTAAAAAATAAGTTCTGCGACTCAAGCCTTTGGGATTACGTGGAACCAAAGAAAACAGATATCGTTATTAATACTTGCTACAAAGCAGGTACAACCTTAACTCAACAAATTGTTAACCTACTGATTTATGGAAACAGCGATTTTAAAAATTTCAAGTATCTTCATGATTTAAGCCCTTGGATAGAATTATGGCCCGATCCGGACTATACTTCTTTAGAGCATAAAATGGCTCATATCAACAATTTACCAGAGCCTAGATTTTTAAAGACCCACGTACCTTTTGAAGCGATGCCATATCATCCAGAATGGAAATACATCTATCTGGTAAGAGACGGCAGAGATGTTGCTTTATCTCTCTATAATTTTCGAGCGGGTTACGATCCGGAATTTTGGGAAGTAGCAGAAGTGGAACCTTTTTTAGAGTTTTGGGATAAATGGTTAGAAAATGGTTTCTTATGGCCGTTTTGGGAACACACGACTGGTTGGTGGAACGCCAGACACTTGCCCAATGTGCTTTTTATCCACTACGGCGATTTAATTAAAGATAAATTAAAGGAAGTGGAGAGAATCGCTAATTTTTTAGGGATTGAATTTGATGATGCAAAAAAAGAGATCGTCATGGAGCAATCTTCTCTAGAATATATGAAAGAATATTGGGAAAAATTTCAGCCTGTGGGATTTTTGCCTCAAAAGTTTTTCGGCAAAGGTAAAAATGGCTGTTGGCAAGAACTGTTACCTGCTGAAAAAGTAACGGAATATGAAAAATTGGTTGTTGAAAAGCTAGGGCTAGAATGTGCGAATTGGGTAGCGAATGGGGGTATTATACCTTTACCCGAACATAGCTTGAATGCGGCAAGCCAAGCTTGATTGATATTCAATTTATTTTTTTAGGAGTAATTGCTTATGTTTCCATAATTTATGGTCGGCTTTGGGCAATTTATTCTCGATAACATAGCGATCGCAGAGTAAAATAAATCACAACTTTTTCACTATCAAGCAAACAAATATTACTCCCACTATGAAATACAAACGCATTTCTCAATTTTTCTTACTTGTAGGTTTAACTTCGTTTACCTTTATTGGCTTTTCAACTTGGAAAAAAACTTCCGAAGCTCAAAGCCAGACTGCCAGAAAGCCGCCTAATATTGTTGTAATACTTGCCGATGATATGGGTTTTTCTGATGTTGGCGCATTTGGTGGAGAAATTTCTACACCGAACATTGATGCTTTAGCAAAAGATGGCATGAAGTTGGCGAACTTCCGTGCTGGGGCTGCTTGCTCTCCCAGTCGTGCGATGCTCTTGAGTGGGGTGGATAATCACCAAAATGGCCTTGGTACGATGGGTGAAGATGTCAGTCCGCGTCAGAAAGGTAAACCCGGTTATGAAGGGCATTTGAACGATCGCGTTACCAGCATAGCCGAACTTTTAAAAGATAGTGGCTACAACACTTATATGGCGGGTAAGTGGCATTTAGGTCACGAGCCGGAATATTTGCCTTCGGGCAGGGGTTTCAAGGATTCCTTCATTCTCGTGCAAGGTGCGGCTGCTCATTTTACTCAAATGGGATATCATCCAGCTAGCCCGGTAGCGACCTACAAAGACAATGGCAAATCCGTCGAGTTGCCCAAGAATTTCTTCTCAGCTAATTTTTATACGGACAAACTGATCGAGTTCATTAATAAGGGTCGTGGAGATAATAAACCTTTCTTCATCTACGCTGCTTATACTTCTCCCCACGATCCTTTGCAGGCTCCCCAAGAGTACATCAAGAAGTACATGGGCAAGTATGATATTGGCTGGGATAAAATTCGGGAACAGCGCTTTGAGCGCTTGAAGCAACTGGGCATTATTCCCAATAATCTGTCATTGCCACCCAGAGATGCTAGCGCTCAAGCTTGGGATAGCCTAACCCCCCAGGAGAAGAAATATAATGCCAAGCTGATGGCTATCTATGCAGCGATGGTTGATAATCTGGATGGCAATATTGGTCGATTGATTCAGCACTTGAAGAATATCGGCGAGTACGAAAACACCATCTTCGTATTTATGTCCGATAACGGTGCAGCCTCCCATGATTTTGCTGCCGGACATAAGGAATTCGAGGAGTGGTTTAAGAAGGAAGGTATCGATAACAGTTACGAAAATATCGGTAATGCAAACTCCTTCGTCGCTTATGGCAAGGGATGGGCTGATGTCAGCGCAACGCCTTTCTTTGGCTTTAAGGGTCGGGTATATGAAGGCGGTATTCGCGTGCCAATTATCTTCCATTATCCAAAAGCAATCAAGCAGGGAACTAATAGAACTGCTTTTGCTACAGTAATGGATATCAAGCCAACCTTACTTGATTATGCTGGAGTCAGACATCCGAGTACTTTCAAAGGTCATCAAATTCTACCGATGGATGGGCGTTCTCTGCGACCTCTACTGGAAGGAAGGGCTAACCGAGTTTACGGCGAGAATGATGCGGTAGGATTCGAGTTGTTTGGTGATGGCAACCGGGCTTTGTTCATGGGAGATTGGAAAGTCATCCGAGTGAACAAGCCTTATGGGGATAATCAATGGCGGTTGTTTAATGTTGTCGAAGACCCCAGAGAATTAAATGACTTGTCTAAACAATATCCAGACAAGCTCAGCAAAATGATTTCTTTGTACGAAGACTACGAAAAAAGAAAGGGTGTTGTTTATTTTGATAACGACCCAGATGCGGTAAGGGATCTCGGTCTGTAACTGAGTATCGATCTATAAGTAAGGGGAGGGGAAATTGCGATCGCGATTTCCTCTCCCCTTATTTTGCTAACATTGCACCATATGCTCGAATTCGTCATCTAGTTTTACATTCCCAGTCCGAAGTTTATCTAGATAAATTATTCATCATAATTTTTTAAGAAAAAATGGATTAGCTGAGTAACCGCACCTCTTTTAAGGGTTGGTCGGCTGTTTGCAGTACTTCGTAGATATCCTGTGCTTGTTGTTTGCCGCGCGGTACTACTCGATCGATCCAGCGCAGGTGAAATAATTCTGGTTGAGGAAGCCGATCGATCGCGCTTTGAGACGCTACGACGGAACAACCATAATGCTTGGTTAATTCTTCCAACCGCGCTGCCGTATTTACTACATCGCCAATTACCGTAGAGTCGATGCGGGAGTTGGCACCCAAAGCACCGATGATTCCTTTTCCCGAATGAATGCCGATCCCGATATTAATCGGTTGGGTTAAATTGTATTGAGCGCGATCGCGATTAAATTCTAACAATGTTTGTTGCATCATCAGAGCAGCGCTTAAGGCATCTTGGGCGTGATATTCGCTGCGATCGAAAACTGCCATTAAAGCATCACCCAGGTATTTATCAATAAATCCTTGGTTTGCCATAATACAATTATTCATTAACGTAAAGAAAACGTTCAGCCATTGAAAAGTTTCGCTAGCTGATTGAAATTCGCTAATAGTTGTAAATCCTCTTATATCGCAAAATAAAATAGAAATTTCTTCTTCTTTGGCATTACCTAGTTGAATTGATTCTACACCTCTTGGGGCAATGCGGCGCAGAAATTGATCGGGTACGAATAAACGTAGTTTTTCTGATAAAGCTTGATTGATATCCCAAGCTGCTGATAACTGACGTTTAGTTTTTTCTTTAAATTGTTCCGTCATTTGTTGCTGAATGGATTGCGATCGCATTTGCTGAAGCCGCAAAATACTAGCAATTTTCGTGAGCAACAACTGACTTTTTATCGGCTTAGTTAAATAATCATCTCCCATCAATGACAGTGCTTGCAACCGAGAGTGGTCATCATCTAAAGCTGTTAAAAAAATAACTGGGATTGTTTGTAAATCGGTATCTGCACGCAGTTGTTTGCAAACTTCAAACCCATCCATCTCTGGCATCATGATATCTAGCAAAATCATGTCTGGAGGGGATAGCTTGGCTATAGTCAATGCTTCCACTCCAGAACACGCCGTTTGGGTGATGTAGCCTTCTGGTTCCAACAACCCTTCTAACAAACGGAGATTATTTAACTCGTCATCTACAAGGAGGATGCGGGGCTGGCTATTTTGCATGGATGTGACTTAAAATTAACTGGGCGGTGCAATTTAGAGACAATTGCCTAAAGATTCACCGTCCATTAGATGTTTTCCCTATATCCAGTAGCATGATATAGCATCAGGAACGATTATTTTTAGCTTGTATGGCTGGATTTAACCACTAAAAGCAGATGCACCCGCTTATTGAGTTGACAGCCCGGTATGCTGCATCCAAATTATACCTTTAAGTTTGGCTGTCTACTTTTTAATCTGTAGATGGTTTTATTTAACCATAAAATTACTGCTTTGACCATCACACTTCCGGGATATTTACCATTTCACCGCTTATAAAAAGCGTTTTCTAGTATACAAATTCCCGCTAAAAACGTAAGTTGCTAGTTATTGTTGTTAAGAGTTAAATTTGCTACTCGCAGGCTGGCCGTCATATTTATCTGTTTTACCTAATTTTCGGCTGTTCAACGAGTTCGAGCCGATAATCTAGATCATCGAACGAATCCAATAGACATCTTCAAAAAAGAAAGGTGCGTTACGTGGAACCATTGTAGAGACCTTGTATTTAACGTCTCTACTTTTCTGGAGAGGTCTAATATGGATGAGCTTCGGTTGTTAATCAAATAACATCCGCCTTTGGATAGTTGAAAATCTCTCTATAAAGTTGGAATATCCTAACTAACGGAGGATGCAGTGTCCGCTAAAGACATAGTTTGTCAAACTCTGCCTGCCAACGGAAAGTTATTTATCAACACCGGGCAATTGGAGATTAGCACCATTAAAACGAATAATTTGTTAATAGCTCATCATCCTTGGCGTGTAACAATAACAATGAAAATTAACGCAATCGATCCGTACAGTGTTGGTATCTTTTTACTATAACTTTGATTATAAAGAACTTCAAACAAACAATTTAAATAGGTTTATTTAAAATCAATATTTAATAATTTTTTTTAAACTAAACGTCATCATCAATCAAAATTTAAAATATATGAATATCAAACAGCTTTGGCTAGTAAGTAAAAGAGGAGGAAGACAAAATGACTCAATGTTATCAAAAAGAACAAAGCTATATTTTTCCTAATTTTGATAGCGATCGCACTTGGTTGTGGCAGCCTAAACTGCAAAATGCAGATATGGCAATGGCAGCACTTAACTTATTAGAAAGCGAAATAGATAAGCGTTATCAGGCATTCTATAACCACTCGGAATCAACTACGGAAAAACGAATTCGTGCCATTGCAGTAATTTTCGATAATCTTCCTCATATCGTGGAAGAAACCACCTTAAAAAATCAGGTTTTATCTCGCTGTAACCAAATACTGAGAATGGGTAAAGCAGTAGGTATTCACCTAGTTTTAAATAGTTAAAAACTTCACTCCACTGGGCAGTGTGCAAAACAGTTGAAAGGAAAAGCGAAATGCGACAACTAATCGTTAATGTTCCTCGTGGCTGTGGAGAAACAGTTTTAGAAATTGCTAAATCTTACGACGGGGCAAACCTTGCCTTGTGGGAGGGGACAGCAGATGACAAACCAATAGACGTGGTAATCGTTCACGTTTCTAATGGGAAAGTTGAGAAATTATTGGCGGAGTTGGAAGATTTACCTTCGCTGAAAGTGACGCTGATGCCGGTGGGAGTAATGGCGCTGCAACCACCCGCAGATGAAGCGCCGCAGCAAGTTAAAGACGTACAAGAACGCAGCCCCATAGAGGTATTTCTTTCTGGTTTGCAAAGTATTGGTTCTTGGAAAGGTTTTCTCGCATATGCCGCAGTTGCAGGGGTGGTAGTTTGGATTGCTTTGTATGCCAATGTTAGCTATCTGCAAGTGGCGGCGATGCTAATAGCACCCTTTGCGGGCCCAGCAATGAATGTAGCGATCGCAACTGCCAGGGGTGACACATACTTACTCAAACGAAGCTTGCTGCGGTATTTTGCCGCCCTCGCAGTCACTATTTTGGTGACTGGCGCACTTAGTTTAATTATGGGGCAAGAAGTCGCCACCAGTTTAATGGTGGAAAGAAGCCAGATCTCATCAGTGGCAGTTTTGCTTCCTTTAACGGCTGGTGCAGCAGGTGCCTTGTTTCTGGTTCAATCAGAAAGCAGTAGCCTGGTATCGGGGGCAGCGGTGGGAGTGTTAGTAGCGGCTTCCCTGGCGCCGCCTGCTGGATTAGTTGGGATGGCAAGCGCCATTGGCAGATGGGATCTGGCTATTAACGGCGTTTTCGTACTGTTGCTGCAATTGGTAGGAATTAATTTATCGGCGGCAATTGTGTTTCGCCTCTACGGTTTGTCTCCTCGGGGTGCTCGCTACGATCGAGGTAAGCAATCGGTTTTTACATCTGCCCTAACAGCAACAGTGTTAATACTTTCCGGTTTGCTAACTTGGCAGTTTTGGAACTCTCCCAACCTTCAGCGATCTAGTCTTACTTCTCGCGCAACTACCGAAGTTCAAAAAGTAGTCGATCGCAATAATACTGTTAAACTGGTAGAAGCAAATGTCCGCTTTACTCGCTCTGATATTAAAGGACAAAATACGCTACTTGGTGTAGTTTACGTGCAACGTCAGGCAGGTGTCAATCTATCTTCAGAAAGGATTCGTACCCAGCTTACCAGTGCGATTCAAAACCACTTAATTAATGAAGGATTTAATGCGACACCTTTAATTGATGTCAGCGTTCTTGATGCACCAAATCATTCCTAAATTAACGGGTAATCTAAGTTGCTGATGAATTCGGAGGAAAATGATTGCAGGTATTCAGTTTTTGGTTAGCAGTATTGGATAGCGATCGAGAATTACCAATTATTTGGTTAGGATTGGCGGGTCTGTTGATTTTTTTCGGAGGCGGTTTTGTTTTGCCATTTGCGCGATCGCTAGTGACTCGTTTCGTTTCTCTGCAAGCGAAAGAAGCCTATCAAAAAGTAGTCAACCCTTATGAAGGATGGCTGGGAATAGCAATAATTTTGTTGCTCACCGATCTAGGCTTTATTTTATTACCAGATAGAAATTGGTTGCGGGTAATCGAACTGCCGATCGGATTAGCTTTAACGATCGCTGCTGGCTGGGTAACTTCGCGAATCTTCCGACAATTTTTCGATATCTATTTATTAGAATTTGCCGTTAAAAGCGGTCGCAAACTAAATACGGAATTACTGATTCTCACTCGGCTACTCGCTGATGGGATTATCGTGGTTGTAGCCATCATTTTGTTTGCCCAAACTCATCATATCAACATTTTTGGGCTAGTGGCAAGTTTGGGAGTAGGTGGTTTAGCAGTAGCCTTTGCCGCCCAAAGCACGCTACAACAAATCATCGGTGGAATAGTGATTTATTTAGATCGTCCGTTTGCCGTCGATGACTACATCGGTTTACCAGATGGGACATTTGGGCGAGTGGAATCGATCGGTTTACGTTCCACCAAAATTCGTACCTCTGGTAAAGGTACTTTAATGATCGTTCCTAACAGTTCTCTCACTCAAATCAATATCGAAAACTTTACTGGCGCTAAAAAGGTAATGGCAATTATTTACTTTAACTTTTATCGCGCTATTAAGAGTGAAGAACGAGCTTTGATTAGCCAAGTAATTTTAGAAAGTACCGTCAGTATTTTCGGCATTGATACTCGCAGCACCGATGTAATTTTTAAGGATTTACCCGATAAGATCGGAACCAATGGCAAGGGTAAAGAACATCCTACGCACACCCAAGCCCAAGTAACCTTTTTTATCTTAGGTTCTGGAGAAGTTTCGATGGAACTGCGCCGCCAATTCCTCGATCTTGCTACTCAAAGTATTACCCAACAGTTAACGGAATACGGGATTGGTTTTGATGTAAGCGAACCAACTATTTATGTTGATTCTCCAATTACAATTTAAACATGGATGTTTTAGAAACACTAACACTAGAAAATACTATTCAGTTTGATACTCTTAGACCAGTATTGATTAGAATAGCTATCTTCCTGGTATTTGTTTTATTGTCCATTTTAATTGGACGGTATACCCCCTTCTTCGTGAGGCTGATTGTCAGGCAATTTTTTCCCCAGCAAATCACGGCCATTTATGATAACTTAGTTCATCCAATCAGGCATTTATTTAAAATAGCAGGTAGCTTAATTTTAATTAATTTATCGTTAAACTTGATTCGGGAGTATCAGGCAATATATAATTTTCTTTCACCTTTAGTAGATTTAGCAGTAATTGTCAGTATTGCCTGGTTAGCCTCCCGTTTATTTCGCCAATTCGTTCGTCATTATGGCATAAATTTAGTAACTAAATTCGGTCGAGAAGTAGACGAAATATTATTGGTATTGGAAACGGTTTTTAATGTAATTATTGGCTTTTTTGCTGTTTTAAGTTTTGCCAAAAATCGGTTTGATTTAGTTGGCTTAGTCACTGGTTTAGGAATTGTTGGCGTAGCAGTTGCTTTCGCAGCCCAAAAAACTTTAGAACAGTTATTAGGAACGATCGTATTATATTTAGACCGCCCATTTGTGCCGGGAGAATATATTCGATTGCAGCCTTCTCAAAGAATGGCGGAAGGTTTGTTTGGGCGGGTGGAATCGATCGGTTTGCGATCGACCAAAATTCGCACTGCCGCTAAGAGTACTTTATATGTTATCCCTAACTCTATAATGGCAAATTTAGAAATAGAAAATATTACTAGGGGCAAGAAAGTCATGGTCTTGCTTTATATTGATTTTTTAAAGATATTGGAAGAACGAGAAAAGGCATTGGTGCAACAAGCGATCGCAGAAAGTACCGACTCCCTATTCGGCATCGATCCGGGTAGCACCAATATTGCCTTATTAGACAATGACGAAAAACAAACAACTCGCACCAGAGTAACATTTTTTATCTTAGGATCGAGT
Organism: uncultured bacterium; assembly: GCA_964546365.1. Classification (GTDB taxonomy): domain Bacteria; phylum Cyanobacteriota; class Cyanobacteriia; order Cyanobacteriales; family Aerosakkonemataceae; genus DATNQN01. The sequence continues at coordinate 63,578 of CAZJJR010000003.1, read as the reverse complement.
GAGAATTCCATTCAAATCAGAAAGCGGTTGTTAGAATTGGCAAACGACAAAATCTCTAAAAAGTTGCATGGTTATGGCATTAAATTTACCATGCAAGAACCAACGATTTATGTAGAGTCGCCAGTTACCCTCTGATATGATCGTAGTTTGTAGTGAGGACTTTAGTCGTCACTACAAACGAAATGCCCTTTTTTTTAATTAACCCCACTTTTCTAGTTGATTGTGTATCCTGAAAATAGGGCATGAGGCATTAAGCATCGAATATGGCGACAGCGAGTTTTTACTTTCAGGGAGAACTAAATTTTTTTCTACCACCTGGCAAAAGAGATGTAAAATTTATTCATGTTTTTGAAGAATCTCCATCTATTAAAGATGCGATCGAATCTTTAGGCGTTCCCCATCCGGAAGTTGCCATCATATTAGTCAACGGCGAATCAGTAGACTTTTCTTACTTAGTGCAAGATGGAGACGAAATCAACGTTTATCCAGCCTCCGCCACTAGTAATATTACTCACTCCATTTCCGTGCAACCAGAACCATTAGCCGTTCCTCGTTTCGTGCTTGACGTTCACTTGGGAAGATTGGCGGCATCTTTACGAATGTTAGGTTTTGATACTTTATACAGAAATGATTACGGAGATGAAGAATTAGCACAAATTTCTAGTAATGAAAAGCGAATTTTGCTCACTCGCGATACCGGATTACTAAAACGTGGCATAGTAGTGTATGGCTATTACGTCCGTCAAACAAATCCGGAAAAACAATTAGTAGAAGTCTTACAACGTTTCGATATTAAAAAAGCAGTAACGCCATTTAAAAGATGTATGCGCTGTAATGGTTTATTGGCACCAGTTGCTAAAGAAATGATTCTCGATAAACTGCCACCCAAAACCAAAGAATACATCCATGATTTCCACCGCTGTATAGATTGCGATCAAATCTTTTGGAAAGGCGCACACTACGATAAAATGCGCCAATTTGTTGACGAGGTACTCGAAAATTGAAAAAAATTAATTGGTTTTTCACGTTCATCATTGCCTTAACAGTGATGCTATTCGTAATAGTAAATAAAGCAGCATTTACCAGAACGATTACTAACAATGAAGCATTCGGTCATCCCGGCATTTGTCCGAATTGGTCGCCTTCCACCCTCACTTTTTTAGGCACTGCTCAAAATCCTAATTCTAAAGTTTGGTTTACGGGTTTTGATGGCATTATCTCTCAAGTATTCTATCCTTCTGTAGATAAAGCAGCAACCGTAGATTGGCAATTTTTAATCGGAGATGCTAGCCAAACTTGGGTAGATGAAGAAAAACAAGATACTATCCGTCAAGTAACTCTGAATAATCAGCATTCTTTAGCTTGGAATATCACCAACACCGCCAAAAATGGCAAATATAAAATCGACAAAGTTATTTTCACAGACCCCAACCGGAATACGCTGATTCAACAAGTAACTTTCACCGCTTTAGCTGGCACAATTGGAGACTTTCATCTTTACACTTTATATCATCCAGCAATTAACAATCAAGGAAACTCAACGACAGGATATACTACCACTTACCGCAATCAAACAATGCTGGTAGCAAAGCATTCTGATAGCGGTATGGCATCTGCATTGGCGAGTTCGCTGCCTTTTCAAAAAGGCATGATTTCCAATGGCTTTGTCGGACATAGCGATGGTTGGCAAGATTTAAAAGGTGGCAACATCGATAATATGATGAACTGGCATTTCGACTCGGCAACCAACGGAAATATCGCTCAAACTGCCATGTTCGATTTAAGTCCTTACACCAACCAAAAATCAGTTACTTTTAACTTAGTTCTCGGTTTTGGCAATAGAGATATTGAAGCAGAAGAAACAGCTGCCAAAACTCTCAGCAATAACTTCGATAATATGCTGTCTGCTTACAATGCACAATGGAATAATTACACCAACAGTTTGAATAATTTTGACGGTACTGCCGACCAACAATATTATGTAGCAGCAATGGCGCTTAAAGCAGCAAGCGATAAAACTTCTGGTGCGATGGTGGCAGGTTTAGGTAATCCTTGGGGTAATGCTAATTACTCGATTTGTACGCCTTTTGGGATTGCTATGCAAGGGGGTTATCATTTAGTTTGGCCGCGAGATTTGTATAAATTTGCCAATGCTTTGATTGCAGCAGGAGATACAGCTACTGCTAATCGCGGTTTAGATTGGTTGTTCGATGTCATGCAACAACCAGACGGACATTTTTTGCAGAATGCTTTTACTGATGGTACGCCTTATTGGAATAGCATTCAAATGGATGAAACGGCATTTCCGATTATTTTAGCTTGGCAATTAAATCGCAAGGATGCCGATACTTATGGTAAGCACATTAAACCTGCTGCTGATTATATTGTAAAGCACGGGCCGATTACCCAACAAGAACGTTGGGAAGAAAATTCCGGTTATTCTCCGAGTACGATTGCCGCAGAAATAGCCGCTTTAGTTTGTGCAGCCGATATCGCTAAAATCAAAGGAGATACTGTTAGCGCACAGCATTATTTAGAAACAGCCGATTACTGGCAAGGTATGGTAGAAAATTGGACGTTTACTACTAGCGGTTCTCTCGGTGATGGTAAATATTTTGAACGTATTGATGATAATGGTAATCCCAACGACGGACACGCTTTGCACATTAGTAATGGTGGCGGTTCTCATGACGAACGTGCCATTGTGGATACCAGTTTTTTAGAGTTAGTCAGACATGGGGTAAAAGCGGCAAATAATCCTTATATTTTGGCATCTCTTCCGGAAATTGACTCTACCATTAAACAAACTATTCCCGGTAAAGGAGAAGCTTGGTTTCGCTACAATCATGATGGTTATGGCGAAACTGCTGCTGGCGCTGATTATACTGGTGCTGGAATTGGGCGTTTGTGGCCAATTTTTACGGGGGAACGGGGTCATTTTGCGATCGCAAATCATCATAACGCAGACAATTACCTCGCAACTATGCGTGCTTTTGCTAATAATTCTGATATGATTCCCGAACAAGTTTGGGATCTCAACGCCCCATCTGATTATACTCCCGGAACGCCCACGAAATCGATGACTCCCCTTTCTTGGTCGATGGGTGAATATATCACTTTGTTAGCATCTAATTATCATGCCAAAGTGATGGATATGCCGGAAATTGTTTATCGGCGTTACGTGGCAAATGCCTATAAACCACAGGAAGGAATAACTGTTGATTATAACCCAGCAAATGTCAAACCAGGCAAAGCCTTAACTATTTATTATCAAGGTGATTTGGCAAATGCAAACCAGGTAAAATTACATTGGGGATATAACAATTGGCAACAAGTTACCGATAAACTAATGGTGAAACGAAATGATGGATTTTGGGAAACTACTATTTCCGTTCCCCAGGATGGAAAATCCTTAAACTTTGCGTTCACTGATGGGGTAAACTGGGATAACAATAGTAACGCTAACTGGAACGAAACAGTTTTAGGTAGTTCACAAATTTAAAAGGCTGTTTCGGGTCGATGGGGTAAAATGTTCATATCTGTCACCAAGCAAGCGGGGTGGTGCGTTACGGCACGGGTTGCAAATTATTAGTTGAAATACTAAATTTCAAAGCCCGTGCCTAACGCACCCTACAGTGATTATATTTTATTATTCCCATCAATACGGGAGAAAAATTTAAAAGGGTGATAACTATGGAGATGATTTCGGCCACAGAGAATTTACCAACGCAGTTTTACAATTGGCAAAATTATCGTTGTTCCTATGAAGTACATAACCCAAATAGTAATAGTGGTATTTCTCTGTTGCTGATTCATCCCATTGGCGTTGGCTTATCCCGCAAATTTTGGTCAAGATTCTGCCAGCAATGGTATAGTACAAATCATAATAATACTATTTATAATCCCGATTTATTGGGATGCGGTGATAGCGATATGCCACGAGTCGCTTATCATCCGAGTGATTGGGCAAAACAGTTGCATTATTTTTTGCAAAACGTGGTACAAAAACCCGTTGTTTTGGTAGTGCAAGGTGCTTTGTTTCCAGTAGCAGTTGAATTAGTGCAGTTGCAAAAAGAATCTAGTTTAATTCGCGGATTGGTGTTGTCTGGGCCTCCGGCTTGGCCTTTAATTACTAATAATACTCCCGATTGGAAACATAAGTTAAATTGGAATATCTTCGATTCTCCGGTTGGTAGGGCATTTTTTGAATATGCGAGAAGCCGCCGTTTTTTGCGTAATTTCTCGATTCGTCAACTATTTACTGATGCGAAAGATGTTGATGAACAGTGGTTGAATATGTTGAAAGCGGGGGCGGAAAATGCGGCTAGCCGTCATGCGGTGTTTTCGTTTTTGGCGGGGTTTTGGCGAGTAGATTATCAAAATGCGATCGCAAATATTACTCAACCAACTTTAGTAGTGTTGGGAGAAAAGGCATCAAGCATTAGTCGAGAAGGAAAAAAGGAAACTCCCGATGAACGTTTGGCTGATTATTTGGGATGTTTGCCAAAAGGTAAAGGGGTAAAGATGGCGGGGAGAAATGTTTTACCTTATGAAGAAACGGCAGAATTTGTAAATGCGATCGTGCCTTTTGTAAATGAGATATGGTAGAGGATATTTTTTACCGCAGATATTCACAGATGAACGCAGATAAACGCAGATAAGAATTGGATTAATTTAAATATATGCCAAAGTTGGAGTTGCAACGTAAAAGTTTAACATTGAACCAAATTCACCTTTCTTATTTGGAGTGGGGAAAGGGAGAACCAGTGCTGTTATTACATGGTTTAGCGGATCATGCTTTGGTTTGGGCTAGTTTGGGGGAATTTCTAGCAGATTCTTATCACTGTGTAGCGCCAGATATGCGGGGTCATGGAGACAGCAGCAAACCAGAAAGCGGTTATCGCAGTGCTGATATTATCGCTGATTTAGAAGCGCTGATGGATAATTTAGGTTGGTCTTCTGCACATATCATTGCCCATTCTTGGATGGCAAAAGTTGCTTGTGTTTGGGCAAGAGAAAATTCCCAAAAATTCCGCAGCTTAGTGTTAATCGATCCGTTTTTTATTGGCAAAATGCCTAATTTCATTAAACTGACTTTTCCCTTCTTTTACAAAGTTTTACCATTTCTCAAATGTATTGGGCCATTTCCCAGTTACGCCGCCGCCGAACAACTAGCGCGTCAACTCAAACAATATAAGGGTTGGAGTGAGTTGCAATCAGCAGTATTTCAAGCGGGAATGGAAGAAAAGAAAGATGGAACTTGGGGCAGTAAATTTGTTGTGCAATGTCGGGATGAAGTTTTTGAAGATGTCATGTTGGTGGCGGGATTAACGGAAACATTGGATGTGCCAACTTTGTTTTTACAACCGGAACAAGGACTAAATCGCAGTGAGTTTCAAATTAAACCTTACCGGACTTATTTGAAAAATATTCGCTTTCAAAAGATTCCTGGCAATCATTGGGCTTTTTTGGTAGAACCTGATGCTTTTAATCGGGCTATAGCAGAGTTTTTACAATCACAAAAAGCGAAGGTATAGTTTTTATTTTGAGCTAATATTCAACAGAACTTACGTACAGGATAGAAACCCGGTTTCTTGAAGAAACCGGGTTTCTGTGTACTCATGGAAAACGCTGTAGTTTATTTTCCCTCAACTGCTTTACTATCCCCAGGCAAAGAAGGCCATCTAACTGTTAAAATTGTTGAGTCATCTTCAGCTAACCAACAGTGGGGTACACCTGGACACCAAAGCGCGTAATCACCCTCGCAAGATAATAAAATTTCTGAATCTGGAAATTGCAGAAGAAATTTTCCCGAAATCAGAATAGAAAGTGTTGTTGCTTCGGCATTGGTCGCCCATTCTTTTCTCCCTTCTCCTGCTTTATGAATCGCCCATTTTACCTCTAAATCAGATGCGGAGCGAGGGTCATGTTCAGGGGTAATAAAATGCCCGATAAACCATCCCCAGCGATTCTTTCCTTCTGTTTGGGCATTGCCAAAAACAACTTTAGACTGCATTTGAAAAGATATTGACCTTTAATCTAACTGTTTTGTAATTGCGTTAGAAGTTAGCAATAATTTTTACTACTTTGAATAGAATAATTGTTTACAATTGCCGCTTTCATCTACCAAAAGCATGGATATAGTATTAAATCAACTCGTATTTGTCAATACAAAAAGATTTCTGTAAAATATCGCTTTTTTCGATTTGAGAGCCTGCTTGTAGAATCGATAAGCATATAATAAACTCTAAAATTGTTGATTTTAATACCAAATAACAATTTTATGGCCAGAGTTTTGTACTATGCACAGCGATCGCCCTACGCCCGGAAGATCCGCATCCTGTTAGCTGAGAAAAATTTGGATTGCGAGATGAAAGCAACTGATATCATGAATAAATCGGCGGAATTCATCCAAATTTCGCCAATTGGCAAAGTGCCAGTGCTGGTAGATGAAGATGGGACGACGATTTGGGATTCTACTTTGATTATGGAGTATCTGGACGAAACTTATCCAGAACCGAGTTTTTATCCGAGCGATCGCAAACAACGCCTGGAGTGTCGCAAATGGGAAGATATCGGAGATACTTTGGCAGATAACGCTGTTGCTTTGTGGTATCGAAAGCTGAAAGGCGAGAATGCAGATCCTAAATATCAAAGCGCGATCGATCGACTTTTACCAGTTTTGGATGAACAATTAACCACCTCTACTTATTTATTAGGAAAAAACTGGACGGCGGCAGATGTTTCCGCTTTGTGCGCCCTTGGTTATTACACTCTCCGCTTGGGTGAAGATTGGCAACATCAGTATTTGAGATTGGGGCAATGGTTTAAGAATTTGCATCAAAGGGAATCGGTAAAAACAACTGTTCCTGTGGGGTAAATAAATTAACTTTTGTTGGTGCGTTATATTTTTTGTAGCGCACCGTTCAAAAGTTTTTCGCTTACAAAAAACTTAACTATAACTATTATAGTATTTGCAAACATTTTGTAAGGTTTAGCTAAAATTAGTTTGAGATGCACAATTTGGTTAAACCTTACCGAAAAACTTAAACATAGCAAAGTAAAATGGTTAATACAAAAAGCCATCAGCAGCCCTGGATGAATTCTATCCTGTTTGATGAAACAGAGCAAATGCTAGTGCGCGGGCACCAAATACTTGCTGAAAAAGCACTGGAAAATGGATTTACTGAATGTGTATTAGCATGGTCTCCCGATCGTGGTTACTCGCGAGAAGATAGATTATGCAAGCGAAACAATGGCGAGTGGTATTACTCCATTGATAGCCACAGAGGAAATCGTAGCGAGCAGCAAGCAAAATGGCAAGATAGAGTTAACACGCTTGTCGCTTTGATTGTTAACAGAGTTATGCCTTTATCGCCAGGTGAATGCAAGTTTTTCAGAACAAATGTGAGGCCATTTTCTCATCATATTTCGTTGCTTTTTTGGTACAATCAGCCGACGAACAACCTGGTAATTATTAATCCGGCTGATGATGAATTGGAAGAAGCTTTGATGTGGGCGTGTGGCATTGATGTCAACGAACGCCAAAGGCTGATTGAATTGCAGAAAAAAATAGAACGGCGTTCGCAAGGTAGCTGTATTTACTGTGGTTGTTGCCTCGATCCTATTAGGCTTTTCGTATTGCGTAAAGATGCTTGCCAAACTTGTGAAAAATAGCCGCATTTTTTTTATTAACAATCGAAAAGAGCAATTGCTAATAAGTGGATTAATAAAGTTTAATTAAATTTATAATTGCTGAAATTGCGCTAATAACCAAGCGCCAACCTGTGCTTGATTTTCATCGCGACTGCGCCGTAAAGCTTCCTCTAGCAACGAAATCGGTAATCCCGGTAAAATTTCAGATTGAGTAATGCGTCTACTGCCATTATTAGCGAGAATTGCAAAAGCAATAATTTGAGCGTTTTGTACATCTACTACCCAATATTCAGCAACTTCTAACTCTTCGTAAAGTAATCGTTTTGCTCCTATATCATCAGCTAAACTTGTATCGGCAATTTCAATTGCTAAATCTGGTGGTGGAACGTTATCGAGATTAGCTATTGCGCTTCCGGTTGGTGCTAATTGCGATCGCTCACCAATATAATAAGAGATATCTGGTTGTGCTTCTCTAACACCAGTTTTTCGGTAGCTACAGTTAATTAGCCCTTTGAGAGCGACAGCTTTGATAGTGCAGAATAAAGTAATCGCAAAAGTGACAACGTTATTGTCGCTGGCGTGATTTGGCCCAACTCCCATCGTTTCAATCCTCATTTGTCCGTTGCGGTAGTAGCATTTGGCTTTTTGATAAGCAGGGTCTTGACTTATCTGGATGAATTCATCCCAACTCGCTACTACCCAGGTGTCAGTTGGTAGTTTAGTTTGTAGTGTAGTCATCGTTCACCTCTTTCATCAGATTATAGGCGATCGCGAAGTTCCTAGAATTGATATTTAGTCGAAAATTTGCTAAACTTAAAAAAATCAGCAATTGTTATCTAAATTAGCTAATGCTGTCTTACAAAATCACATCCCCAACAGAAGCAAAAAATGACTTGTTTAAATTGTTAGACCAGGTAGTAGAAAATCATCAGGTCTATATCATTAACCGTGGTGAAGGTGAAAATGTAGCATTGATAGCTGAGTCAGATTTGCTAAGTTTAGTTGAGACGGTTTACCTTTTGCGATCGCCTGCAAATGCACGTCGGTTAATGAATGCGATCGAAGAGTCTAAAACAGGAAAGATCGAACCGCAAACTATCGCAGAACTTCAACAGGAGTTGGGGATTGACAAAGAAGAAAAAAAAGAAAGCTGAACCCGATAAAGTATATTTTGATATTCCTGACATTTTTAATCCTCCTCATCGGGTAAAGTTTTAATTTCATCCGCAATCAAATCGGGTAAATCTTCCGTATGTACGTGCAAATGAGAGACAGCGCCAGTTAGTTCGGCGAGAATATCGCCTTTTTGGTCATCTGTTAGATTGGGTAATTTTAGTTGCGTTAATAGAAATAGCACTGTTTCGCATTCTTCTGCTAATTCGTTTAACAAAACTGAGAGAGTAGAATTAACTTGTAATGGTTTTTCAAGTTTGGAAATCATTAGCCGCGCCTCAATCGTTTTTCTGCTTTTGCTAAACTTTTTTCTAATCCGGCAATCTCTTTTTGCCAGTAATGGATTAAGTTTTCATCAGGGGTTTGTTTTTGCTGCTCATTGGCAATTTTTTGGTGGTGTTTGATAATCTGTTGTCGAATACTCTCAACAGACTTCCGAAACTTTTTCTTAGACAATTTTAACCTCTGAAACTAACTAGCTAAAATTCTAAAATATAAAATCTATTGGGTATCGTAAGCCAGAATCCTCATAGCTTCGTGGAAATTTCCTCTGTTGAAAATTTTAATAATTTTCCGAAAGCTTATATTATATTGCACTGTTTAAGTCTCCGCGAGAGAGAAGGGATTCCCCAACTAACCCAGTCAACAAAAAACGGATAACAGTCCCATTCTTCTTGTTCCTCGTTAGAGAGGGTAGGAAGATGACCCAAAGGGGCGTTTTGCGTGAAAGTGAGGTCTGAGTAATATTTCCATTTCTCTGTCTCTTCTTCATACCATCCTACACGATTTCCGAACTCACAAGAGAGTTCGTAACAAGAACCGCCGCCGACAATATCCCAGATCGACTCTTGTACGGAAAAGCCAAAGCGCCCATTGCTGTGTATTACCCAAAGTAGGTCTATAGTGCGTAAGTCCGTGCAAGGAAAATGGTTTATATCTTCTTCATCCAGCCAGCCTTCTGCTTCTCTTCCCGCAACCTTTAACATTACTCTCAGCGTTTCCCCATCGGCTTCTTTCCACTTTCCTGCCTTCAATAAATCGCGCAATTTTTGATAATTGTCATCGGGATCTGAAAACTCAAAGTAATCCTCTAGTTGCATTGCGCTACCTCTTTATTTTTTATTTACTATTACAAATATCTTATCTCAATCTTTCAATTGCCGTTCTGCGCTAATAGCAAACGCCATATCAAGAGAAATAATAATACTAATTTAAGCAATTTAAGCAAAATTCATCCTACTCAAAAATGTACGCAAACGATCGCATTTTGGTTGAGTCATAACTTCCTTTGCCGCGCCTTCTTCTGCTACCAATCCTTTATCCATAAATATTACTCGGTGCGCTACATCGCGGGCGAACTGCATTTCGTGAGTGACTACCACCATCGTCATTCCTTCTTGTGCAAGTTGCTGCATGACTAACAGCACTTCTCCCACCAACTCAGGATCGAGGGCGCTGGTAGGTTCATCGAATAAGATGATTTGGGGATTCATGCACAGACTACGCGCGATCGCAACTCGTTGCTTTTGTCCCCCAGACAGTTGTTCGGGATAAGCGGCGGCTTTTTGGGCTAAACCTACTTTTTCTAAATAAAATCGCCCCTGTTCTTCACTTTCCGTGCGGGATTTTCCTAATACTTGACGTGGTGCTAATGTTAAGTTTTCCAACACCGTTAAATGGGGAAATAAATTAAACTGTTGAAATACCATACCAACTTGCGATCGCAATCTTCGCAATTGCTTTTGACCGATGTTTGGATGAGACAAATCTATCCCATTCACCACCAAACGTCCGCCGTTAATTGCCTCTAAACGGTTAAAACAACGCAACAGCGTACTTTTTCCACAACCACTCGAACCAATTACCGCCACCACTTCCCCGCGATTAATATAGCCGCTAATTCCTTGTAAAACCTTCAGAGAACCAAAACTTTTCTCGATTCCTTCAAATAAAATAGCCGGAGTAGTATCTTTCATAACTCGATCTAGTATGCTGTTAATTATTTAGTTTATTTTACTCACATTACAGCAAAGTAAATCAAATGTACAAGTTATTTCAGTCTCTTAAACTACGCTTGCCTTTAGTTTTCGGCTCAATTTGTTTATTGGTTTTCTGCTGTTCTCTACTGGTTACCAGTCCAGTTAATGCTCAAAAGACATTGAAAGTTGCCACGGAACCATCTTTTCCCCCTTTTGAATTTCAGGGAAAAAACGGCGAATTAGTTGGTTTTGATATTGACATTGTGAGGGCAATTGGCAAGGCGGCTGGTTTTGAGGTGCAATTTCAAAGTTTGCCTTTTGATGGGATTATTCCCGCTTTACAAGCAAAAACTATCGATGCTGCCGTAAGTGCGATGACAATTACGGCAGAACGTCAAAAAGTGGTGGATTTTTCCCGTCCTTATTTTAAAGCAGGATTAGCGATCGCAACTAAAGCAAATAATCAAAATATCACATCTTTAGAAAGCCTTGCCAACCGCCGCATCGCCGTGCAAATTGGCACTACTGGCGCTGAAGAAGCAAAGAAAATTCCCGGCGCTCAAATTCGTACTTTTGATAACGCACCACTAGCATTACAAGAATTACTTAATGGTAACGTCGATGCAGTGATTAACGATGCACCAGTAACTCTTTATGCCATCAAAGAAAACAATTTAACAGGATTAAAAGTCACATCCGAATTACTTACAGAAGAATATTATGGTATCCCTATGGCAAAGGGTTCTCCCAATTTAGAAAACATTAATAAAGGGCTAACAACTATTTTGGAAAATGGCACTTATGCCCAAATTTATCGACGATGGTTTAATGCCGAACCACCACAATTACCTGCAACTACTGCTGTTGATAGTTCGGCTAGTTCTGTAAATGCGATCGCAATTATTCTCGCCGCCTTACCAAACTTACTACAAGGAGCATTAGTCACTCTATATTTAACTACATTGTCTGTAATTTTAGGCATGATTAGCGGTTCCTTAATCGGGATCGCCCGCCTCTCACCAATTAAACCATTGCGCTGGTTAACCTTAGCCTACATTGACTTTTTTAGAGGCACGCCTTTACTAGTTCAAATATTTATGATTTACTTTGGTTTACCAGCATTAATCCAAGGATTTGGCCTAGAATTTAGTTTCAATCGATTAACAGCAGCAGTTATGGCACTAAGTTTAAATAGTGCTGCTTATATCGGAGAAATCGTTCGTGCCGGTATTCAATCAATTGAAAAAGGACAAACAGAAGCCGCCCAGTCTTTAGGATTGGGAAACGTGGAAACCATGCGCTACGTAATTTTTCCCCAAGCATTGCGGCGAATGCTACCACCTTTAGGCAATGAATTTATCACCATGCTCAAAGATACTAGCTTAGTTGCAGTAATCGGTTTTGAAGAATTATTTCGTCAAGGTCAATTAATTGTCGCCAATAACTATCGCGCTTTTGAAATTTATGCAGCGGTTGCCTTAGTTTATTTAGTACTAACTTTACTTTCTTCCCGTGCTTTTAGTTGGCTAGAAAAATGGATGAATCCGGTTAGCAAACCAAGTAAAATAAATCTGCCATTAACTACTGAATAGTTTCTCGCCAATAAAAACCCGGTTTCTTAGAGAAACCGGGTTTTTAACCATTTATTTGTAGGTTGGGTTTCGTACCTCAACCCAACCTACGAACTAAGGAATTGTTTATTTTTGTCAAGTGTATTGTTAAATAAATCGTGTTTTGAAGCTAGCTGGAGATACTTGTATTTGCTTAATTTCAAAATCCGTATTTTTACGATATAAGAGCTAACTTCTTTTCATTTAAGCTCGTATAGTTTCAAAAACAACAAGTAAAAAAAATGGTTAGTTTATCATTACCTTTAATGGAATTATCGGGCGATTTGTTAAGCTCGCTGACTCTTTTGAGAAGAGAACTTCATCAAAATCCTGAATTAGCAGGCAAAGAAGTATCAACTGCTCAAAAAATTAAAAACTTTGTGGCGCTGCACAACCCAAATGAAATCATCACAGATATTGGCAAAACGGGATTGGCGGCAATTTATACGGGTGCAAAACCAGGCCCAACTATTGTGATTCGTGGCGATATGGATGCCGTCCCCATTCAGGAAATCAATACATTTTCTCACCGCTCAAAATGTCAGGGAATTTCTCATATGTGCGGTCACGACGGTCACGTAACTATCGTTTCCGGATTAGCACCTTTATTAAATCAAAATCCGGTTAAAAGTGGTAGAGTTATTCTATTATTTCAACCAGCGGAAGAAACGGGTGAAGGTGCTGATTGGATAGTAAATTCAGAAAAATTTAAAAAGTTAGCACCTGATTATATTTTCGGTTTGCATAATCTCCCTCAATATCCTTTTGGTAGCGTGCTAATTAAATCAGGCACTTTTGCGGCAGCTTCTAAAGGAATGATTGTTAAATTAAAAGGAGCAACTTCCCACGCAGCGCACCCAGAAGACGGCAATAGTCCGGCTTTAGCAGTAGCAGAAATTATTACGGAATTAACTAAGTTACCATCAAGACGAGAGTTTTTCCAAGATTTTGTATTACTTACAGTTATTCATAGCAGACTAGGTGAAGTAGCTTTTGGTACGACTCCCGGCGAAGCAGAGGTTATGGCTACTTTAAGAAGTTATCAAGATGCTGATATGGAAGTTTTAACCCAAAAAGCAATAGATTTAGTGGAAACAGCAGCGAGAAATTATCACCTAGATGTAGAAATATCATGGACAGAAGAATTTCCCGCCACGGTAAACCATCAAGAAGCTGTAAAAATTGTCCAGCAAGCTGTTGCCGATTGCAATTATCATTGCATTGAAGTAGAAAAACCTTTTCGTTGGTCGGAAGATTTCGGCCATTACATCCGTCATTATAAAGGAGCATATTTCGGCTTAGGCGCGGGAGAAAAATATCCGCAATTGCATAATTGCGATTACGATTTCCCTGATGAATTAATCAAGCATGGGGTGAAGATTTTTTCAAAGGTTATTTATAACTTACTTGGTGCTAGCTATACTTAAGACTTCCTGAAATAGGTAGTAGGTAGTGGATAATGTAATTATTGTCCATTACCTACTACTGATTACTTTTATCTAATGAAAAAATATTCTTGCTTTATTTGGTCTGCATTAGGTATTACAGGGGCATCTCTTTTAATTGCTAACCCAACTACGGCACAAATTGTACCAGATGCTACTTTGCCAGTTAATTCGATTGTTACTCCACAAGGAGATGTTAATTTAATTGAGGGAGGAACAACAACGGGTAGTAATTTATTTCACAGTTTTAGAGAATTTTCTATTCCTACTGGCGGCACGGTATTTTTTAATAACGCAGCCGATGTTCAAAATATATTTAGTCGGGTGACGGGTAACACAATTTCTAATATTGATGGCTTAATTCGTGCCAATGGAAGTGCTAACTTATTTTTATTAAATCCCAACGGAATAATTTTTGGTGGAAATGCACGTTTAAATATTGGTGGCTCATTTTTAGCAAGTACGGCAAATAGCATCAACTTTACTGATGGAACTCAATTTAGCGCAACTGCTACCCAAACTGCACCTTTATTAACAGTTAGCATACCTGCTGGGTTACAATACGGAGCCCATTCAGGAAATATCATCGTACAAGGTGAAGGTCTATTATTACCGGAATCAACTTTAGAAGAAACTAACGAACAAGGAATTGCTAGAGAACTAGCATTTTTGAACAGTCCGATTGGTTTGCAGGTACAACCTAAGCGAACTATCGCCTTAGTTGGCGGTGATGTAACCCTACAAGGAGGAATTATAAAAGCACCCTCCGGAAGAATTGAATTAGGAAGCGTTACCGGGTCTGGTTTAGTAACTTTAAATCCTACTAATTCTGGTTGGTCATTAGGATATGAAGGAGTGCAGAATTTTGGCAATATCCAACTGGAAAAACAATCTTGGGCTTTTGCAAGTGGTGAAGGTGCAGGGGATATTCAAGTGCGTGGGAGGCGCTTAACATTAACGGATGCGTCCCAAATCGTTACTAATACTTTGGGGTCAGAAACAGCAGGAAATTTAGTAGTAACAACATCTGAAACGGTGGAATTGTTGGGAAAAGCACCTGATAATCAGTCCGTGAGTAGATTGGTTGCGACTACTTACGGTACTGGTAGTGCTAGTAATGTAACTATTAATACCGGACGACTCATTCTTCAGAACGGGGGAATCGGAACGGTCAGCACTGGGGACGGTAGGGTAGGAGATTTGACTATCAATGCTTCCGAGTCGGTGGAACTGAAGGGCATTTCTAGCAACGAACAATCTGCTAGTGGTTTGATTACCGTCACTGGGGGTAAGGGAGATGCAGGTAGTGTAACAATTAATACTGGACGTTTAACGATCGCAAATGGAGTAATCATCACTTTAAATCTTGGCGAGGGTAAAGCAGGTGATATTGCTATCAATGCTTCCGAGTCAGTAGAACTTGCCTCACCTAATGTAAAAATTGCCAGTGCGTTGCTAACTGGTACTGCCAATCAGGGAGATGCAGGTAGCGTAACAATTAATACTGGACGTTTTGCGATCGAGAATGGCGCAATAATAACCGGAACGACAGGGGAAGGCAAAGCGGGAAATATCACTATCAATGCTGCCGAGTCGGTAGAACTGAAAAGCACTTTACCGGATGCAATCATTCCCAGTGGCTTGGCTGCGGGAACTGCCAGTAAGGGAGATGCAGGTAGCGTAACAATTAACACCGGACGTTTTGCGATCGATAATGCGGGAATCCTTACTATCACTAGTGGAGAAGGTAAAGCCGGAAACATCAGCGTCAATGCTTCCGATTCTGTAGAGTTGGGTGGTATCTTGGGTGCTGAAAATGCAGGAAGCGTAACAATTATTACTGAAAAATCGATTGCACAAGATATCGCTAAAGGAGATGGAAACGCGGCAAATATCATCAACAAAGCTATTAATTTAGTAAATTTGAACAATGCTTCATCTAGCGTGCAAAATGGTAGCGGTTTACTTGCTCAAGCTCAATCTAAAGGGGATGCAGGTAACGTGACGATTACCACTAGAGAGTTGCTTGTCCGAGATGGCGCAGGTGTTAATGTCAGAAGTGAAAAAGAAGGAAATCCCGGTAGTTTATTTGTTAATTCTCGCCATCTAATTTTAAACAATCAAAGCTTTCTCAATGCTTCATCTTCTACTGGTCAAGGTGGCAATATTCAGTTGCAAGGAAGAAGTATTCAGTTGCGCCATCAAAGTGAAATTTCTGCTGCTTCAGCACCCGGTACCGCTGAAGGTAATATAGGAATTAATGTAGAAAGTTTAGTGTTATTAGAAGGTAGTCAAATCAGAACTGATGCGATAGCTCCTAATGGCGGTAGTAACATTAGAATCACAAGCGATAATAGTGCTGGCTTGGTGATTTTTCAATCTCTAGATAGTGCAATTAGTGCTAGCGGTACCGTCACTGTAGAAGCAAATATTCAACCACAAACTTCTAATCTTCCGCAAGTGGAAGTGATGGATGCTACTGCTTTGATTGCTTCTACCTGTCGTCCTGACAGTTCCCAACAAAGTCAATTCATTGTGACTGGTAAAGGTGGTTTACCTCCTAATCCTAATGAAATTTTAAATGACGATGCTACTTGGATGGATTTAAGGCAAACGATTGATGAAAATCAATCTTTGCAAGGGGAAAATGTTCGTTCTTTTCTGCCATCTAATAGTAAATCTGCTAGTGAAATTGTGGAGGCGCAAGGATGGTTAATTGGGTCAGATGGTAAGGTGATTTTGACTGCTAATCCATTAACTGTGACAGCTTATTCTCCGGGAATAGTTTCGCCTTCTTGTCGTGGTAGAGGTTGACTTTTAGGTACAAATGTACTATAAAACAACCAAGCGATCTCCTCGCCATCGAGTTGTTGATACTTGCGTTATTAGTCTACCAAGTTAATTTCGATTGGTTGTCGGAGAGTCAGAAACCCGGTTTTTCTAAAAAACCGGGTTTCTTGAATCCCTCAAAACTATCAAAACTCAGACCATTTGACTTTAATTTTTAATTGATTGGCTCTTAACTATGAAATCTGAAACAGAACAACTTATTGCTACTTTAGAGATTCTTACTGATGGTATATACTACAGTTTGGTAGGAGATGAACCTTATGAGATTGTCACTTGGGAAACTGAAGAGAGAGGAGAATTTACCTTTGAAAGGTTTCTAAATAATATTAAAAGTCTAACTCTCGTTTCCACTGATGATTTTCTCAAAACAATTGAACAAATGCAGCCTTTATCTTTGATTCAGGAATACACAAATTTATTACATTTATTACAGTCTAATTTATTTGATTTTCAGATTTATAGTTATTGCTTTCCCTATTTACCGCGTTGTTTATATGGTAGTAGCGTTACTCTATTTAACGAGAATCAAACTCAGGATGTTAAAGGAGTACCTGTAATTATTGGTTTAACTTCCACAGGAGAATGGATAGGATTAGCACCCAAACAATATAATACCACTAGGTCATCTCCTCAATTTAATATTCCTGAAATAACTGTCAGTGAAACGATGACAGCTTTAATTAAACAACTTAAAGAAATCACCAATTCACTGGTTTATCCAATTCGAGAGTATGAACTGACAAAAGCTAACCCAAAATGGGCGATCGCAGTCACTAACAGCCGAGAGACTGTTATAGAAAAAATTCTAGATGAGGCTCAGTTTATTGATGTTCGTGAAGTTAACACATTTCTGCGAATTAATAATGGTGACTATGAAATTGCCGATGGAGAATTAAGATTAAATCAATTCTTCAATTCAGAACTTACTGATGCTAGAGTATACAATCTCGATTTCATTATTGGAGGAGAGCATCTCACCGTTCATTATGTACTGGGAAAAACTAGCTCAGACGATTGGATAGGCGTTGTTACTGATAGCTTTACTTGTTAGATTTTATTAAAATTTAGCGAGATCGAAAAAACTTATGAAACCAGAAACAGAACAACTCCTTGGAACGTTAGAAGTTATCATCGGTAATACCTTCGTTTGGGAGACGGAACTACAAGGGGAATTCAATGTTTGGAATTTAGCGATCGCACGAGGTTTTGTCAGCTTGACAGATGTGGATGTGGCGATCGCGCATTGGCAAGCAGTCAAACATTGGGGTACTCCAACAGATCAATCTATAGATTATGAGTATGCACCTCCCAGAAATGAACGCAAGGATGGATGGAATGCTGAAGATAGAAAAAACAAATATTGAATATCTTTCAAGTGAATACAGCCACATTCCAAAGTTGAATGAGTTTTTCAATACAAAGTTGGGCGATAAAGCTATCTATACTCTGAGCTTTTGGGATATTGGCTACACTTACGAAAACAGAAGGAGTATTTATGTTCGTAACATTGATTTCTGCTTTTTTTCTTGGGTTAGTTGCGGGACTACGATCGCTCACAGCCCCGGCTGCTTTATTTCTGGTACGTGGCGGCATTATAGGGATCGTTCTGGCTGTACTGGCAGTGGCTGAGTTGATTGCCGATATGCTACCGCAAATCCCGTCTCGTACCAGTCCCCCTGCGTTGATTGCTCGGATTCTCAGTGGCGGTATTGTAGGATGGCTGATCGCTGGAGCAAACAGTAGTTTGGCAATTGTGGGAGCGATCCTTGGTGTTGCGGGCGCATTGGTCGGTGCCTATGGGGGTCGGTTGGTGCGGATAGCTGCCATTGCAAGGATTGGTGCGGTTCCTGCTGCCTTGGCTGAGGATTTGATAGCGATCGCGCTGGCTGCTTTTATCGTTACCCGTTAATATCGCGAAGTTTGCAATCTCTAAGTAAACTGGTATCTTAAATTAAGAATTTGAGTAGTCTAAACTCGATCGCAATTGAAGAATTAAAGATAACCGATTGAAAGTTAGATAAGCAGCCATCAATTAGCAATCGATTGGTAACCGATCGCTCGATTGCAGTTATGTTTACGTCCGAATCAGATACAGATTGGCAAACGCTCGCAATTGACACAGGAGCAACATGGGCACGATCGCGACTAAGGACGGTACGCAAATCTATTACAAAGACTGGGGTACGGGACAGCCCATTGTCTTCAGCCACGGTTGGCCACTGAGCGCGGATGCTTGGGAATCGCAGATGTTTTTTCTCGCCTCGCACGGTTACCGCTGCATCGCCCACGATCGTCGCGGTCATGGCCGATCGAGCCAACCTTGGCACGGCAATGATATGGATACCTACGCTGACGATCTGGCGGAACTCTTTGAGGCGCTGGATCTAAAGGATGCGGTGACGATCGGACACTCTACAGGCGGTGGTGAAGTAGCGCGTTTCATCGGACGGCACGGTACCAAGCGCGTTTCCAAGGCCGTGCTGATGGGCGCAGTGCCGCCACTGATGCTCAAGACGGAGGCGAATCCAGGTGGGCTGCCCATTGAGGTGTTTGACGGCTTTCGGGCGGCATTTTTGGCTGACCGATCGCAGTTCTTCCTAGATGTAGCCAGCGGGCCGTTCTTTGGCTTCAATCGACCCGGTGCCAAAGTCTCCCAAGGTCTGATCCAGTCCTGGTGGATGCAAGGAATGATGGCTGGTCACAAGAACGCCTATGACTGCATTAAGGCGTTTTCGGAAACAGATTTCACCGAGGATTTGAAGAAGTTCGACGTACCGACGTTGATTATTCACGGTGATGACGATCAAATCGTGCCGATTGGCGCTTCTGCCCTGTTGTCTGCGAAGCTCGTCAAGAATTCGATTTTGAAGATCTATCCCGGCGGAACGCACAGTCTGGGCGACACGAGCAAAGAACAGGTCAACGCCGACCTGCTGGAATTCATCAAATCCTGATGCGGATGCACGGATGTCAGATATCCCTGTTAAAAAACTGAATGGGTGCATTCTGGTAAGTTTGCACCTGTTTCGGACAAATATTACCCAACAACCGCAGAAATCACAGGTATGACAAAAAAACTAGAGGGAAAAGTCGCAGTCGTTACAGGTGCATCGAAAGGCATCGGTGCCTCGATCGCCAAACATCTGGCAGCCGAAGGTGCAAGCGTTGTCGTTAACTATTCATCAAGCAAAGAAGGGGCCGATCGCGTGGTTGATGAAATTACCAGCGCAGGCGGTAAGGCGATCGCAGTTCAAGCCAATGTTGCCAAAAAAGCAGAGATCGAACATCTGTTTGCACAGACACAGCAAACATTCGGCAAGCTGGATATTTTGGTCAACAATGCTGGAATTTATGAATTTTCTCCACTTGAAAACATCACTGAAGAACACTTCTACAGGCAATTCGATCTGAATGTGCTGGGATTAATCTTCAGTTCGCAACAAGCCGTAAAGCACTTCGGCTCGGCAGGCGGCAGCATTATCAATATCAGTTCGATCGTTAGCACCCTCGCGCCCGCCAATACCTCAATCTATAGTGCTACCAAAGCGGCTGTTGATGCCATCACGAAGTCGCTAGCCAAAGAGTTAGGCCCCCGCAACATTCGGATCAACTCCATCAATCCTGGCATGGTGGAAACGGAGGGGGCAAGCACAGCAGGAATTACCCAGAGCGAAGGTCGCCAACAGATTGAAGCGCAAACACCACTAGGTCGCATTGGACAGCCACAGGACATCGCTCCTGCCGTTGTCTTCCTTGCTTCCTCCGATTCAGGCTGGATCACTGGCGAAACGCTGTACATCTCCGGTGGGCTTCGCTAGTGGTCTGCCAAGACAACTTTTTGAATTCAAAATTCAAAATTCAAAATTAAGAAGAAATAAAAATTTTTAATCGATCAATTCTGAGTACAAGCCCCCACTGAATTGTCATTTTGAATTAATAATTTTGAATTTTGAATTGTTTTAGACAGGTAGGGTAGGCATAGGAGTCGAGGAGTTTAGCGCTGATGGAAACAGTAGATGTCATCGTCATCGGGAGCGGTCAAGGCGGCATTCCACTGGCAGTTGATTTTGCCAATGAGGGACGTAAGGTTGTCTTGTTTGAGCGGGATGCTTTAGGTGGCAGTTGCATCAACTATGGTTGCACTCCTTCCAAAGCGTTCTTAGCTGCGGCTCATGCAGCAGGGCGATCGCGCCAAGCCCAAAAGTTAGGCATCCACACAGAGGTAAAAGTTGATTTTCCTGCTGTTATGGAACGAGTTCGGGGAATCCGCAGCAGCTTTAATCAGGGGATTCGCCAGCGATTGGAATCTGCTGGTGTCAAAGTCATTTGTGCTGAAGCTTCTTTTGTGGGCGAACGGACGGTCAAAGGTGGGGATATTACCGTTCAGGCTCCTTTGGTAATTATTAACACGGGTACGTCATCGCTGATTCCTGACATTCCCGGACTTGCAGGAACTCCTTACCTGACCAATCGTAACTTCTTTGACTTGAACGCCTTACCAGCCCGTTTATTGGCGATCGGAGGCGGCTATATTGGCTTGGAATTAGGGCAGGGATTGGCGCGTTTAGGCAGTCAGACTCACTTAATCGTGCGGGGCGATCGCGTCCTCGCGCAGGAAGAGTCTGATGTCAGCGAGGTGTTAGCAGAAGCATTCAAGCAGGATGGAATTCATCTTCATTTTGGGGTGAATGTAAATCAGGTTGCCTATGAGAATAATGTATTTAGTCTGACGCTGAGTAGTGGCGAACAACTCCAGGGAGAAGCGTTACTGGTTGCGATCGGACGAAAACCCAATACAAGTGCATTAAATGCAGCCGCTAGCGGCATTGAGCTAGACGATCGCGGTTTCGTCAAAATTGACGAGCGGTTCCATACTACCTGTTCTGGAGTCTATGCGATCGGGGATGTTGCTAAACAGCCTGCCTTTACACACGTATCGTGGGAAGACTATCGCCGCTTAAAAGCAATTTTGGGTGGAGAAAACCGGACGCGGAGCGATCGCGTTCTTGGCTATGCGGTATACACGGAACCCCAGGTGGGGCGAGTGGGTATGACCTTAGAACAGGCTCAGAAACAAGGCATCAACGCGCGTGCTGTCACCTTACCCATGAGCCAAATTGCGCGTGCGATCGAGTGGGGACATGAGCTTGGGTTTTATCGCATGGTAATCGATCGCGACACAGACAAAATCCTGGGAGCAACCCTGGTGGGCTACGAAACTGCTGAACTGGTTCATGTATTTTTATCTCTGATGGAAGCAGGAGCAACTTGGCAGTTGTTAGAGCGATCGGTTCACATCCATCCCACTTATGGTGAAGCTTTACCCAGTTTGGCACGGTTGCTGCTTTGAGATAACATACCAGGGTATCCAAATTTGTGATAAAAATTATGAGAAAAAAGTTGTCAAATTAATTTCCTTATTCGTCCGGCTCACTTTTTGGAATATTGGCTACATTTACCAAATAGGAAAAGCGACGACAGGAGATAGGTTAGGAGTGCGATCGCTCTTGGAATTTGAATATAATCCTTAGTTTTACCCAGCTACCCGACTGCTTGAGATCGTCCTCAATCATCAGATTGAGCATTCTGAAGCACAATCCCAATTTGATTGTTAAATATCTCCATATACCGCAAATCTCTTTCATTAAAACTCGTCTTGAAATAGTCGGGAACTGACGGCCAATTAGCAGTATTATATTCGGGAAAATTGCCTGATTTGCGTTTGTTTAATAATTGGGTAACGCCAACTAATTCGCCGTCAAAACTCAAAACTGGCATACACAGTAAACTGCAAGTGCGATAACCTGTTTCTCGATCGGTTTTTTTGGCATTATCGGCGCTGGGATGATCGTATAAATCGAAGGGAATGACGATCGCTTGGCGAGTTTGGGCCACTTTTCCGGCAAAACCAACTCCGATTTTACAGCGCAGTTCGTCTCGTTCTGGTAGTTTCGTCCATAATTCGCGACGTTTGCGATCGACTAACCATAACGTACTGCGATCGGCATTGGTGAGTTTTTTGGCTGCTTCCATCACGTAAAGCAACACTTCTTCTATACTCCAACTGCGCTGGCTAACGGAACTAATAGCCGACCAAAGAGTATCGATCGCGCGTTGTTTTTGAATAGTTTTGATTTCTCGATAAAAAGATTGAAAACCTTCTAAAATCGGTAACATCGATTCGGCACGCTGTTCGATTTGCTGAAAGTCGAATTCTGTAAAGCCATTAGCATCGATTTGTTCTAGTAAATCAATTGATAAATCTTTTGGTTGCTTTAATTTATTGATTAATTCGACAATCGCTAATAAATTTCCCGACTGATTGTAGAGAGGTAAAACCAAACTATGATAAATTGGCTGTTGGTAAAGTATTTGACAAGAAATTAATTCATTAGTTATAACAATATTTGATGTTTTATGATTAACTATTTGAGCGGCAATACATTCAGCAGCACTTATCTTAATTTCCGTTGGGATATCTGCCTCGTTCTCTAAAATTAACGTCCAAAACTCTTGTGATTCTACATTAAATAGATAAATAGTCGCGCAGTCTGCATTAACTAACTTACTAACTGATAAAGTAAGGAAATTAAGCATATTGTAAAGAGCATGATAAAAACTGTCATCATTTTGGTTACCGATCGTATTAGTCAGCATCACCAAAGTATTATGCACGACTTCTTTCGGTTTGACTTCCGTTAACTGCTTGAGTTTTTCGTGAGTTCTCGCATATTGCAAAATCACGCCAGCACGTTCGTTGAAAACCTGCATACATTGGCGATCGTTCTCATCAAAACTAGCTTTAAATTGGTCGGGTGCTTTTGGCCATTCAGTAGGGTTATATTCAGGAAAATTCCCTTTTTTTCGTTTATTTACTAACTGAGTTACTCCTAACAATTCCCCATCGGGATTTAAAACAGGCATACATAATAAACTACAAGTGCGATAACTTGTTTTTTGGTCGGTTTTTTTGGCATTCCCAGCATTAGGATGGTTGTACAAATCAAAGGGAATAATAATTGGTTCGTGAGTTTTTGCTACTTGACCGGCAAAACCAACTCCTATGTCGCATCGTAATTCTCCCACATTGGGTAGTTCCGTCCATAAATCGCCGCGTTCTCGATCTAATAACCATAGGGTACTGCGATCGGCATTCATCAATTTTTCGGCTGCATCCATTACCCGTTGCAGTATTTCTTTCGTATCCAAACTACTTTTATCAAGGGATCGAGTAGCTTCTGCCAATGCAGCGGTTGCTCTCAATTTTTTGGTAGCTTTATAAGAAGATCGGCAACTTTCTAATATTCTTTGAATGTAAGGAGTAAACTTCGCTAATCTTTCGCGATCGAGTTTGCTAAATCCTTTTTTATCGATTTTCTGGGTAAATTCAATTTGTTGATTTGCCGAGGCTTTTAGCTTGTTAAGCAGTTGGATAACGGCAACGGTTTCCTGAGTTTCATCTAAAATGGGAAAAGCCAACATATTATAAGTGTAATATCCATATTTTTTATCATATTCTTTGACCAAATCGGAACGAGCATCTTGATAAACATTAGCTGGAATGTTAATCATTTTTTTTGTTTTAGCAACTTGTCCGGCTATACCAGAACCGAGTCTGACTTGAATATCTAGAAATTCATTGCCTTGATTTTCGGCTACTAGCGACCAAAGCTCGGTTTTATCTTCATTTAATAAGTAAATAGTAGCGCGATCGGCTCCTAATAAATCGCCAATTTGCAAAGTAACATCCCGCAGCACTTCATATAAAGCTTGTTCGGAACCTTTCCCCTCAGCAATTTGACTAAGTTGAGATACTAGGAGTTTTCTTTCTAATTCCGCTAGGGTTTTGATGAATTCTTCATCTCTGCGATCGAGTTGTGGTTGAGTGGCGCTTAATGCTTTTTCTACCCAAGCTTTATTAAAAACTGATTCGTAAATCCGATTGCGAACTTGTAATTTACCTTGATGTTTGGCTACTAGTCCTGATAGCCTTAACTCCATTTGTTCCGAACTGTCATCTGCTGAAACTTCTTGAGATTGCAATATTTTTTGATATAAATTTAATAACTGAAAGCAACGTTTTTCATCGCGGAGGATGCGATCGCGAATCGTCCTTAAATGTTCCGGTTCGTCTTGGCTTTCCCAATTTTCGATAATTTGCGATCGCACTAATTTATCTACCCACTTGGCTAGATTGTTTTTCGGTATATCATTTTCATAATCGATAACTAATTTACACAACTTTTGGGTTAAAAAAGGCTGTCCTCCCGTCCAACTCAAAATCGCTTCTAGCAACTTCTGACAATCTTGCGATTTTCCTTTTAACCCCACTGCCAAAGGTTCAACTTCCCCTAATTTAAAGCCATTTAATTCGATCGCTTCACCAAAATTAAAAGGTGGACTATGATTTTTTCCCGTAATTAAATCGGAAGGTGAAGCAACTCCTAAAATAGCAAAAGTCAGGCGATTATATTCTGGTTTCTCGGCGCGATTATTATGACAAGCGCGAATCAATCCAAAAAAATCATTAGTGGAAAATGGTAATCTGAGAACGCTATCAATTTCATCGATAAAGATGATGATATTCTTGTTTAATAGTGCTTGATTAGTTAACAGGACTTCTTTGATAAACTTACTCAATCGCTTGATGGGAGAAAGCCTTTTTTGATTTCCCCACCACTCATCAAAACTGCCAATTTGTTCCCCTAGATGAAAGGAATCTACTAACGTATCTGTGAGACTACCGTAGAACTCGCTTCTCGTGATATCCGGACTGATAATTTCAGTTAAATCGATCGCAGCACAAGCAATATCTTCTTTTTGAAGTCTTTGCATAGTTTGCACTAGCAAACTCGATTTACCCATTTGGCGGGAATTTAATACATAACAAAATTTCCCGGATTTTAAGTAATTATAAAGTTCCCGATCTGCTTGTCGCCAAACGTATGTAGGCGCGTCGGGAGGTAAACTTCCACCAACTTTGTATTCGTAATTCATGTTAACCACCAAGGAATCGTTCTCGGAAATATTGCCGATATAAATCGTTGCGAATCGTAACTTGATTTCCTTGTAGATGCACCAATCCCATACTATTTAATTTATACGCGATCGCAGTTTTGATTTGCACCGGGTTATCCGTTTCTACCACCTCTCTAAAAGCTTCCGCAAATCCGGGATTTCGTTCTACGTACCACAGATGCGATCGCAAATGTTCGCTATAAATCCCCGTTTCCGTAGCAGCATCTTTTAAGATACTCTCTAAACTAATGTTATCGCGAGCAATTTTATACAACGCCAATCGTAATAAATGGGGATGTCCCCCCACCATTGCCATCAGTTTATCAACTCGATCTTGATTGAAATCTAACCCATGTCGTTTTGCCAAATCCCATACTTGCAATGAATTAAACTCTGGTAATTCAATCGGTAAACCCACATTAAAAGGTGATTGATCTTTACTAAGTGGAATATAAACTTCCGTACCGTGTACGATGACTAATCGAAAGTTTTTCCAAATATCGCTTTGCTTTGATTTTTCATGCCAAGCACGCAATAATCCAAAAAAATCATCGGCTACTTTTTCATGGGGAAACACCCGATCCACCGCATCTAATCCCAAAGCTAAAGGAACACCGATTTGCGATAACAAATATTTTTCAAAATAGTTAGTACAATTTTTCTTACTTCCTAAAAACTTACTCCAGCGAGTATCTAATTGGATTGGTAACTCCAAGTCATCGGTAACCGTAGCGCAAAACCATTGTAAAAATTGATTCAAATCGCTAAAAACTTCGCTATCAGCCAATTCAAAATCTAAAGAAACCGATCGATAATCCAATTTCTCCGCTTGATGCAGTAACCTCACCATCAGAGAAGTTTTCCCCATTTGTTTGGGTGCTTTAATCCTAATTAAGCTTCCCGGTTTTCCGATTTCTTCATAAGCGCGAGATTCAATGGGAGGACGATCGACATAAAATGAAGAAGCTAAATCTAGCGATCCTCCGGGTAATTCTAGAGGGGATGGGGAGATGGGGGGATGGGGGGAATTTTCAATTGCTTTCCCGGTTTTCCCTGGATCGCTTTTCTCTAATTCTTCTAATACTAAACGCACGGTTTTTATACTGACTTTTTTTTCAGTAACATTTGATAGCAGCTTCCATAATTTAGGAGCGATTTCTCTTTGGATTGTATTGCCGCTATATCCTGCTACTTGGATATCCTTTAGTTTTTCACCTGCCAATGCTTGCCGAAGTATATTTTTTTGCACATCACTGAGAACTTCTCCGGTTTCTCGATCAATATAATTATTTGCCAGTTCTACCAGCTTTAATATATCGAAACTAGTCATTCGATTTTAGATTTTCGATTGCATGATTGGCTTTGGTTCTACAACAGCATAACATGAATTTTCTGAATTTTCTGAATAATCAGAGCTTTTAGAACAATCCATCACCAAATAATGATTGAATTTTATGAGTTAAACTCCTGATTATTTCTAGTGAAAATATCCGGTCAGTCTAATACAGTTAAGAAGTAAGCGAACCCATCATACTTTATCTTTCAGATTTCATACTTTAAAATTAAACAGGCAGCATGAAAAAATGAAAAGTTCATCAGCTACGGCATTAGCCACTAGAAAATCTACCTTTTCGGAGATTTTTGCTCCCCTGAGTCCAGAAAATTTCAAACATCAGCTTACAGAAGTTGAAAAACAGTTGAAAACCGTGCATAGAACTTTGTCCATGTTGAACTTGGACAATGAAAATTTTGAAGCTGTTTTGACGGATATGCTGAGTGCGATCGCACTCAAAACAGGGGAGATTTTGCAAGCCGATCGAACTACCATTTTTCTATTGGATGAATCTGCTCACGAACTGTGGTCTTTAGTTGCCAAAGATGATGGTAACGGTTCTTTAGAAATTCGCATTCCCATTCTCAAAAGTGTCAGTATCGCCGGAGAAGTCGCCCAGACAAAGACATCGATCAATATTCCTTTCGATTTCTATGACGATCGTCGGTCTTTTTCTGCTCAAGAATTAGACAAAAAACATAACTATCGCACCTATACAATGTTGACGCTGCCGGTGTTGGATGACTACGGTGAGTTAGTAGCCGTCGTTCAGCTAGTCAACAAGTTAAAAAGCGATTACAATGCCGGCGAATCTTTAGCAGAGAGAATCGATTTACGGGGTTTCCAGCGAGATGATGAAGATTTATTTGCCGAATTTTGTCCTTTAATTCGCTTAATTTTAGAAAGTTCTCGCTCTTTTTACGTAGCAACGCAAAGACAACGGGCGGCGGAAGCACTTTTAGAAGCAACGAGATCCCTTGCTTCCAGTAGCTTGGATTTAGATTCCACCCTCAACCGAGTGATGGATGCTGCCAAAAAACTCATGAATGCCGATCGCAGTACCCTATGGTTATTAGACCACGATACCAATGACTTGTGGGCCAATATTCAGCAACCAGATGGTTCTTTTCGAGAACTGCGAGTTCCAGTTGGCAAAGGATATGTGGGTAAAGTAGCCAAATCCGGCAAATCATTAAACATTCACTTTGACTTATATAAAGACCCCGATTCTGTGGTTTCTCAACAACTCGATCAGTTGAACGGTTATCGCACCTGTAGCTTATTATGTATGCCAATTTTTAATGCCGATCGCGAATTAATCGGCGTCACCCAACTCGTCAATAAAAAGAAACAAGGTGATTTTCCTCCCTACAATCCGGAAGATTGGCCCCATGCACCAGAATGTTGGAAAGCGAGTTTTCATCGCAGCGATGAAGAATTTATGGAGGCGTTTAACATTCAAGCTGGGGTAGCACTGCAAAATGCCAAGCTGTTTGAAAAAGTCAAGCAACAATATATCCGCATTCAGCAACAAGAACAAATGCAGCGGGATATCCTCCGCAGCTTGACAAATGGAGTAATTTCTACTAACTCAGAAGGAGAAATTATTGCGGCAAATCCCAGTGCCAAACGATTGTTAGGTTTTCAGGAAGAAGATACTTTAGAAGGCAAATCGATTCAGCAGGTAGTTCGCTTAAAAGAAGGTGGTTTTAACTGTTGGTTGCAAAATGCTTTAAAAGGTCGCGATGAAAAATCCCGCCAGCAATATTATCCCGATCGCACTTTGCTATCGAAAGGAGGTGAGTCAAATAGCGTCCATTTATCGATCAACTCGATCGCCGATGCTAGCGATCCGAATAATGTTTACGGCGCTTTAGTCGTGATGGATGACATCAGCGACGAGAAGAGATTGAAAAATACCATGTATCGCTACATGACACAAGAGTTAGCCGAACAATTGTTACAAAGTGGCGATGCGAAATTAGGAGGCGATCGCAAAGAAGTCTCCATTTTATTCTCCGACATTCGCGGTTACACCAACTTAGTAGAAAGCATGGAAGCCGAAGAAGTCGTAAATCTGCTCAACCAATATTTCTCCTCAATGGTAGATGCCATTTTCAAACATAAAGGCACTCTCGATAAATACATCGGCGATGCCATTATGGGAGTATTTGGTTCCCCAGTTCCCTTACCAGATCATTCCTGGCGAGCAGTCCAAACTGCCTTAGAAATGCGATCGAATTTAGCCGAATTTAATGCTCGTCGCCTAGCCGAAAACAAGCAACCAATCCGAATTGGCGTTGGTATCCATTCCGGAGAAGCAATTAGTGGCAATATCGGCCACTATCGCAGGATGGAATTTACCGTAATCGGCGACGATGTTAATCTCGGTTCTCGTTTAGAAGGTACTTCCAAAATGTATGGCTGCGACATCGTAATTAGCGATAACACTTATCAACCCTGTAGCGATCGCGTTTTGGTGCGAGAACTCGATATCGTGCGAGTAAAAGGAAGAATTCAACCAGTCAAACTTTATGAATTAGTGGGGTTGCACTCCGATCCGATTCCTGCTACAAAACAGCAAATAATCGAGCTTTATCACCAAGGACGCCAGTTATATCTGAATCGTCACTTTGCCAAAGCTTTAGAAAAATTTAAAGCAGTTCTCTCCATAGATAGAACTGATAAAGCTGCATTACTCATGCAACAACGCTGTTCCAACTTAATCAGCACTCCTCTTTCCGATGACTGGGATGGAATCGAAACCCTCACGGAAAAATAAGCTGTAGTTAAAAGAGGATGGGGGGATGGGGAGATAGGGAGATGGGGGAAAATAAGTTAATTTTTAGCTTTCAACCTTCAGACTTCTTAATGACCATCCACGGAAAAACAGGCGATTCAGTTCATCCAAATCGCCTTTGAGGAAGTATGGGATGGGATATTAGGCAGCAAATTGAGGATGGGAAATTAATACCAAGTTGCTTCAGAAATTGTCTGCTCCCATAGCATTAGCTATATTCTTGCCTATTCCCCATATCCCTTACCCAATTTTGAAGAAGAAGCCAGAATCAATTTAGTGGGAGTCTTACACCCACTTATTCATCCACTAGTTGCATTCTCTCTTCCATTGGAGAATTCAAGCTCGAAGAATTCTTTCGCGATCGATTAAGCGGTTTCTTCTTCGTCTTCCATTGGCTCATCATCGCGGTCAAGTTGAATTAACCGAATATGCTTGTAGCCGAGTCGAATTTCAAACTCATCTCCTGGCTTTAATCCCATTGCTTGAGTGTAGGCAGATCCGATGACAATTTGACCGTTCTTATGGACGCTTACCCGATAAGTAGCTTCCCGACCGCGACCATCTTTCTCTCCTTCTGGATCGAGAGCAATCCCTTTAGCTGCTAATACAGCATCATAAAAATCGGTTAGATTTACGCGGGTCTGGCTACTTTTAGTGCTGGTGTAGTAGCCACAAGCTTTAGCGGTTTCGCGACGGGACAAATGAGAGAGTTCTTTGACTTTTTGAAGTAGTGCCTTTCCTGTTAATGGTGCTGTTGCAGTTTCAGCCATAAAATTGCCTCTGTTTGCGTTCAAGTTTTTTTTGCACTATTGAATCATAAAATAACAATTGCAAAACATCAAACATTTGCTGCACAATTTTAGCAGTGTTTAATATTTAGCATTTGCCCAAGTCCCCTTTCTAAGTAATATTGCTCTTTTTTACCAATTAACTTTACAGGACACTGGTGCTAAATCCGTTCCTATACAGCTGGAGATTTATACAAAACTGGGTATGAGAGTGGTTGGGTTGAGACAAGGAAACCCAACAAAGTTGGCTACCAGTAATCAAGCGGGTCGCTTAAGGGAGGAGATATTCTCGCCCCTTTTGAATTTTCATATTCAGGATATAAAGTAATTCTGAATTGGAGAGCGATCGCTACTGAGTCCGAAAAACTGCTCGTGTTGTCCCGGTCATGCTTGGTCGCTAGAAAATGTTGGATTTCCCTATTTGCTTGCTACCTAACCTAATCATTTCTTAAGCGATCGCGGTCTGTTCCGATCGGGTAATCTCTGCTTAAATTTAGTATAGTAAGGAGATTTCGTTGCTAGATCTGTTTTCCACTCGCCAACCCTTACCAGGGATTTGAGCAGCCAGACATCAGGGGTTGAGAGAAAAAAGTTTTTATCTTCCTTCAATCCCCCATATTTATCCGTGGACTGGCGTCTTCAATCTTAAATTGAAAATCGAGAGAGCTAATTTCTGACAGGGGAAACGGGAAGCACTAAGGCAGAAAGATTTTCCGCCGCTATTTGGGTGAATTGGTAATATAATTTTCCTTTCATGCCATGCTATTCCCGATCCCCGATCGAGCGGACAAACTATTACATATCAAAAGCACGCATGACTTTACAACCATCGCACTTAACAACCCTGACTATCTTGGATTAGAAAGGATTCCACTCTACTGGCGGTCTATTAACTGTCTGAGGATTCGGTTGTTGCCAATTTTCCTGATAACGATCTGATTGTCTCATCGCGTGTAATTGTCCTGCAATCATCGCCTGCATTTGTTCCAACTCCTCGCGACTCCATTTATAAATGTGGGGTGCTACATCTTTGGGGCTTAAGTGACCGGGAGTACTATCTGAGTTCATAATATTGGCCTTTATATACTAGATGCCCTGATTATTACACCCAACCATCAGCATTCCAAGGGGCATTTTATTTAAGCTGATGATGATTTTACTTATTTTGATAATTCAGTAGGAGGTAGAGTGGGTGTTTTTTTACCTGCCAAGCAGCCTTTTGATTTTAATATGAATAGCCGCTCTATTTTTCAGTGATTTTCAAGGTTGTTACTGGCGATCGCGACTGAAAACCCACTTGCTATACGTGGCATTACTTTGAGGAACAGGTTGTTTCATCTTCTCGTTTCCTCTCCTGATTTCGCTCATCACTAATAACATGGCTGCTTGCTTGCCAAAAGTATCGATGAAAACCTTTTTTACCATTTATGGCAAGTACGGCGATCGCACAAACGCCGAGCGTTTATGCAAGGGAGTGTTAAATTTACTAACAAAAGACTAAGTAGGTTGCCCCTAGCTGACTGAAGATTCAACTCGTTCTTTTGGTAGAAACTAAGCCTGTTCTTCCGGTAGAAGTTTCCCTAACTTATAAAAGTTAATTTACATATTGTAAAGGCCACGAAGTCGAAACTTCCAAAACGTCTCACCAGCGTTTCGGGGGTCGCGATGTTGGATTAAAACCCCAATCCAATCGAAAAGCCGATGTTTGGGTTTTTTCAAGGTAGCGATCGCTTTGGTAGTGCCAGCTAATTTTCTCCTGCTGACAAACCTTCAGGTGTTTTCACACGGCATCAAGTCCTTAGTTTTCGCCGATTGCGGACAAGACTAACCTCATGTCTGGGAGATAAAAAAATGAAAAAATATCAGTTTCACGATGAATATACATTAGCAGAAACAGCAGAAGAATTAGGAAAAAAGGCTTTGGCCTTAGGGCTGATCCGTAGTTTTGTAGTCCGTTATTTCCCAGATAACAGACAATTCTACATCCCTAATGAAAATGAAAGTGAACCCCTAACCCCTGAAAGAGCGTACCTTCAACTAAAAAGATTAATTGAAAATAGCGGGAAGGCGTGAATTGAGGGAATGGGGAGATGGGGAGATGGGGAGATAAATACAATTAATTTTCATACTTCATACTTTATCTTTCATCTTTTTTCCCTCTCCCTAATAATAAATAAAGGAGTCGCAACAGTGGAATTAAAACCAATCAACGAGCAAGTAGTGGCAGTAGTAGGAGCTTCTAGCGGTATTGGGAGGGATACAGCGCTGCAATTCGCCAAAAAAGGCGCAAAAGTGGTAGTTTCTGCGCGTAGCGAATCGGGGTTGCAATCTTTAGTCGAGGAAATTCGCGGTTTTGGCGGGGAAGCGATCGCACATTTGGCAGATGTAGCAGACTTTGCACAAGTAAATGCGATCGCAGACACAGCCATTGCACAGTACGGACGACTCGATACTTGGGTGCATCTCTCCGCAACTGGTGCGATCGCACCCTTCGATCGAATCACCCCAGAAGAATTCAAACGCATCATCGATGTCAACTTATTAGGGCAAGTATACGGTGCAATGGCAGCCTTACCCCATCTGAAGCGGGAAGGAAGGGGTTCGCTAATTCACGTTTCCTCAATGGAAGGTAGACGCAGTTTGCCATTGCAAAGTCCCTACTCATCATCAAAACATGGTGTAGAAGGCTTCCTCGACTCTTTGCGTTTGGAACTGCTGCACGAGAAAATACCGATCAACGTCACCAATATATTGCCATCAACCATCAACACCCCTTATTACAACAAAATTCGCACCAAAATCGGAGTAAAACCAACTGGAGTACCGCCTTATTACGATCCCCGTTTAGTTACTGAAGCCATTCTTTACGCCGCCGAACATCCTACCCGCGATATGATTGTTGGCGATGCGGGAAAAATATTAGATTTATTGCATCGCATTTCGCCGCAAATTACCGATACTCTATTACTACTGATCGGTTTTCAAGGACAGCATACCGATCGACCAAAATCAGAAGATGCGCCTCACAATATCTATGAGCCGATTGAAGGTTTTGACAGAATAGAGGGAGATTTCAACAATTTAACCATCCCCAGCTTTACCGATTGGTTCGATCGCAATCCTACTATTAAATGGAGCGCGATCGCAGGTACAGCCTTGGGAGTAGCAGTGTTAGGAATGCTAGCCGCAGAAGCTTTTAAGAATGGTGGCAACTCGTAAAAACTCGTAGGGTGCGTTAGCGAAAGTGTAACGCACCATCCTACCTAGAAAAATTATCAGGAGAAAAAACCAATGAAAGCTGTTTGCTGGTACGGCGCAAACGATGTCCGAGTTAACAACGTAGCCGATCCGAAAATTCTCAATCCCAGAGATGCCATTTTAAAAGTTACCTCAGCCACCATTTGCGGTTCTGACTTACATATATATGATGGCTACATTCCCAGCATGAAACAAGGTGACATTTTCGGTCACGAATTTATGGGGGAAGTAGTAGAAATTGGCAGCGAAGTGAAGCTAGTTAAAAAAGGCGATCGCGTTGTCGTTTCTTCTATTATCGGTTGCGGTCAATGTTCTTATTGCAATCGACAGATGTGGTCGCTGTGCGATAACTCCAATCCTAACGGTTGGATGCAGGAAAAAATCTACGGATTTGGCACGGCGGGAATATTCGGCTATTCTCACTTATTCGGCGGATATGCAGGTGCTTTCGCCGAATACATCCGCGTACCGTTTGCTGATTTCGGTGCAGTGAAAGTTCCCGAAGGCATTCCCGACGAAAAATTATTGCCGATTTCCGATGCTTTTCCCACTGGCTACATGGGTGCCGATCTGTGCGATATTCAGCCCGGAGATATCGTAGCAGTTTGGGGCGCTGGCCCGGTAGGGTTATTTGCCATGAAAAGCGCTTATATGTTGGGTGCCGAAAGAGTAATCGCGATCGATCGCGTTCCCCATCGCTTGCAAATGGCAAAAGATTTTGCTAACGCCGAAACGATCAATTTTGAGGAAATCGATGCCGGGGAAGCACTCAAAGAAATGACCGGCGGACGTGGCCCAGATGCCTGCATCGATGCGGTGGGACTAGAAGCACACGGGATGGGATTAGAAGGATTTTTCGACGCCGCAAAACAAACAGTACGACTGGAAACCGATCGTCCTTCCGTATTGCGACAAATGATGGTAGCTTGTCGCAAAGGCGGCACTTTATCCATCATGGGAGTTTACGGTGGTTTTGTAGACAAATTGCCGATGGGTGCAGCTTTCAATAAAGGCTTGACTTTCCGCATGGGACAAATGCACGGACAGAAATATATGCCCATGTTATTAGATCGAGTTTTGAATGGGGAAGTCGATCCATCATTAGTATTCACTCATCGTTTGCCTTTGGAAGAAACCAAGCAAGGTTTCGAGATTTTCAAACATAAAACAGACAATTGCGTGAAAGTTTTGATTAAACCTTGAAGAAGAATTCTCCAAGCCAGAATTCAGAATCAATTAGTGGGGTATAAGAGACCAATCACTAATTATAGACCGCTAAATTCAAGATTTAGCGAGGTTCTGAAACCCACTTTTCGGAGTCCGCCAGTCATACAAAATTCATACTGAATTCTGAATTCTGACTCCTGAATTCTATTTAGATAAAACAAAAAAGGAGAATTTTATGAATAGCGTAATTTCTTGGTTGCAAAATCTGCTCATCCGGGTGGTTACCACCGCTTTGATTATCGGAATTGCTCTGTTGCTGAATGTTGCTTTTGGTTACGGCAATCCTCTGGAAGCGAAAGCCGATAACTTGCTGACAATTGATACTAGTTCTTATCAAGTCGAACGTAATGCAGCAGCCCATCCCGAGCGAGATTTGATTGGCAAAACTCAAGCTCAACTAAAAGATAAGGCTGACAATATAAGGGAAAATTTCCATCTTGATGAACCACAACCAGAAGGGACAAAAAACTTTTTTAGTGAAGTCAAAGACAAAGCTGAAG
The DNA here is from genome assembly GCA_964546365.1 of uncultured bacterium. Taxonomy (GTDB): domain Bacteria; phylum Cyanobacteriota; class Cyanobacteriia; order Cyanobacteriales; family Aerosakkonemataceae; genus DATNQN01. The sequence goes on along the minus strand of CAZJJR010000003.1, from coordinate 27,941 downwards.
AAATAGTTGATGATGCTCAGCATCCTTTTAGCGATCGCGATCGTGTCAACGTAAATCAATAAAGTCGGTTCGTAGTGAGGACTTTAGTCCTCTCACCGCCATTAACTAAGGACTAAAGACCTTACTACAAACAATATGACTCACAAAAATGGCCCTTGGACGATCCGAGAAACCAATCAAAAATACCGGGATTCTTATATCAAAGTAACAGTAGACCAAGTTATCAGACCTGATGGAGAACTCGGTACATATAGCACTGTAGAAATGAAACCGGGCATTGCTGTTCTGCCCTTAGATAAAGATGGTATCGTTCATCTTACTCGGCAATTTCGATATTCCCTTGGCAAAGAGAGTATTGAAGTAGTATGTGGTGCAATTGAAGACAACGAACCTCCTTTAGAAGCAGCAAAGCGGGAAATAGAAGAAGAGGTGGGAATTAAAGCAGAAGAATGGATTAATTTAGGTATATTGGATTTAGATACGTCAATCATTCATTGTCCAGTTCATCTATTTTTAGCTAAACAATTAACCTTTACTGCTACTAATCAAGAAGGAACGGAAACTATCGAAAAATTTAAAGTTCCGTTCGAGCAAGCAGTACAAATGGTGATGGATAGCCAAATCACTCACTCCCCTAGTTGCGCTCTAATTCTGAAAAGCTTCATTCATCAAGGTTAACTGCTCTGATGATTCTGTTTCTTTAATAAATTCAGTGACAATCCTGACAAATTTTTCCGGAAAGAAAAGTAGCCATTCGTGATAGGCTCCTTCTATAACTTTCAACTTAGAACCTATAACTAATTGGGAAAATTCTTTAGCAAACGTCAGGGGAGTTAACAGGTCATTTTTTGCCCAAACAATTAAACATGGAGATTGAACTCTTCCCAACATCGGTCTGATATCTTTATGTAATGACAGTAATGCCATTTGCCAAACTCTTTCGGAATGGAAAAAACTGTTGTAAAGCAAGCATTGAACGATCGCCATTACGGGTTGAGGCTTCATTTGTCCCATTTGGGCAACCATTTCGATCGCTCTTCGCACCACAGCTTCTGGTACGGAACCAACTAAGGGAATACCCGTACTATCCGCTACGATCACGCTACTTACAACAGAAGGTTTTAACACTGCGATCGCGATCGCAATTGCGCCTCCTAGCGAATGTCCGATGACATGAAATTTTCTTTGTTTAAAAGATGAGAGAAAATCAACGATTAACTCCGCATAATCGCTATAATCTTGCACGAAATTAGGCGCGGTGGATTTACCTAATCCTGGTAAATAAGGTGCGATAACGCGATAACGTTGGGCTAAAAGGTTGAGAATTCCTTGATACGGTTCCAGTAAAACCCCCCAGCCATGCAAAAACAGGATGGGATCGGAATTCGACGTTATTCCTCCTTCTAAATAAGTAATTATGCTATTACCTAAATCAACTTGTTTTTCGACAAATAACCCATCCACTTTCTTATCCCTTTTAACTTAATAAGTTAGCCTGTGTGCATAATTACAAAAAAAAAGGCTGAATCATTCAACCTATGGACGGATTTAGATTTGCGGGCGTTCCTGACTGAGGATGTTAAATTAACAAATAATGCTAATGCTAACTAATTAAAGCTGGTACTCCAAAATTATTGAAATCAAGGCTTTACAGTAAATCAAAGGCAAGAAAGTCAAAAAAACGATCGCACAAGAGCAGTGGTATAGCATCTACAGGATTTATATCATTTATGCAAATGTTTGTTACAAATGGGTAGGGGCGGGTTTAGCCTTAAACGTTTGTATTTCCAACAGTCAAATTAAAATCAAAACCCGCTCATCCCTACAATCTTTAGCGCTCTTCTCTAGCTAAGCAGTGAAGAGAGCGCAACAAGGTAGCCGATCGATATGGCAGTTGCGTAAGCCCCGATCTAATTAGATTGGTGGAAATTTTTCGGATAGTTGGCTTTGGGAATTACGGTCGCGTAGCGCGTGCGGTAGCAAGATCTCGAATTCAGTTCCCTTACCAATTTCGGACAAGCATTTCAATTCACCGCCGTGCTTTTCTACCACAATTTGGTAACAAATAGCTAATCCCAAACCCGTACCGCTACCAACAGGTTTGGTAGTGAAAAAAGGCTCAAATAATCTAGAGCGGACATGAGGAGGAATTCCTGGCCCGTTATCTATAATATGGATAGCTATGCGATCGGGAGTGGAAACTCGCGTGCAAATGTAAATATTTGGTGTAAATTCTGCCTCCTGAGAATTGTCTTTTGACTGCTGTTCGATCGCGTCTATCGCATTAGAAAGGATATTCATAAATACCTGATTTATCTGTCCGGCATAGCATTCTACTTCTGGCAGTTCACCGTATTCTTTAATAACTTGTATTGGCGGATGTTCTGCCGTTCCTTTGAGGCGATGCTGTAAAATCAGCAGCGTGCTATCGATACCAGAATGGATATCGACCAATTTCATTTCCGCTTCATCAAGCCTGGAGAAATTCCGCAGGGATAACACAAGCTGACGAATGCGATCGCTACCTACTTTCATAGAAGTTAATATTTTCGGTAAGTCTTTTTTAATAAAATCGAGGTCGATCGCTTCCGTTTCTGACTCGATTTCTGGCGTAGTTTGGGAGTAAGTCTGCTGGTAAAGCTCGATCAACCCTAATAAATCGGCTATATATTCATTAGCATGGGTTAAATTACCATAAATGAAATTAATCGGGTTGTTAATTTCATGAGCAATTCCAGCCACCAATTGACCCAAACTAGACATTTTCTCTGTTTGAATTAGTTGAGTCTGGGTTTGTTGCAGCTTTTGAAGGGTTGACTGCAAATCTTGATTGCTTTTTTGTAATTCTTGCGTTCTTGATTCGACTTTTAACTCTAGAGTTTGCGAGTATTCTTCTAATTGCTCCTTGGCCTCTTCTAAACTAGCAATTAAACGAACATTTTCCAGCGAGATCGCAGCTTGAGAAGAAAGCAGTTTTAATACTTCTAACCTTTCAGGCGTAAAAGCACCAGCCGTCAAATTATTTTCTAAGTAAAACAGCCCGATCGGTTTCCTTTGTTTGATAATTGGCGTACATAACACAGACTTTAGTTTGCGTTCGGCAATGTAGGGATCGGCTAGAAAGATTTCTTGTTTATACGCTTCGTTTAATACCAAACTTTCCTGAGTTTTTTGCACGTAATTCAGTACTGACATTGGTACAGAGCGAGCAATTTCAACTGGCAGAGTTGGTAAAAATTGGACAATATTTTCCTGAATTTCAGCCGCCGCTTCGATGACAAATTTTCCGTTCTCCCATAAGAGCAGACAACCTTTAGTTGCTCCGGTATTTTCAAGGGCAATTTTCATCAGTTGGTTGAGCAGTTGACTCATCACTATTTCACTAGAAATAGCGAGAGAAGCTTTCATTAACGTTGCCAAATCTAATATGTCGGAAACGCCTCTACTTGTGGTGGTTGTGGTATGGTTGATGTCAATCGCTACAGGCTTTTGCGTGGTAATTTTAGAAAGGTATTCCGGATATTTCGATTCCAAGTCATTTACTTTGGCGGTTGCTCCCCAGCGAATATAACCGTAGTAAGCTTCCGTGAGATAGAATTGAGCAATTTTGTGCGAACCGCGCGCAGCGTGAAATTCGGCTGCTAGTTCGTTGGCAAGCGCTTCTTCTTGGATGTAACCTTGTTCGCCAGCTGCAAGTATGGCTCGATCGTACAGTGCGATCGCTTTTTCGTTTTGCCCCAAAACTCGCGCTTTCTCTGCCTCTACTAAATCGTACTTATGTTGATAATTCATTGGCGCGTGGAACGCCCACACCTGCATTTTTTCTTGGTTGGTTAAAATCTCAGCCACGTATTTTTCTTGCTCATCAGGTTGGACATTGGTGTAATTAGCTAAAAGAGCCAGAGAATGGTAGAAGTTGTGTTCGACAGAACTGAGATTACCGGTAACGGATTCTGCATATTTCGCTGCCATCAAAGCATTTTCAACTGCTTTTTTAGGTTCTTTGAAAAAATAAGCAAGTATCGTTTTTGATAAATAAACACCAAAAATTGAAAAGGAATTTTTTGCTTCCATAAAAATAGGCAGCATGGACGATTCGTTAAAAGCCACACCAATTAAACTGCACTTATTCTCTGTCTGACCCAAAAAATTTAAAACCATTTGTCTTAAGATTTTTTTGTTATTAGCAGAAAAATCTTGTTTCAAATTAAGCATCAAATTAATGTATTGCTCTGACTTTCGATCGATTAATTCTAAATGTTCTCCAACAAAAAAACTATAGGTACAATAATTGTTAGCTGAATAGCCAGCATATTCAACATCTCCAGTTTCAAGCCCAATTTGAATAGCTTCTTTCGTAGATTCTAGGGTTTGATACAAATGATCTTTCCAAATTATTACCATAGAATTAAATATACATAACACTCTACATTTAATTTCTCTAGCATTAAATTTATCTAATATTCTTAAAGCCAGTTCACCATACCGATATCCAGAATCGATGTCTCCCATTGGTCCGCACAGGAGTAAAGCATACAAAACATATCCGCAAGCGGAAACTGAAGAATTACCATATTTAATAGATAGATGTACGAGCGTAAATATAATCTGAGGCAACAGAGTGGGATTTCCTACATAAACAGCAGAAAAAAGGTTAATTAAGCATCGCATGGCTGCAAGCTTATATATATCATTCATTTCTGGGAGATTAATTAAATCTTCAATGGAGGTTTTCGGAGGTTCATTTTCTAAGGAAACTCCTAGCATTTCCAACACGGAAAGCCCAGTATCAAGAGCTAATGGCATCTGGATTTGAGCCATATACATTTGCATTTTAGCTTCGTACACTTTGACTCTATCTAACAAGTCTTTCGCTTGTTGCAAGACGATTTCAGCGTATTCAGATGCCCGGTCAAAATTAGTGTTTAAGTATTCTGCCTCTACTGCTTCCACATATAGATTAAGCGTAAGGTCGTACTGGTGCAACCAACTATCTGCTGCCAAGAGTTTAATGCCTATATTTAAATACTTCAGAGCAGCTTCATAAGCTGTTGCAGACTTTGCTTTTCGACCCGCAATTAAATTGAGAGAAGCTAATTCATTTTTTTGGGGCCGATCGGCGATTAAATCGACGCCAAAATTTAGCTGATTAGCAATATCAAAAATATTTGCTTCTAAATTTTCTAGAGGAATATTTCTCAGCAAAAGTTGACCGATTTTTAAATGGGTTACTTGTTTTTGGGCTTCGGGAATCAAAGAATAAGCTGCTTGCTGAATGCGATCGTGCAAAAACTTGTAACTTACTTTAGAATCATCAAATGCCAAATTTACTAGTTCTTCTTGCAGAAAGACTAGAGGAACTTTATAACTTTCCGACAAGGGCAATATCAAGCCTGCTTGCAGTGCATTCCACAAAGATGTGGCCGTGGCTGAAGCAGATGAATCGTTAACGATCGCCAGCACATTTAAACTAAATACATTACCAATACAAGCAGCCAATTTTAATACTTCCTGAGTATCTTCCGGCAGTTTTTTAATATTCCTAGCCACTAATTCAACAATGTTATAATCGGCAATACCAATTGCTTGAATTTGCTTAACGTCCCACTGCCAGCAAGCGTTTTTAAAGTCATAATTTAGCAGCTTTTCTGAGTACAAAGTTTTAATTAACTGGTTTAAGAAGAAGGGATTGCCTTGGGTTTTGTTGAAAACAAGTTCTGTCAAAACATTTAATTTTTCAGATTCATCAAGAGTATCGGCGATTAATTTTCTGACATGACTGATATTTAAAGTTTGAAGCACGAGCGTATTGACGATCGCACTGGCTTTTTGAATTTCTTCTAATTTTTGGATTAGCGGATGGTTAGCACTTACTTCATTATCTCGATATGCTCCTATAATTAACAAATATTGGCTGTCTGGATCGGTTATTAAAAGTTCGATTAATTTTAAAGATGCTCCATCTGTCCACTGTAAATCATCTAAAAATATCACCAAGGGATGATCGGCTTGACAAAAGACGTGAATGAATTGTTGAAATACTAGATTAAATCGATTTTGGGATTCAGTCGGGCTGAGTTCCGGTACAGGTGATTGCGTACCGATAATTAGTTCGATTTCGGGAATAACATCGATAATTACTTGACCGTTTTGACCTAAAGCTTCTAATAGTTTTTGTTGCCAAATTTCTATTTCTTCGGTAGTTTCGGTGAGCAATTGCTGGATCAAAGCACGGAAAGCTTGAATTAAGGCCGCATAAGGAATATTTCGCTGAAACTGATCGAATTTGCCAGCAATAAAATAGCCTCGTGCTTGCACTATCGGTTTATGAACTTCATTAACTAAAGCCGATTTGCCAATACCTGAATAACCCGCAATTAGCATCATTTCGCTTGCGCCCGTGGTAACTCTTTCAAAAGTAGCCATTAAGATGGCAACTTCTGCCTCTCTGCCATAGAGTTTTTGGGGAATCAGTAATTGACCTTTCCGATCCCTTTGACCGGGGGGAAAATTTTCTATTTTCCCCGTCCTTTGTAACTGTTCTAAGCAGTTTTCTAAGTCAAATTTTAGCCCCTCAGCACTTTGATATCGCTCTTCAGCGGTTTTAGCTAATAACTTCATGGTTATTTCTGAAACTGCCGTTGGGATTTCTGGATTTAATTGATGAGGCGGGACGGGTTTAATCGCAATATGGGAATAAACTAATTCTAGGGGGTCTGTGGTTGTAAAAGGTAATTGACTCGTTAATATTTCATAAAATGTTACGCCTAGAGAATAGAAGTCTGTACGATAGTCCAGAGATCGATTCATCCGACCAGTTTGCTCTGGAGACATATAGGCGAGAGTGCCTTCTAGCAAGTTAGGATTGTTGATGATTTGGTTTTCTCGATCTAGTCGGGTGGCAATGCTAAAATCTGTAATTTTGACTTGTTCTGTTAAGGTATTAATGATAATGTTCGAGGGTTTAATATCTTTATGAATTATCGATAATTTATGCAGTTCACCTAAAGTGTGCGTTAGTGCGATCGCTATATTTAAAAATTCAGTTAACGATAGCCGTCGAGCGGCCATTAACTGTTGCAGGGATTGACCGCCAAAATCTTCTAAAATTAGAGCAAAACTATTTTGATATTTTTGAAAATTTATCGCTTTAACGATGCCTTCGCAGTCAATATTATGAGTAATTTTATATTCTTGTTTTAAGCGGGTAATTTCCTCAACGGTGGGATACTCCGATTTAAGAAGTTTAACTATTACTGATGAGTCTCCTTGCTCGCTGTATCCGCGAAAAATTGCGGTTCTGACGCCTGAAATAATCTCTTGTGTAATTTTGTATCCAGATAGTGCAAGCATCAAAGGAATTCTCCCTAAATAGAAATTCTTTTGTATATGATATCTTGATGCCGTAATGAGTTTATAGAAACAGAATAAATACTTACTTGTGCTGCAAACGGGAATAGTAATTGTTTGTTTATTGCTTGTTCCTTTCCTGCTACATTTTTAGATCGGGGTTTACGCAATTGCCATATGAAAAGCCGTATGTTATCGTAATGCGGTCGCTCTTTTAGCGAAGAGAACACTCGCATCGCAACAACATACGAAATTTTTTAAGTATTGTGACAGTCGTGTAAGCCTTATTTATGAGATCCAGTAGACGTAGGCTTTTAGGCGGAGTTCCGCTTCTGTCTGTTGCAACAAACCGTTAACCGATCCGAAACTTCTACTCCTCTACTTGCTGCTTGCTCTTTTAAGTTAGCTAATTACGTCTTGCCGTTCGCTTCTCAACACGAACCAACCAACTGCGGCAATTAATGCGCCAAGGATGAGAAATCCGATATCCCATGTTAGCTGATTCGGCCCAGATTTAACATGATGAATACCCAATATTTGATGATCGATCGAACCTTCAATTACGTTAAATAATCCCGCACCGAGCAGTAACGAACCACCAAAAGTTTTGAGAGATAAAGGAAATTTAGTATTAGATGCCGCACGCCACAAAAATACTACTCCAGCTACGGTAAGCACGTAATCAAGTAGGTGAAATAAGCCATCCCAAAGAGTGTTTGTTTCTATATCGGAAGGATCGATGCTGGTGAGCATATGATGCCATTGCAGAATTTGATGTAATACAATTCCATCAAAAAATCCCGCAGCACCCATACCCAACAGGATACCAGCCGCAATTAAATTTCCTACTCGATTTGGTTGTTTCTGCATAAGACTCCGAATAAAAGCTGTTAATTTAATGATATAAATCTATTTCAAAAAAACAAGGCTCGCCTTTTCAGGGCAAACCTTGTTTTGAAAAACCAATCTAACTGTAATCGGATCAATTTTTACTTCCTTATTGGCTTGGTAAGGAATATTCCGATTTGCTACCATATAGTTCGACAAATCTTCGATAAAGCCACATGGTTTCATGGGTAGGAAGCTTATGGGAAGAGAGTAAGCGATCGATCTTTTTTTCTGCTAGTTTGCGTAAGTATGGTAAGTCTTCAAAAAGGGTCAAACAAGAGGCAATATGCAGGAGGATCTGCAATATTGGTTTAGGCCAATTTAAGTTGCTGTAAATATCTATAAATAGCTTGTGTTCTTTGCTATTTATATCTTCTACGTGAAAGATAACGATCATTCTCTTATCGCCGTACACCGGGATATTGAGTTCAACCGTATTGCGATCGTGTAAAATTAACATTACTTCTGCGATCGGTTGTCTCCAAATTCTCAAAGCATTCAGCGGAGAATCTACAATAGTTTCAAACTTAACCATACCACCGATGGCGGTAGCCTGAAAATCTGTAACTTTCAGGATTCTTAAATTATTTAAACTAAAACTGTGAACATTTTCTAAATGTTTTAAATTAAGCAAATGATAAATTTGGCAGATAGGAGAAAAAGGTAACAGATATTCTTGGCTGATCATGTGGTAGTTCTGCAACTCAAGTTTTCTCGCTTGAGTCGGACATCGGCTTACTTCCCGCTGGTGGTAACTTAAATTCGGCTGAGATATGGCAAGAGAACCTTCATCATTTATTTGAAAGCTTTCCTCTGGCTTCAAATACAGCCAACTTAGCATAAAGAAAGAAGCTGTAAATAACTGAGCTAGTTCTAAAGCAGATAAGTAGCCATCAGCAAAGGAAGCAAAACTGCGATCGGCAATCCCGAATATCCAAGATGGGATACCTAAAAGCCAGATACTACTCCGCAGGTTAGCTATAAATATAGAAAATTGTAATGATTGATTGGTGTTCATAATTTTTCTCCTTATATACCTTATAGTTAATAAATTTAAATAATGTGTCTGACCCTAGAGGTAAAAATACGGAATGGAAACAAATAATACAAACTACAACTTAAGAAAGATACCTATATCTAGAGAAATACGACTTATTAAGAATAATTTGAAATAATTGTTTTGTAGCGTTTATTTCGTCAATAAGTAATTGTATTTTTCTGTTTTCGTTGATCGGAACAAGACAACTTTAGCCAAGAATAACCCTGAAAACATTAAAATGCTGAGCCTGGTAAAAAATCAATTATAGATAAAAAACTTTTTTCTACATCTATCTTGAGTTTAGTAATAAGTACTTATCGATTTTGCATTCAGATAAAAAAAACATTTTTTAGGTGTCAGAAGTTAAAGTACTTATCTTTCTTGAATTGAGAATAATTTTTTCTTGTTACCGATTTTCAGCTTAGACTCGCCTATTACAGCACAGCTTGAAAAAGGCTTGTTCCCATAGGCAGACGAGCAGGCAATTTTACAGAGATAGATTGTAAGGAATACTCTTTCTTTTAGTACCGATGTCGGTTTTTACCTAAATGGCAGCAAAAATAATTATAGAGGAGTAAACAACATGACTTTATTGACCGTAGATGAACTGAGGAATTTGGTAGAGCAGCCTCAAGGTTTGTGCGTTTCTATTTATATGCCTACTTACCAAGCTGGAGACATTCAACAAAATCCGATCCGATTTAAGAATGTCATACGCAAGGCAGAAGAACTTTTAGTAGAAAATGGTTTAAGTCAAACAGAAGCATTAAAATTTTTAGAACCAGCCCGAGAAATCGATACCAGTGATTTTTGGGAAAACCAAAACGAGGGATTAGCATTTTTTCTAACAGAAGGAGTTTTCCGTTACTACCGCTTGCCGTTAAATTTTCAAGAACTAGTAGTTGTTACCGATCGCTTTCACCTCAAACCACTATTGCCATTGTTAACTAATGATGGGCAGTTTTACGTTTTGGCTCTCAGTAAAAACCACGTCAAACTACTAGAATGCACCCGCTACACGGTAACGGAGATCGAGTTAGAAGACGTGCCACAAAGTATGGATGAAGCTCTGCAATATGATGAAACAGCCCAAGATGGACAGTTCCGGATCGCGACATCGAAAGGTGGCACTAACAATTCTTTCCAACAGCCCGGTTCTTTTCACGGACAGGGCAGTCCAGATCGCGATCGCATTCAAAGAGACCTGCTACAATTTTTCCACCGGGTTAACGATGGATTAAAAAAATATTTAGTCGGTAAAAAAGCACCTTTAGTGTTAGCAGCAGTAGAGTACCTTTTTGCCATTTACGGAGAAGCAAATAGCTATCCCCATTTACTCGGTGAAGGAATTAAGGGTAACGCGGAATTAGCGAAACCAGAAGAGCTACAAGCAGAAGGTTGGAAGATTGTCGAACCGCTGTTTTTGCAATCTTGGGAAAATGCGATCGATCGCTATCGCGAATTGGCGTCGGTGCAGAAAGCAACTAATGACATCAAAGAAGCCGTTCCCGCTGCATATTACGGACGAGTAGAGCAGTTGTTCGTAGCCGTAGGCGTTCAACAGTGGGGAAATTTCGATCCCCAAACTAATACAGTTTATTTACATTCAGAAGCAGAAATCGGTGATGAAGATTTATTAGATTCAGCCGCCATTCAAACCATTTTAAATGGTGGAACTGTTTATGCAGTTGAGCCAGACAAAGTACCAGATAACGCACCTTTAGCAGCGGTATTCCGTTATTAGTTAAGTTGGTCATCAGTCATTAGTCATTAGTAATTAGTCATTTGTTTAAAGGAGATCGGCAAATGGAAATCATGGAACAAAATACCACTAGTCAACCAGAAAAAAATGTCGGTGAAGGAGAACGCTGGGCATCTTTAATTGGTGGCGGCGCACTCGTACTTTACGGTTTATCACAACGCTCTCTGCGGGGTGCGTTGATGGCGCTAGCAGGTGGCGGTTTAGTGTATCGCGGTGTGGCTGCTCAAAGTAGTTTGCAAGAAGCAACGGGAATGAATAAAACTATGAAAGTTGAAAAAACCGTGACGATTAATAAATCGCCAGCGGAATTGTATAGTTTCTGGCATGATTTTGAAAATTTACCCCGCTTTATGAAACATCTTAAATCCGTGAGAGTGTTGGATGAAAAACGCTCTCATTGGATTGCTAATGCACCGATGGATAATAGCGTTGAATGGGATGCAGAAATTATCAAAGATGAAGAAAACAAGCTGATTGCTTGGGCTTCTGTGGAAGGTGCAGATATTGATAATTCTGGTTTTGTCCGCTTTCAACCCGCACCGAAGGGACGGGGTACAGAAGTGAAAGTGGTGATTGAATACAATCCGCCTGGTGGTGCTATTGGTGCTGCGATCGCAAAACTATTCGGTGAAGAACCAGAACAACAAATTGGCGACGATCTGCGCCGCTTCAAACAATTGATGGAAGCCGGAGAAATTGCCACTACAGAAGGTCAACCTAGCTGTCGGGGATAGAATTTAGGAGTCAGGAGTCAGAATTCGGATTACTCCAGCAGATTCCAGTCACGTGAAGTACAAGATAGAAACCCGGTTTCTTAAAGAAACCGGGTTTCTATGTACCACATTAACCTGAAAAGTTCGGTAATTAATTATGAATTAATTACCGCCAGAAGTAACAGCTTTATGGTGGATATTGGTAACTTGTGGCTTGCGATGCCACTTACCGTCATTACCTTTTTCGTAGTATGGTTTGATGCTGTTCCAAGCAACATTCATAGCAGCTTGTTCGCTCATCCCATCTTCTGAAGCGCTGTTATATGCTGCTACAAAAATTTGTTGGGAACCATCAGTCAAAGTATCTTTAATTTCAGCGGGGAATTCTTCCAGTTTTTTCTGAGACATAAATACGCTCCTATCAATTTAATTTCTTTCTAGTAATATCCTAGAAAGCTGAGCAGGTAAATTTCCTCTTTCTTGCAGCTAGTTGTGTCTGAATTTCCGGATATGCCTTAAGCATGATGAGAGGTTAAACAGTTATCAGTTATCTGTCATCAGTTGTCCGAGTAATAATAACTGAAAACCGCTCGGTAGGATAAATTAGTTGCAAGTAACAATTACCCAGCATATTCTCGCGCACTGATAACTGATAAGTGTTAAGCAGCTTCCGGATTCAGCTGTATCATTTGCCAAGTTGTATAGGTTCCGACCGGACTCCACAGCAAATAAGGTAATAATAAAACAGCCGCTAATCCAGAAATTGGCAAAACTCCTAATGCTAGAAAAATCCCTAACATTAAGCCAACTCCTCCCAGGATCAAGCCGACTTTCAAACTTCTCAGCCTCAATGTGAGAGGAATATAGGCTACGGTAACGATTTCTAAAATAAGATAAATTCCCATCAGTAACCAAGTTCTCAGGCTACCCGGGTCTTTTTCCCAAATCAGAATAGCTGAACCTGCTCCGCAAATGAAAATTACAGTCCAAATGAAAGGAATAGCAGGCTCGAAAAACAGCCAATACGGTCGCTGCAATTGAATACCCCACTTGGTATCGCGGGGTTTCATTAAAGCAGTACCTAGCGCAACTAATAGGGTGATGCCACCAATTACCATCCAAGATTTAATCATCTGTTCTGCCCTCCAACCTTGGCGATTTTAGATTTTGGATTTTCGATTTTAGATTTTGTTTTGATTTGGTTATGAGACGTTTTTTAAATAAGAGTTTAAAAACTAAAACCGAATTGTTCAATTCGATCTTGTCAAAATTGAAGATGGCTTTAATCATCCTTTGGTGAGAAAGCATAAGCAATTTTTATCGAAATCCGACAAAGGTTAGAAGCTATGAAGAAATTTTTTGATCAAACTGGTAGAGAAAAAGAAAAAATAGAATTTTTAGAGTAAAAAAATGGCTGAAACTGTATTAATTACTGGTGCTTCTGAAGGCATCGGCAAAGCAACTGCACTTTTGTTTGCCCGTCATGGGTATAATATAGTACTGGCAGCGCGTCAGGCCGATCGCTTGTTAATAGCAGCGCAGGAAATAGAAGAGCAAGGAACAGCAGCTTTAGCAGTTCCGACAGATGTAACAGATCCGGAACAAGTGAATAATCTGATCGATAAAGCGATCGATCGCTTTGGCTCGATCGATGTACTAATAAACAATGCAGGTATCTATCTTTTAGGTTCGGTAGAAGATTGTTCTCTGGAAGATTGGCACGCAATTATCGATACTAATCTTTGGGGATATATTAATACAATTGATGCTATTTTGCCCCATTTTTTAGCAAGAGCTAAGGGAACTATTGTGAATGTTGGTTCGATTGGTGGTAAAGTGCCAATTGCTTACCAAATACCATACACGACTAGTAAATATGCGGTAACTGGATTAACCGAAGCACTGCACGGAGAATTAGCACCTAAAGGCATTCAAGTCTGCGCCGTTCATCCCAATTTTATTAAAACTAGTTTAATGGAGCGGGCAATTTTCCGGGGTAATAATCAACAGGATGTGCAAGAGCGTCGCGACTTAGTAGAGAAGGCTCTGAAATCTCCTTTTCTAGAAAAGCCTGAAGATGTGGCGCAAGCGATTTGGCAGGCGGTGAAATATAGACGGTCTGAGGTGTTGGTAGGTTCTGCAAATCTATCGAAAACGGCTTACAACTTGTTCCCCGGTTTTATGCAGTGGATATTCAGACGTACTTTTGGGATGAAAGATTGGCAAGCGTCCTGAACAGTTAGGTCAAAAAGAACTTTTGCCAAAAAGGAGCGATTTTTGAGGTTAATTTAACCAAAGATAATAGTTTCCCTGACCTTATTCGTGGGAAACTATGTTTAACAAACCAATCCCCACAGTATATCAATCTTACAGGGCCGAGCTACAAGCATCCGATCGCACTTTCTGGAAGTGTGGCGTGGAAAATTTACCCTATATTTTGGTAAATGGGGCTGTCAAAATAAATATATGAAACTGAACTTGCTATTCAAACTCGTACAAACTCGTCGTACCTGGACTTCTTATGCAGTTTTGGTAGCAACTTTGCTGCTGACTGCTTTTGCTACTTATTATGTGGCGCTGACTGCTAGAAATAAAGATGAACTAAGGTTTGAGAATGCAGTTCAGCGCACCCAAAGCGATATTCAACAACGTTTAGATACTTATATTACTGTTTTGCGGACTGGCAGTGGATTATTTGCGGCTTCTGAAACAGTTGGCTTGCAAGATTTTCGTCGCTATGTGGAACGGCTGAAACTCGATCGCAACTATCCGGGTATTCAAGGTGTTGGTTTTTCGATCCGAATCAAGGCATCGGAAAAAGATAATTTAATCGCCAAGATGCGGCAACAGGGTTTCGCAAATTTTCAAATCAAACCGGATTCCCAGCGTGATATTTATCACGTAATTATATATTTGGAACCGTTAAATAAACGCAACCAAGCTGCGATCGGATACGATATGTTTACCGATCCGGTGCGTCGCGCTGCGATGGAAAGAGCAAGGGATAGAGATGAATCATCAGCCTCTGGAAAAGTGATGTTAGTGCAGGAAATTGACGAAAATAAGCAGGCTGGTTTCTTAATATACGTTCCGGTTTATCGCAAAGGTACGATGCCTAAAACCGTTGCTCAGCGTCGGGAAGCATTGATGGGTTTTATCTACAGTCCGTTTCGGGCTGATGATTTGATGCAAGGAATTTTTGGCAAAGAAGAATTTCCTTATGTTGATTTTCAAATTTACGATGGGACTAAAGTCGAGAGCCAAAATTTATTGCATCGCTCGGATATTAACTATACTAAAAGCTCTTTTTTTCGACCTCGATTTTACACCACGAAAACTATTAACGTAGCGGGACGCACTTGGACGATCGTTTTCACTTCTACGCCGGAACTCGATCGCATTTCCGAAACTAGGCTAGCGCCTTACATTCCGGTGTTGGGAGTAGCGTTTGCTTTGGTGTTATTTTTATTGATGCGTAGCCAAGTGATGGCGCGTCTGGCGGCAGAGCGATCGCAAGTAGCAGTGCGGCGAAGTGAAGAACGTTTCCGAAAATTATTTGATTCCAACTTGGTAGGAGTTGCTTTCTGGAACATGAAAGGAAATGTTACGGAAGCCAACGATGCTTACCTACAAATTATTGGCTATAGCCGTGAGGAATTTACGGCTATAGGAAGTATTAGTTGGAGAAAACTGACTCCTCCCGAATACAAGCATTTGGACGATCGCGCAATTGAAGAAAGTTTGGCAACTGGCGTTTCTAATATATATGAAAAGGAATATTTGAGAAGAGACGGCAAGCGAGTACCGATCGTTTTAGGCATTGCCTTATTAGATGAATTTAAATACAACGGTATTTCAATCGTCCTGGATATCACCAATCTCAAAAATGCACAACAAGCATTGCAAGAAAGCGAAGAACGCTTCAAAGCGTTTATGAATCACACTCCTACAGCCGCTTGGATTACTGATGGAGACGGACGGATAATTTATCACAATCAAACTTATTATAGTTTATTTAGTTTACCAACTAAAGATTTAATTGGCAAAACAGGTTTCGATCTTTATCCAGAAGAATTAGCCAAAACCTACTTGGAAAATATCAAGTTGGTAGCCGAACATAATCAAGTAATGGAAACGATCGAATCTGCACCGCGTCCAGACAATACGCTAGGAGATTTTTTAGTATATAAATTCCCGATTTCCGATACTGGGAATGGATGCTTGGTGGGAGGAGTGGCGATCGACATCGCGGAACGCCAAGGAGCGCGGGAAGGAC
>CAZJJR010000003.1:0-11869 GCA_964546365.1 uncultured bacterium | reverse complement strand
AGAAGCAGAAGCAGCCAATCGGATTAAAGATGAATTTTTGGCTACTCTTTCCCACGAATTACGAACTCCTTTAAATGCCATGTTGGGATGGACGAGTTTGTTGCGAACGAGGAAATTTAATGAAGAAATGACTGGGCGTGCGTTGGAGACGATCGATCGCAATACTAGAGCGCTTTCTCAACTGATTGAAGACTTATTAGATGTCTCCCGCATCATGACAGGTAAATTCCGCATGGAAATGCTACAGGTGAACGTAGCTTCGGTAATTGTAGCGGCTGTTGATGCAGTGCGATCGGCTGCGGAAGCTAAAAATATTTCAATTAATACTGTATTTGAAGACGAACTTTGTCTAGTATCCGGCGATCCTACTCGCTTGCAACAAATTGTCTGGAATTTGCTTTCTAATGCTATTAAATTTACTACTAAAGGAGGAACAGTTAATGTTTGTTTAGAGCGCAATGATTCAAACGTACAAATTACCATTTCCGACACAGGTCAAGGTATTTCACCACAATTTTTACCTCATATTTTCGAGCGCTTCCGACAAGCTGACGCCAGTATCACTCGCAAACATGGCGGTCTTGGTTTAGGCTTAGCAATCGTGCGTCATTTAGTAGAATTACATGGGGGAACTATTCGCGCCGAAAGTCCAGGAGAAGGGCAAGGAGCAACTTTTATTGTTACTATACCTTTGAGAGCAGTTCAGCATCATCGAGAAGACTATAGCGAATCAGTCAATAAAAACGAATTATATTCCTCTGGTGAAGAATCATTACAAACGAACAATTCTATTCTTAGCAATTTATGGGTATTAATAGTAGATGACGAAGCTGATGCCAGAGAACTGGTATCTACCGTGTTGCAAGACAGTGGCGCAAAAGTCACCGCAGTTGCATCGGCTGAAGAAGCATATCAAATAATTGCAAAAGGTGTGGCAGGTATCAGACCTAATATTTTAATTAGCGATATCGGAATGCCAGAACAAGATGGATATAGTTTAATCCGTAAAATTAGGAAACTTCCCGCCAGACAAGGAGGACAAATTCCTGCTGCTGCACTGACAGCTTATGCAAGAGTAGAAGAACGGGAAAAAGCACTAGAAGCAGGTTTTCACATTCACGTAGCAAAACCTGTTATACCAGAAGAACTGGTGAGAATAGTTGTTAGTTTGGCAGGGAGAAATTGATAAAATGTTGATTATGACGCAGAAACCCGGTTTCTATCCCATACTTAGCTTCTTTGTAACTCGTTCCCAGGTTCCACCTGGGAATGTAATTTTAGAGGCTCTGCCTCTAGTAGGCATCGGAGGCTCCAGCCTCCAGACTTGCGTTACCAGGCTAGAGCCTGGTAACCAGGCAAACGAGGCAAATATACTTAGCCCCTTATAATCCCATTACAAACTTCTCGATCGCGTTGACTTAAATTGGGGTGATTTTTTATGCGATCGCCTACTAAATTACAAGCTTGAACTAAAAGATAATCTAAATCTAAATTCCACAAAATCACTTGATTATCAGAACTTGCAGAAGCCAACGTTTTGCCATCCAGCGACCAAGTTACGTTCCAAACTTCCGCTTGATGTTTGTAGAAAATTTTCAATAATTTGCCATCAACCTGCCAAATTCTCGCTAATTTATCTGTACTTCCCGTTGCTAAATTTTGCCCGTCAGGGCTAAAGCTGACGCTAGTAACTTTACCTTGATGTCTGAGAATACCGAATAAAATCCCATCAGTTTGCCATAGTTTCACCGTTCGATCGCTGCTAGCAGAAGCAAGTTCTTGACTATCAGGTGTAAAAGCAAGACCGTTGATTGAACTGCCGTGTCCTTTTAAATCTCTCAGCCAAGTTCCGTCCTGTTTCCACAGTTTAATTATTCCATCTTTTCCACCAGAAGCAAGCATTTCTCCATTAGGACTGAAAGCGAGGCTATTTACTCCGCCTTGATGGGGTTTGATAGTTAATGGATATTCCCTATTTAATTGCCAAATTTTAATAGTATCGTCAGCGCTACTCGATGCAAATATTCGAGAATTGGGATGAAAAGCTAAACTAGTAACTTTATCATTATGCGCTCGCTGGGAAAATATTAATTTGCCATTTGGCTGCCAAAGTTCGACAGTTCCGTTATCGCTGCCAGAAACAATATGCTTGCCATCATTACTGACACTGAAAAGTTTAATATTATTAACGCTATTTCCTATAGAGGTTTTTAAATTTCCTTGCAAGTCCCAAATGTTGATATGTTTAATACCGTGAGCAGATATAATTGTTTGGCGATCGCTACTAAAGTTGATGGAAGTAATTCTTTTTTGATTCCTTGGCAATTGTTGAGGTTCTTTTAAAGAGTAAACTACCTGACTCAAAGCCATCAGAACCCGCATTCTAGTTTCTGGCTCAACTCCCATACCCCATAAGTCTTTCATTCTTTTTCCGGCTCGCACGCTGGGAACTACAGCCTCTATTTTTTTTCCAGACTCAAATAGAGTTTTTGAATATAAGCTCATAGTATTTAATGCTATATTTCTGCGATCGAAGAAGCCTTTTAGCAGAATTAATTCACCTATTAAAGCAAAAAATAAAACCAATACGACAACTGCTCTAATATTAATAGCAATACTCATTTGCTTTTGATGCTGAAGTTTCGCTTCGGTTAATTTGCGTTTTTCTTGTTCCTGGCTTAGTTGTTCGAGCAAATCCTTTTCCCGATTAAGCCGTTCGATTTCCGCTTTACTTTGTGCCTCCATTTTGCGTAAATGAGCTAGGGCGGCTTCTTGGCTAGCTGCTAAGAATTGATAATCGCGATCGCTCAAACTTTTGCCTGTTGACCAGTTGAGAGCATCTTGTAATGCTTGACCTCGCAACAAGCGCGATTCATCCTGACAGTTGGAAGCCAGCCAAGCTGTTAATGCTTCTGCATGAGGACGCAAATCGAAAAAAGCTTTTTCTATCCAATTTTCATTAAAAATTTCTTGATAAATTCGGTTATAAACTTTTAACTTTCCGCATTGCATGACTGCTATCCCCGATAACCTTAATTGGGTTTGTTCTGGCGTGTCATCAGCGGAAATTTCTGTTTGTTGCAAAATTTTTTGATATAAGCCTAACAATCTGCCTGCGAATTGGCGATCTCTAGTTAAGCGATCGCGAATTGTTTTGATATGGGCTGGTTCATCGTGGGATTCCCAATTCTCGACAATCTGAGACTTAACCAAATCTGCCAAGAACGATCGATCGATAATCTGCGAAGAATGATTGATTACTAACTTACACAGTTTTTGAGTTAAAAACGGTTGTCCGCCAGTCCATTCTAATATCTCTCTTAAAATTGCTTCTGGATCGGGAACTTTACCTTCTAATCCTTTAGCTAATGGTTGAGCTTCCTGTATTTCAAAGCCGTGTAATTCGATCGCGCAACCGATATTAAACGGCGTGCGAGTAGAATCAGCAATTAAATCTGATGGAGTTGCAACTCCCAGCAAAACAAAAGTGAGTCGCTGATATTCTGAATTTTGAGCGCGTTTGTTATAGCAGGATCTAATTAAGGAAAAAAAGTCATCTAGCGGTTCTTTAAAACTGAGAATACTATCAATTTCATCGATAAAAATAACTATTTTTTGCTCGATTTTGGTAAGTAATACTTCTGATATCAATTCACCCAAACGCTGAACTGGTGGAATCAGTTCTCGCTCTCGCCACCAAGTCATAAATTCAATCGGGTTAAATAGATTAAAACTAGTCAATATTTTGTAAGCAACTCCCCCGTACCATTTATCGAGAGAAACTTGCTGATTGCCAATATCGGAAAGGTCGATGGTAGCGCAGGCAATTCCATCTGCTTTCAGCCTTTCCATCGTTCGCACCAGCAAGCTGGATTTACCCATTTGGCGCGAGTTGAGAACGTAACAAAACTCGCCTGCTTTCAGTGCTTCGTAAAGTTCGCGATCGGCTTTTCGCACTACATAAGTCGGTGCGTCAACTGGTAAGCTTCCACCGATTTGATATTGGTAATTTTCTGACATAGGAATTTTTAAATATATAGTTAAGTTATATCTTATTTAACTCAACTCACATCTGGCACCATTCTCAACAAGACCTGAGTCAATTTGCTAGTGATGAGCTTAGGCATTTTAGCTCCGGTTTCCCCCTTAACAAGGGGGGTTAGGGGGTCGCTTATAGAGGCTTAATAAGTGTTTACCTGATAGCTAAATAAGTTAACTGATTTAGTTGATTGAGTTATTGGTGCTAATATTTCAGCATCTTTTAAGGGAGGTACAGCTAACCGCCAATTTCTAATACCTCCTTCTAGCACAACCAAATTTAAACCAGTTTTTGACAATTCTTGATAAGCTTTAACAGAACGTGGCCCTTTGGTACAGTAGAGTACGATTGTTGGCTGAGTATGATGAAGTTTGGCATTTTTTTCGGCTATAATATGAATTTGATGAACGCCTAATCCAGCCTGAATATCAGTTATTGGTACGAGTATGCTTTGTGCGATTCGATCTTCGTTGTATTCTTCCAATGTTCGGACATCAATAAAAATTACATTTTTCAGTTTTCCTTGTTTTAATTCAGATACCGTTACTTTTTTGGTACTAAAGCTGGCTATAAAAGTTGGTACATCCATGTGATTAACTAACGCTCCTATACTAACAAAACTGACGCTGACAATGCTGAGTGAAAGCACAATCGGTAATGGACGAAAATAATGGATAATCGGTTTTTTTGAGGTTTGCTCGATCATTTTTTGATGAGGCTTTAATTAGCGTTGCTTTGCCTTAAAACCAGCGTTTAATCTTCATTATGTAGTATGCGATCGCAACAATTGGAAAAGAGCCAACTTGCATTGACATGACGGTAGCAGCAAGAGAGGAACGCTTTTCTTTGAAACAACTTGCGATCGCAAAACCTTTCGTAACAAAACTAAAGATAAATCCAATCATAAGAATGCCTCCCGTCACTGCATAAAGCAGAGTTCGATCGGCTGAAACACTGAGAGATTCCACCAGAAATAAGTTGGCAAAGCCTAATCCAGTGAAAAATAGATAAACCAAGAAAATAAACATTCCTTGGCTAATATTTTTTAAATAACCAATACGCTGGCAAAAAGAAACACACATTGCTGCCGAAATTGCCGATCCGAGTAAAGAAACTGGAAAAATAAAACCAAACGATGCCAAACTCCCCAGGCAAGCAATTAGGTATAATATATTTGCTAAAGTCGTGAATAAACAGGCTTTTAAGTAAGGAATATCTTCTCGTTTGTGCAGAATATAAGCTTCGGCTGTGATGATGGGAATTAAAGGAACTCCAAAGGAATGAATTGATGCGATCGCAGGTAGAGTAAAAAGTTCATAAGAAAATGCAACATTATTGGGGAATCCACCACAAGCTATGGCAGGTAAGGCAAAAGTTATTAGTAATGAAATAGCGACTAACGTAATTTTGATTAATGATTGCCCATTTCTCTTAAGTTGATTTTTTCTTGAGTTACCAATTGCCAGTGCTGAGTTATTGGCAGGAATGATGGCAGTATCAAGTCTCTTGTTAAGCTGCATGGCGATCTCCCAAACTCTTGATATTTCTATTTACGCAGATACTTCATTGAGTTCTTAACTGACTTCATTGAGATCTCATCGACTTTTTGATGAAGCTCATATATTTAAAAAAGGATTAGTATCCCCTCACGGTAATATTGGTCTTGTTCCTTCGGAAGTAGAAGATTATAATTTTAAATCAAAGGTGTTAGGCAAAGGGGGCGATCGCCGTTTTCATGTAAAAATCATAGATGGAGTTTTACACTTTCCTGGTTTTATAACAGAACATTAATCCCAAAGCAGCTATGACTAAACTTGAACTAAGAAACAACCCAATTTGGCACAATTTGTCTGAAATATTAGAAAACATAGATGGAAATTTTCTTGTTAAAAAACATCTAGAGTTATGCAATTATAAAGTCAGCGGTTACTGGGATGAAAAGGATGAATTTTATGAAGAGATAACCTTACCTCGTTCCTTGTCTGCTGAATTAATTAGCAGTTCTATAGGCGTTACAGGTGAAGAACGTTGGATTAAACTGAAATTTGTCTTAACATCTGGCAACAGCACTGCTGAAGGTAATCCCAAAAAGCTGGGTGAATTAATTCTAATTTTCAATGAAAATTTACACTTTATTGATGAAAATTGGCAGATAGAGGTTGATTCTTCCTTGGTTATGACTAACTGAACTATTGATTCAGATTGCATAGCACTCTTTTTAATGTTGTAATTTGCGATGATGAAGAGTGCGATCGCTTTAGATAAAAAAGAGCGATCGCACTTTTCCCAAACTTAAGAAACCTGTTTCACAGTACCGTTATTAGATTCTTCCACAATCGAGCCAATTCCCTCTAAAGTTGATGGAATACTGCGAGGATCGACAAACATTACCTTACTGCTGCCACTGCTACCAATCTTCATTCCCATTTCCAGATAATTCTGCGCCAATAAAAACTGCAAAGCCCTACCAGCATTAGCATCGGTATTCAACTTTTTACCAATAATTTCCATCGCCGCTGCCGTAGCTTGCGCCTTTAAAATTTGCTGTTTTTGTTGCGCTTCTGCTTCTAAAATCGCTGCTTTTTGACGTGCTTCTGCTTCGATGAGTTGGGCTTCCGCTTCCCCTCTCGCTGCATTCACCGCAGCTTCTCTTTCCCCTTCCGATGAAAGAATAGCAGCTTGTTTTTTTCGTTCCGCAGACATCTGCAATTCCATCGCACCTTGCACGGTTTTAGAAGGAACGATTTCTCGCAATTCCACCCGCGTTACCTTCACACCCCAAGGTTCCGTAGCGGTATCTAATTCTCGCAACAAAGTTTTATTAATCGTAGTTCGAGCAGTGAGAGTTTCATTTAGTTGAAGGTTGCCGATTTCAGCGCGAATTTGCGTTAGTACTAAATTGACAATGGCAGACTGGAGATTTTGCACTTTGTAATAAGCTTTCTCAATATCGATCACCCGCCAATAAACCACCGCATCTACACTTATAGAAACGTTATCGCGAGTAATGCAAGTTTGCGGCGTAATTTCCAAAACCTTTTCGCGAGTAGTTTCTTTATAAACAACATTAGATAAAAAAGGCGTGATAAAATTCAAACCAGGTTCTAATTTTTTGCCATCATATTTGCCGAGAAATTCTACTAAAGCTTCGTCTCCTTGATTGATAATCTTGACACTGCCAGCGAGGGTAGCCGTACTAGTAATTGCCATAAATGCCAACAACAGTAAATAATCCATGATGCAATCTCCTAATCAATCAATTTGAACTGGATATGAACAATAAAAATTTGTAAGTTAAGGATTAAACATCGATTCGGGAGCGATGATTAAAGTATTTCCTTCTCGACGCAATACATAAACTCTTTGTTCGCCAATAATCGCCGATGTTTTATCTGCACAACGAGCCTGCCAAAAGCAACCTTCATAAAGTACTTGTCCGATTTCTCCAGGTAAAATATCGCTGACTGTTTTTGCTTCCGTTGCATCGGGAATCGCGAATTTTTTACGCTTAATTAAAGTCGGACGCAACCAGATGATACTGGCGAGAGATACCCCCATCCAGTACAAAATTTGCACGCCAAAATCTTCGTACATGATGAAGCGCCAATCAATTCCCAGGTACTCTCCCATTTTCCAATCAACGATTGAAGTAATAAAAGCGCTGGTTCCCAAAAACAAGGCAATCAATTTGTATTTATTCGACCAGTTTTTGGCTAAAAAAAACTCGATGAGGCAAAGGGTAACTCCGGTGATGAACCAGAACCACGGTGGCGTAATAACGAAATTACTTTGAATGGTTGCTTGTGCCATAAACCAAATGGGAGTAAACTCCACAATTGACTAACCTCCTACTGAAATAGTTTTTTAGATACGACAATTAAGGTGTTACCTTCTCGCCGTAAAACGTATACTTTTTGATTAGTTGGGATTGACTCGATATGTTCGTCACAAGTAGCTTGCCAAATTGAACCTTCATAAAGAACTTCTCCGATTTGTCCTGGTAAAATTTCTGAGATAGTTCTCGCTTCAGTTGCTTCTGGAATGACAGCCTTTTTCTTTTTGAGAAACATCGGACGTATCCAGATTACGCAAGCGGTAGATAGTCCCATCCAATAAGTAATCTGGATTCTTAATGGTGGTACGGAATTTACTCGGAATAAAAATAGAGATACTAGGAATGAACAAATGCCAGCTGTAAGAGGTACGAGTTTGAAGCTTTTTCTTAAAGTTTTTGGCAAAAATAGTTCCAGCAGGCAAAGACAAATGCTGATTGCTAACCAAAATAATGCCAAACTCAGTTGCGATCGCATCACCTTAGCCTCCCCAGCCAACTCTTTTACTATTAAGCTTGGTGAGTGCCTGAGATCGCGACTGAGTTTTTCGAAAACTCATCGACTTCTCATCGACTTTGTGGCAAATTGACTTTAGACCATTCGAGTGGGCTAATTTTTGCAATGCCGCGATCGCTAAAGGTGCGTGAAGACTCTATCCCCATCATCAAGTCGTCTTTGTTGAGAAATGGCTTTCCCAGTCAGAAGGTGCTAGCGGAAGATTTGGGGATTTCTCAGTCCACCGTGAGCAACTTTTTGAACGGAAGACCCGTTGATTATGCAAATTTTATCGAAATATCCCGAATTTTAGGTCAAGAATGGCGAAATATTGCCGATCTAAATGATAATTCTCAGCTAGAATCAGTACCCACCCTAAAAGCCAAATTCGTAATTAGCGATCGCACTTCCAACTCCTCGCTAACTCAACAATTGCAACAAGCTTTCAGTGCAACGGGTCACCAAGTCTTCATTCCCGAAAAAAGCACTCTGCCAGAAGAATATTTAAAGCTTTCAGATTACTTAGTGTTGACGATCTCCGAACAATTTGCCGTTAGCGAAATTTTATTAGAAGAAGTGCGAGTCGCCAAAGAATGGCAGATTTTTAACTTACAAAAGCCAGCTATATTACCAATATGCCTGGATTTACCCTGGCAGAATTCTCTTCCCTTTGATTTGCTCCAACTTTTACAAGAAATTCAACCTTGGCAATGGCATACTAACCAAAATCCGTCAATTCTAGCCTCAGAAATTCTCAACTTACTAGCAGAAGGACTCACTTCCTTAAGCCCTAACCACGAATTCGCTATATCCTGGAATCAAGTTGAGAGCGGGAAAGTAGCAGCAGGGGAGCAGGGGAGCAGGGGAGCAAGGGAGATATTTTTGGCAAAATTTTCCTCGTCTCCTCTCCCAGCCGCATCCCCAGAACTCCCAGAAGGACAAGTGGAATTATCTTCTCAGTTTTATATTGAGCGAAATCCGATCGAAACGCGCTGTTACGAAACGATTACTCAGCCAGGAGCGCTGATTCGCATCAAAGCACCCAGACAGATGGGTAAAACTTCATTAATGGCACGCATTTTGCATCATGCAGAACAGCAAGGTTCAAAAGCGATCGCCTTAAGTTTGCAATTAGCTAATAAGCGAGTTTTTGCTAGTTCGGATAAATTTTTACAGTGGTTTTGTGCCAGCGTCGGTCAAGAATTAGGGATGCTCGAACAAGTGACAACTTGTTGGGAATTAGCCGAAATGATTGGCAGTAACCAATGTTGTAAAGCTTTTTTCGAGCGATATTTATTACCAGCAATTCCCACTAATTTAACTTTAGGGTTGGATGAAGTAGATCGGGTTTTTGAATCTCCGGAAATTGCCGATGATTTTTTTGGATTATTGCGTGCTTTGCATGAAGAAGCCAAGCGTCGCGACATCTGGAAAAAGTTCCGTTTAATCGTCGTACATTCCACCGAAGTTTATATTCCTTTAGATATCAATAAATCACCTTTTAATGTGGGATTACCGATTGAATTACCAGAGTTTAATACCTTGCAAGTGCAAGAGTTAGCAAGACGACACGGATTAAATTGGAGTGAAAATCATCAAGTAGAAAAATTAATGAATTTATTAGGAGGACATCCTTATTTAGTGCGATTAGCGATATATCGCATTGCTCGTCGGGATATTACTTTAGATCGTTTAGTGGAAGAAGCGATTACAGAAGCGGGAATTTACAGCGATCACTTGCGGCGACATTTATGGAATTTAGAAAAATATCCAGATTTAATGTTAGCGATGAAAGATGTTGTAACCGCTGCTCAAGGAGTGCGTTTGCGATCGGATTTGGCATTTAAGTTGACTAGTATGGGTTTAGTGAAACTTGAAGGTAATCATTGCGTTGCTAGATGCAATTTGTACCAGCAATATTTTCGCGATCGTTTAATCGATTCTTAATTCCAATTCTGGATGAATATGAGTTAAATTAATCCGTTAGAGCAATCGTCAAAACGGTTAATACCAGTTCACTTACTTAAGTGCCACAAATTTTTCCTCCTGCTCTTCTGTCTTTAGTTTTCTGTTATAGATGCCCCTGCGGATCGAAACTATTTTGGGAGAGGGGAAAAGCCATCGCTCTATCGAAATTCGGCCCCTCACCCGCTCGCTTCATTTTTCAATTACTTCTGCGCTACCAACTGACTCACCTTGGGATGGTACAGTCTCAGGTAATTCCAATAGTTACCGAACACCTGTTTAACGTAGTCT
This sequence comes from uncultured bacterium, assembly GCA_964546365.1. Taxonomy (GTDB): domain Bacteria; phylum Cyanobacteriota; class Cyanobacteriia; order Cyanobacteriales; family Aerosakkonemataceae; genus DATNQN01. The sequence continues at coordinate 1,246 of CAZJJR010000003.1, read as the reverse complement.
TTAGTTTCGGGAAAAGGAATGCTTTCCACAAACTCATCCGGGTCGGTTAATGGTTTTTGGTTTACCCATTGCCTCACGTTACCAGCACCCGCATTGTAACTAGCCAGCGCTAATAAAGAATTATTGCTGAAGATTGAATGGTCGGAAGCTAAAAGTGCTACCCCTAAGTTAATGTTGTCATTGGTATTTTCTAAGGAATATTCCTCAACGTCGATTTGTTTGGCGATCGATGCGGCAACTGGAGGCATCATTTGCATTAAACCAACAGCACCTGCACGAGAGCGGATGGTGGGCATAAATCGGGATTCTTGCCTCATCAAAGCCAGCACTAATAAAGGATTGACTTTGCGCTTTTGAGACCAAGTTTCGATCGTTTGCAAATACGGAAGAGGATACAAAGCATACCAATAAATGGGCTTTTTCTGAAGAGCTTCGTATTGCGCTCGTTCTGAAGGGTTGTCTTTGTCTCCTATGCTATAAATTTCTTCAATTCCGGCTAAATATTCCCCTGCTAACAGCCTCAAAAGGCCATTGGTAAAGCGTTGATCTACCGTTGGTTCTAGCCGTTTTTGAAATTCTGCTTGCCATTGCATCCAGGCATCTTGTTCTTGGCCCAATTGATATAGTTCTTGCACGAGGGCAGATCCGGTAGGTAATTCAGGACGCTCCTCGGGCTGGACTATTTCGGCGGACATTTGTCGCGCCGTGCTAAAGTCTCCCACGTCCCAACCCAGGAAAACCGCAGACCGCCAAGCGTAGTAAGAATATGGATATTGGGCGATTACTTGTTGAAAAGCAGCTTTGGCTTGCTCTTGCTGCCCCAGTTGGATGGCCCATTTTCCGGCCCAGAATCCTGCTTCGCGAGCTTGTTCGCTATGGGGATTGCGATCGAGAATTGGTTTAGCCCATTGCAGCGCTCCTTGGATATCCCCAGCTTTCGCACTAGCTTGCGCCATTTCCCACCGATATGCGGCGGCTGCATCGGAATTGCTATATTTGGTGAGCAATAATTGACGAGTTTCTTGAGCAGCGGCGGGGTTGTCGAGGTGTTCTAAAGTTTCGGCTTTTTCTAGCAGTGCTTCTCCTGCTGAGTCGGGGAAATTGTCGATCGCTTGGTCGAGATAAGGTACTGCTTCTATAGATGGTTCTATTCTGGCAATCTGAATTAGTGCTTTGCCAGTTTCTTCTGCTTTGGGGAAGTCTTGGACTAACTTTTTGTAAGCTTGATTAGCGTCTCTCGGTTTCT
>CAZJJR010000002.1:602-86268 GCA_964546365.1 uncultured bacterium | reverse complement strand
CAACCAAGATTTACCCAATTTCTCTAACTCACTTTCAAATGAGCGAACCGTAAGTAAACAAGTAGATAAGGGCTATTTACAGATTGTTACTTTCTGCTTCAATGGCAGCTTTTATCAGCCTACTAAAAGTATTCAAATGCTTCTTAAATGAATTGGAATTATTAGTCGGCTAGCAACTGAAAAATGATATTGAATTATTCCTGTTTCTTGATTGGATCGACCTGCTTTAGTTGTTTAATTTTTTCCTTAATTTTGATAAACAGTCTGTTCTTTTTAATTTAATGTTTTTTACTGATAATTTACCAATTTTATCATGAATCATTACATAATAGCCAATCAAAATCCAGTTGTAAGTAAACCCACCACTGGTTATCAATCCAGTTTTGATTTCCCCGGACTGTTCAAGACTTTCGCTAATCCAGAAGGCTTAGGTATGATAGGTGCTTTAGTCTTAGTAATTGTCTTCACTCAATTAGTTGGTAAGAAGAAAGGAAAAATTTCGACTGGACGGGTAGTAGGAATGGCTGAAAAGCTGGCAGCTACTAACCTTGCTCTCAAACAAATTCGCGAACGCCAACACAATAAAGTTTGTTTTTGGTGCGGTTCTCCTCGTTATTGGTGGCGAGGTAAATTAAAGGGAATAGGAGCAAATATTCAAACTGTTTTGGGCGCTTCTCCTACTGTTTGGATTCCTCATGCAGAACGGTCTACTCTCGTTTTGGGTGCGCCTGGAAGTGGTAAAACTTACGGTTCTATTGATAGAATGGCTGAAAGTTGTATGGTACAAGGTTTTCCTTTAATCGTCTACGATAAGAAGGGCACCCAGATGCGTTTGTTAGCACCTTTAGCTGCAAGATATGGGTATGATGTGAGGATTTTTGCACCTGGGGAATCTTACAGTGAGGTAATCAATCCTTTAGATTTTATGAGGAATGAAGAGGATGCGGAAACTGCTACTCAAATTGCCCGCGTTATCAATGCTAATGCTGGTGGTAATAAGGGAGATAATGATTTTTTTTCTAAAGCTGCTGATATGCTGGCTACGGCTTTAATTCAGTTAGCTAAAAGCAGTGATTGTCCCGATTTGGGTACTGTTTACGGATTGATTTCAACGGAAGGATTTGTTAGTAAGCTAGAAGCAGCTATTCAACAGAAAAGAGTTTCTGTCTGGGTGGCTTCCAGTTTTCGGCAATATTTGAAGGCGAAAGATAGTGAAAAAACGATTGCCAGTATCGATACGACAACGGTAGGGATATTTTCTGGTTTAATTAAACGCAATTTGTTGTCTTCCTTTTTAGGTAAAACGACAATTCCCATTCGTTTGTCGGGGAAACAGATTTTAATTTTCAAGTTGGATGATGAAAGGAGAGATGCAGTTGGCCCATTGTTGGCGGCGGCTTTTCACATGACGGTGGTGAAGAATTTAACTCAAAAGCGTTCCGACCCTTTGGGCATTTTTATTGATGAATTACCTTCAATTTTTCTGTATGCTTTGCCCCAATGGATTAACGAGTATCGCAGTAATGGTGCTTGTTTCGTGTTGGGGGTACAAAGTTTGGAACAATTGGCTAATGCTTATGGGGATAATTTAGCGGCTGCGATTACCAGTGCTTGCAGTACTAAGATTTTATATAATCCTGCTAATTATGCGACGGCGGAAAAGTTTTCTCAATCTTACGGTCATAAGGAGTTGATCGTTAAGGAGCGATCGATTACTCAGTCTAAGGAAGGTCGTAGCGTTACTTGGGCCGATCGTCTGCAAACTATGCCGATGATTACGCCGGATGAGATTATGCGCTTTCCGCAAGGTAAATGCGTGATTACTAATCCCGGTTATAGTTCGGGTGGTGAGGGGTCGATTCCTTACCCTTTAACTATCTTTATTCCTAAGTCTGACCAAAAAAGGATTTCAGAATGTTCTAAGCTTTGGGACGAGCAGGTTTGTCCTAGACTGATAGAGCGATCGCAGTTGATTGACCCGACTGAGTTGGATGAGGTGATGGATTTGAGGGAAAAAATTGCTAATGCCCTTTTGAGTGTATCTCAGGGTGAGCAAATGCAGAAAACAGAAGAAGCTGAGGTTACTTTGGAGTCACCTTGGTAAAATTCTCCAATTACAGCCGCTAATTGCACTCTCAAACAGATGCAGCAACAGCAAGATCCATGAAACATCCCGTTTTAGGATTTAAGATTAGCCTTTCTCCTTCTAGTAACTGAATTAATAAATTTTCATCTACAACTGACATTCCGATTGCTTGCTCTGGTAAGTCTTCACTTAATCTGACCGTTCCGCCGGGATTAAAAAGCAGCACTTGCCATTCAGTAAGTACGACAGTTACTTTTGGAAAAGTTAGAATTTGAAGGATGTAATTAGCAAATGGCATTGCTACAATAATTCTACCATTTTGCAAGTTAATAGCTGCTAACTGTTGATCTACTCCTATCCAAACTGTGTGTTCATCAGGTGTTTTTTTGACGAGCGGTATGATGAGATCGCTTCTCCAACTGATACCATAACTTCCTAAATGTTCGCCCAGTTCGATAAGTGCAAATTGACGAGAGTGGTCGTGAGCAATTATTTGCCGGGAACCATCTATTTGAGCGAATTGGGATTTGTCGATCGGTTGAATTTTCATATTGCCTCCTATTGGTATATTTTAGGAATTATCGAGGTAACTTGTGGAATAGCGTTCAAATCGCCTTGGGGATAAAAGTAAAAAACTATAATCACTCCTGTAGCTTGCTCGCTACTCACTTCTACTTGACGAGCAATGCTAATTCCGTATCTGGTATTTCTGTTATACTCTATTACTTCTGGCGCATTTAATCCTGCTTGAAATATTTGTAGTAAACGCTCGCGCCCTCCCGCTGCTTCATCAATTCCCAGCCTATTTAATTCTCTCAGGTTTTGTAACGACCTTTGGGTATTGTCTGGATCTGAGGTGACTCGACCAAAAAAGTAGTCGAATTTGCTTTCATTGATTGTAAAACCTTCTCCTCGTATCACTTTGTACTCTTGGTAGCTATGGGTGGCTGGGCGTTTTTGGCATTTGTAGCTACAGTTTATATCAAAATTAGCATAAAGTAATAGAATTAAAAATGATTTTCTAATGCGATTATCCTTCAAACTAAGTACGAAAGATTCTCAAATCTTAAGCTTTTTTCCTCTGAAGATTTACTATTTTTACTGGTTTTACTGGAACGAGTTGACGCAAGCTGGGACATTTTTCCACTTTTTTCCTCGACCAAGTTTACCCGAGCCGAAAGCTGAAATGAAAACACTATACTATGTTAGAGCAGTGCAGTTTTCATACCAGTAATGTCTAGATAGTGGCTAGCCCAACTGTGGCATCGGGGTTAAAGCTGATTGACCCCTCTCAACTAGATGAAGCGATAGATTTGAGGGAAAAAATTGCTTCGCAGCTTTTAACTGTATCAGCTTCTCAATCAACTCAGAAATTAGAAAATTCTGAAGTTACTTTGGAATCGCCTTGGTAATGCTTAAATTAAAAAGGTTTTTTAAAGCGATCGCTTACTTCATCCTCAACTAACTTGCAAAATTTTATTATCAGTACTTCTCCAGCGTCGCGCAATTGCCATTAGTAATTCAGGAATTTCCTCTTCAGAGATTGCCTCAACTACATCTTCTAAATTTTTAATCCCCATTGGCTCTCCTGCTATTAACGAGCAGAAGTATTTACGTGACCCAGGCGCAATCTGTTGCATCCCATTCAGAAGCTTGTCCAGCATTTCATCAGTTACCCCTGTCTTGCCACGCCGAAACTGAGACACAAGACTCTCGCTAGCCCCTGCTACTTGAGCTATGGCTCTACCACCTATCCGATAACGTTTTAATGTCAGGTCAAAAGCTTCGTGGATCAACATTATTAATATTTGTGACAAAAGTTAAATCAGACTTAAATACACTTTATTCTTGTTAAAGTTTTCCCTGATAAAAGGAGACGGAAAGATGCAGACCGACTAATCCGCAAAGAAATACAAGCTCGTATTTCTCAGCAGGGTAGCAGCAAGCGAGTTTATTTAACTTTAACAAATTCTGTGGGTTTGCCAATACATAATTTTTGCTTCATTCATAGAGAAGCTTAAAGTAGATGTCTGGCTTACCTAGCCTTTGAATAATCTTCTTATTTAGTCGAAAATCGTGATATTTTACCAAATTTTACCCATTTCTACTTTTCAACAAACAGGGACATCTTCATCACCTGCTGGGAGTTTTGCGTTATTAGAAAAAATTTCAGTTAAATTAGGTTGGGAGGTAGCGGATGAATAACACTCATCACCAGCCGCCCCAATCTATTGCCCAGACTATTGAGTGGCTGCACAACACTTTAGGCAGACCTGCGCTTCCCGAATGTCCTTTAGAATGCGAGCGAGATTGTGGCGTTCCGGGTGGTAAAGCTCCAGCTTCGCTCAATCAACAGGGCAAAGCTAGTAAAGTTGCTTGGGCTGCTTACCAAACTCAACTTCCCACTTCAGCCATCTTAAAGCAATGGTTTGCTTTTACCCCTGGCATCGGCACCCTTGGTGGTGGACCTAATCAGCAAGGTCACTATATTGGATTTGTAGACCTCGATCGCAAACAACAAGTTTTCCCTTCACTCGCTGCATTAGAAGCTCGATTGCAAAAATGGCTCAGCGACTACCCAATTTTGCAACAAGCCCCACGATTTCGCACCCCTAGTGGTGGATACCGAGTCATTCTGGCATTTACACAACAACCGGATTGGACTGCATTTAGCCTCGAACCTAGTGGTGTCAGGATGGGGGAGCTATTAGCTAGAAACGGCGGACACACCTTACTGCCACCCACTATTGGTACCAATGGCATTGCTTATAGTTGGGAATACTTTACCCCCTATCCACCTGTTGTCCATCAACCAGAACAAGTTGGCATTTACCCTACCCGGAAATCTCGTCCTACATTAGAAACTCCCTCTCTGGAAAAAATAGATTATGTTCCAGGTGCCATTCGCTTAGAAGATTTAATTTCACCTTCGGCTCAACAAATTTTACTCAACGGTGCAACCAAGAGTAATCGTTCTGATGCCATTAATGCTTTAGCTCAAGAATGCTACGGCTGGGAAGCATTTTGTCGTCGTCACCGGATTCCTTATACAGGCACAACTATCGAATTAGTTCAATATGCCTGGGGTCAAATGGAAGATAGCACTGCTGACCCCGACAAATGGCAGCGGATTCTGAAAACCATTAACCCCGATACTTCCCAAACTGCTGCTGAATACAAAAGTGGTAATGAAGAAAGTTGTTGGAAAAAAATCTATCGCTTAGAACGGACAATCTTCACCAAGTTTTGTCCGCTTGAGATTCAAAATCGACTTAAAGCTGAGTGGGGAATAAATAACACGCAATCCGAGAGTAAGCCACAACCAAACCAACCTCATTCTGGCAGAAACGGTCATAATACTGAACCGAATATTAATCCTCAACAACTCAAAGAAGTTGCCCGCAATTTACTTTTACAAGAACCATCTCCGGCAGATTTAGCATTAGAAATTGCGGCTTTAGAGCGGCAATATCGTCTGAAAAACTTTAGCTCCATCCTAGAAAAAACTCAACTCGAACTTGACCAAACTGATGACCTAACCGAACAATTTAAAATCGTCCACGAATTACTTGCTGCTGAAGCTTCTGATATTGATATTACTGAATTTATTGATGTTCCAGCCTTAGCTAATCCGATTCAACTAAAAGCTAAATCTTTATTGCTTCCCCAACATTGGTATTTGTTTAGCCTCCTTGCTGTTGTTTCCGGTTTACTAGGAGCTAAGGCATATTTAGAAATTGACCCCGGACTCAACTTCAAAGTCCCCCCTAATCTTTGGGTAGGATTGGTTCTCGACTCCGGTGATATGAAATCTACTATTACCTCTGATATTGTTGACCCTTTATTTTCCATCCAAGATGAAGCTCATGAAGCATTCCTACAAGCCGAACGGGATTACCAACGAGACAGTCAAATGTGGGAACTTCTCTCTAAAGACGAGAAAAAAGAACGCTTAAACAACAACGAACTGTCTCCTACCCCTCCCCAACCAACTGATTATTTAACTACCGATTGGTCAAAAGAAGCCCTCATCGACTTACTCGCAAAAAACAACCGGGGTCTTTTGCTGCATAAAGAAGAATTTGCTGGCTTTTTCAAATCCCTGAATCAGTACCGTCAAGGTAAAGGGGATGATGCGGAATTTTTCCTTTCTCTTTATGACCAAAAACCTTACCGCTCTCATCGAGTGAGCAAAGGCACCCGTCACCTTTCTCGTCCCTCAGCTAGTATGATTGGCACGATTCAAGAAGCCGTACTCTACGAACAGTATGGTGACTTCTCCGATGCTAATGGGATGATGGCGCGATTCTTGTGGTTGCCTGCCTCTTCCCAACTAACACTTTATCCCCGCCACCGTCCCCAAATTCACTTTAAGGATGTCGTAGTTAACTTGTATCAACGTATCCTCAATTATTTTCCCACTCCTACACCCGACGATAGCGAATCCGAATCAGAACGCAAACGACGCTGGCAGCAAAAGTTTACCCTCTCTCCAGAAGCTTTTGATTTGTATATCAATGAGTGGTATGACTATTGCTCTGTTCTGGCCTATAAAACTCCCCAAAAAGGACTGAAGGCTGCCATTCGCAAACTGCAAGCGACAGCAGCACGGATTGCACTGAATCTACATTGCCTCAATGCTTTAGCTACTCCTGGGGAAATCCCTGCCGAACAAATTTCTGCGACCACGATGCGAAAGGCGATCGCTTTAGCTACTTTTTGTCTGCAAAAAATCCAACTGCTTCACACTAAAGGCGCACCAGCTGTCCTTCCGGGACTAGCGCCGGAGTATCTAGACATCATTGAACTATCCAAACGCTGCGGTCGCATTAAAGCCAAAACAGTGCAACGCTTTGGTTCGCCTTTACTACGCAAACTCTCTGCTGAGGAGATTCGTCGTCGCTTTCGATATCTGGCCGAACGCGATTTGGGTACAACCTACAATTCTGGACGGTACTTGGAGTACGAATACGCTCCCGATATACCAAAGCCCGCTCCACCACCTTCTCCACCATCGCTACCTGATGGTCGCAATGGTCGCAATGGTCGCAATGGTCGCAAACAGGGCGCAACTACTAAAACTACCACCAATCAAGGATTACAGCAGAACGGCGCAGTAGTCGCAACAAATAGCGCCATATTTTCACCTGCTTCTAATGAAGAAACTACGTTTTCCGAACCTGAATTATTCAATAATGCGACTGCGACCATTGCGACTAATAGCTGCAATGCCCAGTTGGTAAGCAATACAGACGATAGCAATGATTGCGACTTAGTTGCGACCTTTGCGACTAATGCAACTAATAACGCTAATTCCCCTGTAACTAAAGACGAAGATGGTCGCAATGATTGCGACTCGGATGCGACTACTACTTTTACTAATGTTGAGTCTACAAATCAGAATCCATCCGAGCAGTCCACAACTCTTCCGAAGCAGGTATCTTCTCGCCAACGAAAAGTATTTCGTGTCGGGCAAAAGTGCCGCTACAAAGGTTCGGATGTACTCATGACAAATACTTGTCGCAGTAAAGAATTAGAAGTTTTGGAAATTCGCACTAATGCTGATGGTCAACCAGAAGCACGAGTCAAAGCAAAACAATGGGCTTGCGACTATTGGATTCCTTTCATCTACTTGCAAAATATACCCTAATGCGATCGTTACCATCAGAGTAGTACAATCTTCCTCATGTATGACGATACCAAAACTAAATTCAGTTTCACCCTCTAATTACCTAATACTAAGTGTTCCAGCCTCTCGCAGATGTTCTGGAAACCAGGAAACTCCAAAAATAAACTTAGTCTCTAGTTCTCAAGATTTGGTTTCAACGGTTTCACCGACTGAAACTCCTGCTAATCAAGGGTTTGAACCTGAAACTGATTGCTATGGTGTAGTGAAAACCTCAGTTCTAGTCTTTTTCAACTTGTGCGCGAACCGACTGATATAGTACAATTGTACTATTAAGCAGGCCAAAATGTATAGCTTTATGTATAGATAGAATTTTATTTATCTAGATAAATAGATACAATATATGCGACCTAACTTCTTGCGCTCGCACCAATATAGGTAGATATGAACGATAAGAAATTAGCTACGTTTCGCATAGATGCGTCCCAATGGAAAGCATTTCAGGAATGGGCAAAACGTAGCGATACCAATGCTTCAGCCTTACTGGTGGAGTATATAGAGGAATGTCTTTCGCGATCGCCAACCAGGGGGGTTAAATTTAGCTTAGGGCCAACCATAAGTATACAGCGACGTATAGATAGTCTAGACAAGAGAATCGCACAGCTAGAAATATCGCTCGACAGACGAATTGAAGAATCGATCGCGCAACGAATATTGATGCAGGGCATCCCAACTTCTACCTCAGATGTGACTGATTGAGTGCGATACTCCCTGTTTTCAGCATAATGGATGATAATGAAGCTTATCATCCATTAGTTAAACTAATATGTGCAGTACACCAGTACTAATACCTAGCAAGCTCTGGAATAAGACGGCTTTGCTCAAAATGGGGTTGATTTCCAGTAAGCCTTTAGTGCAGGTAGAAACAAATGAAGAGTTAATCGAATTGTGGTTGGCGAATAAAAAATCCCGCCACACCCGTCGCGCTTACCAGTTGGATATCGATTATTTTTTGGGGTTTATTGAAAATAAACCGCTACCGTTGGTGACGGGTAATGATTTGATTGCTTACAAGCAAGCTTTGGAAAATTCGCTCAATCAGAAAAAACCGGGTGAAACGATTTCGCCGAATACGGTAACCAGGCGGTTGTTGGGAGTACGCAGTTTGTTTGCGTTTGCTTGCGATAAGGCGGGGCTGTTACCGTTTAACGTGGGTAAGGTGTTGGAACCACCTAAGTTTCGCGATCGCAGGTCGGAACGGATATTGACGGAATCCCAGGTATTGATGATGGTGGGGATGGAACCATCAGTGCAAAAACGATTGTTAATTAGGTTTTTGTACGATACGGGTTGTCGGATTTCGGAACTGACTAATTTAAGGTGGAAACATTTAATTGAATTAGACAATGGTTGCGGTTTGGCGGTGTTGTTGGGGAAGGGGGATAAGGTGAGAAATGTGATTATTCCCGCGCCAACTTGGATGGATTTGATCTTGATGGGGAAGGATAGTAGTCCCAATGACCCGGTGTTTGAGGGTCGGGGAAAACGAGTAATTTCGCAAACGGAAATTCGGCGGATTATTCAAGCGGCAGCCGAACGGGTGGGAATAAATAAAAATGTCAGTCCGCATTGGCTGCGTCATTCCCACGCTACTCATGCGGCGAACAGAAACGTGCCGCTGCCGTTGATTCAGAGTACGCTGGGACATACAAATATCGCTACTACTAGCACTTATTTGCACGCTAGACCTAACGATAGTAGTTCTCTTTATTTGCCGCGTTGATGGAGAATTAGTAGCTCTGAATTAGAGGTGAAAATGCCGTTTAGTAGTTATAAGAGTATTAGCGCAGTCGCCAAGAAATTTCAACTGAAGTATGTTTTGAGCGATTATATAGTGGGAATTGAATTGCCCGTGAAAGCAGCTTTTAAAGAAGAGTTAGATTTGTTATTTACGGATGGCGTAGTAGATAATTCAGAGGATGCTATTTGCGAAAATTTGATTTATCCAGTGTTGAAGGAAGTCTGGAAAAATTACCGAACTAAACTGACGTTGTGGAGCCATGAAGCGCTTTGTTACGATGAAGATTTATCGGGGATTCCGGATTATATCGTGACTAAGCGAAGTCCGTTGGGGTCGATTATTTTCGATAAACCTTATTTTTTAGCTGTTGAAGCAAAGCAAGATAGGTTTGAGGAGGGATGGGGTCAATGTTTGGCAGAGATGGTGGCGGTACAGCGATTGAACGATGAAGCTTTACAGACAATTTATGGAATTGTTTCTAATGGAAAAGTATGGCAGTTTGGCAAGTTGGAATTAAATGTTTTTACGCGGAATAAAACTTTTTATACTATTCAAGATTTAGAGGGTTTATTTGGGGCTGTTAATTATGTTTTTCGACAGTGCGAGTTACAAGTGGAGTGATAGTTGTGCTAAATTTATTGAATTCGTTAATCCCTGTTTTGTCACTTATATTTCCTCAATTGCTTTTGCAGTCGGCTCGTCGCACTATGAATACTGGTGATTTCCAGGGCAATTCGCTCCAGTTGCGTGAAAATAGGCGTGCTTTCTCGAATCGCTTGCAGTGTAGGTGTTGCCGTGCTGGGAGCGCCAGTAAATTCTAATACTCTTAAGCTATGAAGTTGTTCGACGCGATCGTGAATCGCTTCTAAATAAGAATCGAGATTTGGTAAAGCTTGGGGTGGTTGTCTCTGTTGTAGTGCATCGGCTAAGTTCTCCAGAATCCCAACTATAGCATCGCTAAATTGCTTGAGATCGGAGCATTGGTACTCTCTAGTTAATTCCCGGCGATGTTCTGCCAAAGTGGTGATTGAATTAAAAAAGTGGCGAAGATAAAGTATCAAGGTAGTAATTGGTTCAACGTTTCCTTGAATATGACATTGATTTTGAATCGGTAGTTACTGGCTTACGAATCTTTCGATTATCTCCTTTTTGCACGAATCCAATTAAGTTTACATCTGAATAAACTTGTTCTGTCAGCCGTCTAAGGATAGCCACAATCTTACTCAGACTAATTAATTGTGTATATTCTGGTGGCTCAACAGTAATTATTTGGTTATGCAATTGAGTGCGTAGGGTTTGCCGCCGAAATTCTAATGCTTCGAGCGCTCGATTTAAATCTTCAAGATGAACAGAATTATTGGCTTTGGCGATCGCTTTTGACATCTTGACGATCGCCTCGATTGATTGTTCTTTCATCTGCCAATCTAGCTAATTGACTTAATGTGTAGTAACAATTGGCGATAGATTGGAGGACTGGAGCGTAAGGGTACGCTACCCATAATCCTAGTGAAACCACGATCGCCCATATTCCACCTGCTAAACACAACAAACATTGCTCAAGCACCGTAGACCAATCGGAAAATGTAGCGAGTTGCCCTCTGGCGATAAGCTCCCTCCACGTTTACCAGTCCGACCATCCACGCTCCCATCACTGCGATCGCGCTAGCTGCCGGAGCGCCCAACCATACTCCAATCCCTAGCGGAACTAAAATTAATACAAGGGTCTTGGCTTAATCAAATATGGGTGTGATTGGCGATATTTGGCAATAATTCTGGCTCGTTGCCATTGACATTTAAAGCAAACATAAAATTCGTTTCTCTAGTTGGTTGCTCATTACTCTGGAGCAAGCAGCTTTTTTTATGTGAAATGTCGTTTTTTGTTACAAAAACTTACAATCAACGATTTAAAGGTTTGACTTGCTAAAAAATTAATTAATGTAACAAAACGCATAATTACCGATCGCTCGCACGAACTAGCAAAGGAAATCAAAAAGCGATTCTAAGAGATTTTCTTTTCCGATGAACGAACTGCATTTTAATCTAAAAAAGCTAATCGGCTAGCCTGCGATTCGTTTTCAAATCAGATATAGCTAGGTTATAGAGAATTAACTAATAATTTAGCATAGTAAATACGGAAGAGCCTTATCTAGTAAACATTAACAAAATAGTTGGCATTAAGGCTAAGGGCAATCGAACTTTGAACGATCGCGATTAGTTCTGCACTACTTTCATTCAAGAAAATGGCTGTATCCGTAGTTAAACCGATTGGTGATGTACCCAGGCTATATTTCGATGCAAAACCAGAAAGTTGGATTGTGTCTTCCCAAGGATTAAAGTCAGTAATTAGAGCATAATCGCTAATACCAGATGTGGTGATATCATTGTCAGTGTAAAATGCTTCCTGCATATCACCTAGTACAAACAGATCCTTCCCATCGCCACCAGTTAAGAGATCGATTTCGCCAAAGCCTCTATCTACTACTGCATCCACTCCCGTCAGCACGTCGTCGTCATTATCGCCAAATAAGCGATCGCCACCAGTACCACCAAAGACAAAATCATTACCACGTCCGCCATTAACAATATCATTGCTGCTATCCCCAAACAGTGAATCATTGCCATCGCCGCCAGTAATCTTGTCAATTCCAGCGCCGCCGCTAATTTTATCCTCAGCAGCACCACCTGCGAGATTATCGTTGTTGAGAGTACCCGACAAGTTAAGGGCGACAACAGCTTTATTGTTTCTAGTGCTGACATTGCTAATCCCAGCAAATTCCGCATTGACTACTGAGTTTAGGTTTAGCACAGAGCCATTGGGCTGGACAAAGCTGTAACCTTCGAGCAATTCTGTTAACAGAGTATTAGCATAGCCATGATTGCCGATAGCGCTCCGCTGTCCAGGTTGGAACAAATCGTTCTTGTTCGGGTAGACATCCAGAGTAGCTAAAGGATCGTCATAGCCAAATGTCACGCTGGTATGGAAACTAACAACACGAGCCGCATCATTCGGATCTAGGCGAGCGCTTGCACCTTTGTCTTCAAACGCAGGCCCAGCAGCATCCAACCCTACAATTTGGGAAATCAAACGTCCCGTAGATTGGAAATAGGCAGAACCAGCAAATCCCGAAACGTGCGCTCCCAGGCTGTGTCCGATTAGACTGGTATATTTGCCCCAAAAGATCGATCGAACCATCACCCCACACATTAAAATTGACCTGAACCATATTGATAGCTCCTATGTAAAAAATCAAACACAATGAGCAAATAATCTGTAGGGCACATCAAATTAGAACCAGAAACATTTAACAGATAATTACTTGCAAATTACTTGCAGAGCCTGAAAGCTGAATTATATCTTGGCTTGCCTCAAAATCTTGGCCATCACTCCCGACGGTCAAACCTTAGTTAGCGGCGGTTTGGGACGTACTATAAAATTTTGGAACCTCCACTCTGGAGAAGAGTTGCACACATTGGAAGGGAATTCAAGCTCAATTGATTTTCTCGCTATTAGTCAGGATGGTCAAACTTTAGTTAATGCTAGTGAGGACGGAACGATCGAAGTTTGGCATTTGCCTACAGGTGAACGGCTATACGTTCTCAAGGAACATTCTAGCGGTGTCGGTTCGATCGCCATCAGTCCAGTGATGAATAGTGCTAAATCACAAATTAACTGGTGCGATTTGTTGTCAATCAGTGCCAATGCTCACGCTACCTTAGACTATGGAGTGCAGCGCGGCAAAAATAACTCACCAGTTTCATTCTTTCTCTCCCTGCCCCCTGCCATTATCACTGATGGGAAATTTCTGCCTAGATGCAGGAGGATTCCTTCGCCTGCTTCAGCTTTGTCATAGGCGGCGAGTAATAGTAGAGAGAGTCCTGTTATTCGTTGCTAGATAATAGCGATATAACGTTCAGATTCTATCAATATATTTCTGGGTTAAACTTTATGACAGGTCAAATTCGCGATACGTTTCTTTATAAGGGAGAAACATACTTTTTCGTTGCTCTTGATGGAGAAAAGCTCATCATTCCTGAAGATTATAATATGAAGCCACAGCCCTGGTCTACTGGTTGCTGGCGAGGATTTTATTCAACTTATGAAATTATTAATGACAGTTTATTTTTGAAAGAAATGGTCATTTGTATAGTTCATGAAGACTGTAAACCTATACAAGGGATTATGCCAACAGCACGTGATTTAAGGGTTGGAGGATTGTGTTATAGAGATTTAAATCTTATTACCCCATTTACGGGAAGAATTCAAGTAGGCAAAGACTTTATCGACCGCCTTTACATTCACGCGGGTTATCAAACAGCGACTGCTTATCGAACTTTGTTAGAGTTTACATTTGTCGATGGAAAGCTTATTTCGACTCAGGATATTTCTAGCGAAAATGCTCAAAAGCGAGATGCTCTAGATATGAGGAATTAAGCTATTTTGGATTGCCTTTACAAAGTTTAATGTTGTACCCTCAGACAGTGTGTATGTCACTTTAGGTCAAAGACTGGCGAATAATTCCTACTCGCTAAGTAGAGTTCTCCTACAGATATAAAAGTTGATATTAAGGACAGTTTGGATATCAGCTTGCCAGAGAGAAAGCTGCTATTTGTTACCTCAAAATATATCATCATGAAAAACCTCTTACAAAAAAGATTTTTCTTAGCTCTCAACCAATTGACGGGCATGAAGTTATTCTCAAACCGCACCAGTACAGATGTTCTGTTGTTTGAAAGTGCCGCTGCTGCCTCTGACATTGCATTTATGCTCGGTGGTGAATGGGATGGTAGTAACGGTATTGTCTTACCTTCATCTGACGAAGTAGCTATTAACACGGCAGCTAACTTGGTAGGAGCATCCTGGTGTTATCAGGGAGCTTCAAGTACCCTGTTAGCTAGATTAAATACGGATGAAATTTTGAGGCGATATGCAGTAGGTGAAAGGAATTTCGCTAATGCTAATTTGAGATGCACTGTTCTAATTGGCCAAAACTTGAGTCAATGCAATTTAACTAATGCGAAATTGAATTTTGCTAACCTGAGCGGAGTAAATTTTAGTGGAGTGGACTTAACATCGGCAGACCTGAGCGATGCTTCTTTGAACAAAGCTAATTTGAGTGAGGCTTCTTTGTATAGAACTCTTCTCAGCAGGGCAAATTTGAGCGAAGCTAATCTTAGAGGAGCTAATCTTTTTAAGGCTTCCTTGAATGACGCTTGCTTGCTTGGAGCAGATTTGACAGGTGCAAATCTGAGCTTTGCTGATTTAAGAGGAGCTATTCTTGATGAAGCTGCCTTGAGTGGAGCTAACTTGAGTGGAGCTAAGCTGACACATGAACAGTTATTCTCCCGATGAAGTTGTGATGTAAACAGCGAACTTGTAGCGTGTCGATAAATTACTCGATTGCGATTGACTTTTTGAAGGATTCTGACCCTATCCTGGGACAACTCATTGACCAAGTTGGTGCGTGTCAACTGAATCAGTACCAATTAGAAGGAGACTTGTTCTTTTGCTTATCTCGGTCAATTCTCCACCAACAACTTTCCACTAAGGTAGCGAAGGTTATCCATCAAAGGTTTCTCCAGCTTTATCCTGAAAGTGAGTTTCCTTCGGCACAAAATGTTCTCGACACGCCGGATGAAGTCCTTCGCCGCGTAGGTATTTCACGTCCTAAAATCTCTTACCTCAAAGATTTGGCACGTCATGTCAACGAGGGATTACCGACGTTTAAGGAGTTGGAAGTTATGGACGATGAGGCGATTATTAAGACTCTGACACGGGTCAAAGGTGTGGGACGCTGGACTGTCCAGATGCTATTAATTTTTCGTCTTCAGCGCTGGGATGTACTGCCTGTGGATGATTTGGGCGTGCGGGCGGGCATTAAAAAACTCTACGGTCTTGAGGCACTTCCTGACCGCAAGACTACAGAACGTTTTGGACAAAGGTGGAAGCCTTATTGCAGTATTGCTTCGTGGTATTTGTGGCGTAGTTTGGAGCTAAAGCCAGTTTGAAATGACTGGAAAGAGGTTGCTTTTGAGAATGCTTTTTCAATAATGCTGGCAACCATCAGAGTACGCTTATATTTTATCTGTTAGTTAGGGCGATCGCGTTTGCATTTTCAAGATATTCATGACAGAGTAGACGTTATAAACTCCTGTCAACTTATAAATCAAAAATTGCTGTAATCGGTGCATGGTCTGAACCTGGCTTACCTTTTCTGAGATTTGGATTACCAGTAATGGAAGATAGCCCATCCGCAAAATTAACATGACTATCTACTTCTGGTAATTGGCGGGGTTGACCTGGTAGCAACTCCTCGCTGACAAAAATATGATCGATTAGCTCTTTGTTGTTCTGATAAATTCGAGAATAACGTCTTTGTTCGGGAATCAAAGGAGCTAAATTAAATAATCTGGTTTCATCTCCTTTATCTCTCAGAGGAAAGCCACGAGTACCGATTTCGCTGCCACTGGGTCCTTGCAGAATTTGAGTTGTTGCCGCAGATGGCACGTCATTTAGGTCTCCTAAAAGAATCAGACCATGCTGAGGATTATTTTCCAGTAATTCGTTGGCTTTAACGCGCAATGCTACTGCTTCGGCTGTTCTTTTTAAAAGAGCTAATCCAGCAACTCGGGCGCGTTCGTTTTCATTTTCGGGGGTAAATCTTGCCTGACCTGTTGATGAGGAAAAGGTCAGCAGTTTAGATTTTAAGTGGGCATTAATTAGATGTATTGGCAGAGTTGATTTGGGTTTAACAAGGATGCGAAGGACACCCCGACCCATTTTGGCAATTTCAGTGGTTTTTTCTTCTGAGGTATAACCCTGTACTTTGAGAAGACTGCCTGGTGGGAACAGGGTGATTTCTTCATGTTCTGCAATTTCTAATTTGGAAAGAAATCCCACGCGGATTCCTCGAGGGTCTGGAAATGTAGATATGCGTTTATCTGTATAACGCCCATGCAGGAGTGCTAATAGGTCTTCCAATGCTGCCAAATCACCGATTTCTTGAAGAGCTAGTACGTCGGGATCTAGTTCTAAAATTACGTTGGCCAAGCTGTTGAGTTTTTGCTGATATTCTTCTAAGATTTTGGTATCGTTTTTTTGACTGGGTGAAAAGAGGTTTTCTATGTTCCAAGTCATTACTTTAAATTTAGTCATGCTTACTCCCAATCTGAGGAATGTTTTCTTATAGGGATTATTTGGCTTATCTATTATATTAGCCTTTACTAAGCCTCAATCCGGATTGATTATCTGCACGAAAAAAAAACGGTGTAATATCTTGCGCTGTTTTGCGGTCAAATCTTCAATATTACTTACAATATCGATTAAGCGCTTAAAAATTAAGTTAATTGAGAAATGAGGGAAATAGATTTTTACAAATAATGCCGTCATTAGATTTATAACCCTTTCTAAACTTGAATACCATCCGGTAAACTAAATTGCTTATTAACCATTTGAGAACTGGGCTTAATTTCATCAGCTTTGAGCAATATAAGGTATTCATAGAATGCTTGCAAAGTACACCAAGCAAAGCCTGGATGCCCATCTAGAAAACCACCGAGTATAAAATACATATAGATAAAGCGTACCAGCGGTCTAAACGGGATACGTAAAGATAAGTCTTTAAGGGCGCGACGTCTTTCCACTTCCGATTGACCCCATAATAAATTTAGCCAATTAACTTTTCCATTTTCTAGCTGATGCAAGGTTTCAATAGCTTCTAGGGTAGAATAGCGGTTATGCTTTTCAATCCAGCGACTTAAGCCTTTGCTGCAAGTAAAATGAGGATAAGTTTCCTTTAAAAAGCTAGTTTTTCCAGTGCATACTTCTCGTTCGGCGTGACCGTAATCTGTAAATCGCACGCAGTCTTTACGAAACAGGCGCATTTGATAACGAGGATATTGAGTGCTGTGACGAATCCATCTACCCATGAAAATAACTCGTTCCGCTACGTAATAGCCAACATAGTTAGATGTATTGAGCGCTTGAGTACATTCGCGAAACAGTTTAGGAGTCATCCGTTCATCAGCTTCTAAGATATAGACCCACTCATATTTGGTAGGAATATTATCCAACATCCAATTGCGTTGTTTCCCATGACTTTCAAATTTATTCTGCACGAAGCGCACTGGGTATTGGCGGGCAATTTCAATGGTGCGATCGCTACTATATGAATCTACCACAATTACGTCATCTGATAATAGTGCAGATTCAAGGCAATCCCTAATATCTATTTCTTCGTTGTGGGTAAGGATATAGATTGAGAACATATCAACCTTCTATTAATTCTTTACTGATTCTCATCACGGGAACGAGCTAAAGTAATTGGCTAAGAATAAGCCTTAAATACAGTAACGCCGAGGAATTTTCCGAGCATTACCAAAGATTTTTGACCACACCTCTTTATTGGTATGGAGTTTGAGCCAATATGCGGGTAAAGTAATTTTGGGAGCAAGTTGGTCTGCCAATTGCTGGAAACCCTTACAAATCCATACTTTCAACAAAGGCGCGTACCTCTCACCCGCATAATTGCGCTATGGTTGCGCCAATAAGTAAGTAGCTCAATTCAGAGAACAGTAGTTAGTTCGGATATCAAGTCAAAATGTTTAACTTTTCCCGCAAAAGCGACATTCCTAGACTGCCAGAACGACCAAATAACATTGATAAATTTTCATCATATCTAATGGTCGATTGCCACAATGGACGGTTGGTACTTCAATGGAGATATCGCTGGCATTTAAAACGTAACTTTGAGTTATACGAAGACCGAGATAAAGAGTTTGCTAAGTTAAGTAGCCAATCAGATAAAGATAGAGCTATTGCAGAGTATTTAAGAAAGATAGCGCTGTCTAAAACAACAGAAATAAATCACCAAAAATTAGCTTTAGAACACTTAGCTGCCTATTTTGAATCTAGCTGCTATCAAGCAGCCAAAAACGTACAATCTCAATCTAGCGAGCGCGTTTGGGAAGAATACCTCTGCATTGCTAGAATAATGGTTTACGATTTGGATAATTTTGCTAAAATTTTAGAAAAATACGCTCCTACCCAAGGAGCAAATCTAGATACTTATATCCAAAGTATTTTAGAAAAAACAATTAAATCCGAAGTTTCAGTAGGAAAATATTCCCGTTGGCGTCTTTTATCTCAGAAAAGTGACAAAGAACTTAAAGAATCTCTCCAGAAAAATGGATGCGGACAAGCACAGGTAGCTCAATATCTATTTGCACGTAAGTATTTTAAACAAATTTATTTAATTAATAAAGTTAAAAATCCTTCCAGACAAACAGGACAAAAATGGCCTTTACCCGACCTAGCAGATTTCCAAGCAGCTGCTCAATACTATAATGCGGAAAAATCTCTCCCTTCTGCACCCCACGAAGTATCTGTCAGTGCGTTAACGGTGACGGGAGAACAAATTAAACAATGGATGGAAATTTGTATAGAAGCGTTACAAAAATACGCAACTAATTTAATCAACGCTGTTTCGATTGAATCTCTTAATGAATCTGGAATTGATATTCTATTAAAAAATTCTAATCAGCTAAATTTAGATAGTGACCGGGATGTAGTTGAATCGAATGAATCAGAAAAATTGATTAATCAGACCGATGCAGCTTTTCAGGAAGAAATCAAAAATATTAAAGCAAAAATCGAACAACGAATTCAGCAATGCAAGCTGCAAAATTATCATAAAAAAATTCCTATTCTTTATTATGGAATAGGCTTAACTCAAACCGAAATAGCCAATATATTAGGCATCAACCAAGCCAATATTGGTCGTCACATTACCAATTATTACGAAATTCCCCTTCTAGAAAAATTAGCTGCTATTTCTCAATCAAGTGAATGGGTAAAACCTTATGTATCTCGCTGGTTAATAAAAGATTTTTTATCTCCGGTACACTCGGATTTAATTCAAGCAACTTTAGTAGAAGCAATTAACAAGCTGATGCCAGAATATCGAGAAGTATTACAATTGCGTTACGGGCAAAGTCTAACAGAAAACCAAATTTCGACTTGCTATTGCATAACTGAGTTAGAAGTTAACCAAAGAATAAATGAGGCTCAAATTTGTTTGGAAACGGCGTTATTTAAGGTAATAGAAGAATGGTTGGATAAATATGTTAAGTCGTGGCTTTATAACTTCTATAAACAAGATATTTACTCGGCTTTGCATTCAGCATTGGTACATATTTCTAGAAACGAGCTAGAAGTTATAAATTATCTATATTACCAGCGAAGAACGGTAGTACAAACAGCGCAACAACTAAACTTAAACGAGGAGCGGGTTAAGGAAATAATTTATTTGGTTAAAATCGAATTACGGGGTAGTCTTCTGAGGTGGATTCATGAAAATATGGATGTATCCCTAGAGAAAGAATCCGAGTTGAATAAAGTCAATCGCATCGTGCAAAAATGGTTGGAAAATTTGGTCAAATTTAACTAAGGAAAGGAGGAATAGGTGATGTTTAAATTAAATCAACCACCAACAAATAATTTCAACTTATTCTGCTTGCCAATTTCAGCAGCAGATCAACAAGAAGCATGGCATGAATCGGAAAAACAGTCGAATGCAATCGCGCGTCACAATGCGTATTTGAATTTGGTTAGTTTGCGAACTTTTCGCAATTGGTTATCGGAAGAATTGGAAGCTGAAACCGCAGCTTGGCCTAGTCAAGATAGCTTACCTGCAATCTGGGAAATCGTCAACGGTACGGCAATTCAATTAGAAGAAACTAGACTGGTTTTGATACCTAGAAATGAGGCGGATATAGAAGAATTATGCGTACCGCAAGAGTGGGTTGATATTCCTAGTTGGGTGGCTGATTATTATCTGGCGATCGAGATAATTTTAGATGGAGATGAAGATGATTGTTGGCTGCGAGTACGAGGATTCGCGACGCATCGCCAGTTGAAAAATCAAGGGAAATTTAATGAGAGCGATCGCACTTATTCTTTACCAATAGAAGAGTTAACAACTAACCTCACCGTCATGGAAGCAACTATTGGTCTTTCTTGGCAAGCCGAAGTATCGCCATTGCCAACTTTATCTAGTTCGCAGAGCGCGCATTTACTGAAAATTTTAGGTGATTCATCTCTTTATTCACCACGGCTGCGAGTGGATATTCCTTTTGTATATTGGGGTGCATTATTAGCAGATGAAAAGTCTAGACAACAATTATATAATCTGCGTTTGGGTCAAATAATGTCAGAGGTTATACCAACGCGACAGCCAATAATTTTGAAGCAATGGTTACAAAATGTCATGGAAAATGGTCGAAATGCAGTTGAGAATATTTGGCAGGCATTTGATACTTTATACGTTCAACCAGAAGCCGTCCGAAGCCGAGTCGGAACTCAAACTGCTTCTGGTGATGCGATCGCGCCGATCGTCAGTTTACTGCAACCGCATCAACCCGATCGCATTCGCCGTCAAGCTGCTGGCGTATTGGGAGAAATCGGTACTGGTAATCGAGATGCCATTGCAGCCTTAATTCAATTATTACAAACTACCCAAGATGAAGAAACCCGCTGGCAAGCAAGTCTGAGTTTGGGAAAAATCGATCCCGGTAATCCTTTAGCTGGTGTCAAAAAAGCAAGGCTAATTGATATGGGAATGCAGTTAGGAGGTCACAGACTCGGTTTAATAGTGGCAATTAGACCTAAACTAGAAGGAAGAATTGGTGTGTGTCTGCAAGTGCAACCATTAGATAATGGAACTAAACTACCTCCACATCTTAAACTCAGCGTGCTTTCAGAGTTAGGAGAAACTATTTCTGGCTTAGAAACGCAAGCTAGAAGTGACGATCGAGGTGGCGGTAAGGATGAAATTTTGGAATTACGCTTTAGTCCGCCGCCGCAAACTTTATTTCGAGTTCGGATTTCGGTTGATAATTTGAATATAACTGAAGATTTTATTGCTTAATTGAAATTGGGGAGCATCACCTATGGGAAAAGTAGCGGTAATTAAAATTAGATTTGACGAATCGGGACAGGGATTTTTAGCTTCATTACAAATTTGTCAAGATGATGGACTTCCCCTGTCAGAAATTGAAGGTGCAAAATTGCCAAGCCACCCAGATATTGAAGCTAGTTATTTAATGTGGCAGACATTTTTTAGAGGATTGAAATCGCGAGGTAATGATGGTTGGGAAGTTGAACCGACTTTCATCCAGCGTTCTACCATTGAAGGTGTAGATGCTTGTCGTCAATGGGTAAAATCATTAGAAAGCAATCTACAAAATTGGCTGCAAGAGTCATCGGATCGCAAGTGGCAACAAATTCGAGAAAAATTAGTGGGAGAGTTAGCGAAGAATTCGCCAGATATCCGGGTGATGATTAAAGCCGATCCTAGTTTGTGGAAACTTCCCTGGCATAGCTGGGATTTGTTTAATTCTTATCCCGATTTAGGAATTAGTTTTAGTCCGGAAGACTACGAAAAAGAAGAAATTGTTAGCCAGCAAGGAAATGATAATTTAGTTAAAGTATTAGCAGTTTTTGGGGATGATGACAATATCGACTTGCAACCGGATCGGCTGATAATTAATAACTTGAATGATGCCAAAACAGAAGTTTTAAATCAACCTACAGCGTTAGATTTTATTAAAAAGGTACGCCAAGAGTCAGGCTGGGATATTTTATTTTTTGGGGGTCATAGCGAAACTAAAGAGCGGGTGGGGAAAATTTATATTAGTAAAGATGAATGTTTGGAAATAGAACAATTTAAAAATGCTTTGAAATCAGCAATCAATCAAGGATTGAAGATTGCTATATTTAATTCTTGTGAGGGGTTGGGATTAGTGGAAGAGATTGCTAAATTACAAATCCCGATCGCAATTTTCATGCAGGAAAAAGTACCCGATCGCGTTGCACAATCTTTCTTAAAAGAGTTTTTGACCGAATATGCCAACGGACAACCTTTACATACAGCATTTCGCCGCGCTCAAAGTAGGTTGGAAGAATTTACAACTTTACCTGGTGCAACTTGGTTGCCAAAACTTTATCAAAATTTAGGGGAAACGCCGCCAACTTGGGAAGAATTGCGAGATAAACATAAACCAAATCCTTTATCAATTCCTCCTCCAAGAGAAAAACTTAAGTTTAAAACAGTGTTGATTGCTAGTTCGATCGTGACTAGCTTGGTGATGGGAGTGCGATCGCTGGGATGGTTGCAATCTTATGAGTTGCAAACATTGGATCGGTTAATGCTGCTGCGACCTGAAGTTAAACCCGATCCTCGCATTTTAATAATTACCGTTACAGAAGAAGATATTCAAGCTCAAAAACAAAAGTCAAGAACATCTTTATCTGATGAAGCACTCGCTAAACTATTAAATAAATTAACACTTTTTCAACCAAGAGCTATTGGTTTTGATATTTTTCGCGATTTTCCTGTCGAACCTACTTATAAGAATTTAGCTAATCAGATCCGAAACAACGATCGCTTTATTGCGATCTGCAAAGGTAGCGAATTATATAAACCAAGTGTTTCACCCCCACCTGAAGTTCCAGCAAAACGACTCGGTTTTAATGATGTTGTCACCGATCCCGGTCGTATTCCTCGCCGCTTGCTATTAATTATGAATAATAAGCCTCCTTGCGAAACCAAATATGCTTTGAGCCTTCAGCTTGCATTACTTTATTTACAGGCAGAAGGGATAAAACTTGAGTTTAATTCAAAAGGATATTTGAAACTTAACAAAGTTATATTTACCCCGATGGACATACCTTGGGGTGGATATCAACAATTCGATAATAAGGGACACCAAATATTACTTAATTACCGTCCGGCTAAAGAAGTTGCAAATAAATTTAGTCTGGGAGAATTTATGTCCGATCGCATTAATCCAAATTTATTCAAAGATCGGATTGTTTTAATTGGAACGGACGCAGAAAGCGTTCGGGACAACTTTTTCACACCTTATGGGGAATTACCGGGAGTAGTTCTTCACGCATACATGACAAGCCAAATTCTCAGTGCAGTTCTAGATGAACAACCACTATTGTGGGTTTTCCCACAGTGGGGAGAAGCAATTTTGATTTTATTTTGGTCTTTTATAGGAGGCATAATTACTTGGCAATTTCCATTACTAATTAGGTTAGGAGTAGCAATTGGAATTGCAGTTGTTATCCTTTTAGGAGTTTGCTTTCTCGTTTTTTGGCTAGCAGGGGGTTGGCTACCATTGATACCATCTGGATTAGGATTATTAATCACCAGTGGAAGTTTATTTTTTCAGTTACAAAAAGTCAAAATAGGAGTGACAAGTTATGAATAAAATTCATTTGCATCACCAGAAAACATTTTTTATTTTCTGTATTACGTTAACAATTTTTTGCTTGATAAACTTAATTTCGCCAAGCGTGACACACCCTAGTCTAGCAACAGATAATAGTGAATTGCAAGTGCGTTTCGTTCAACCGCCAATGGCAAAAGAACCCGCAGATCGAGGTTCACCGGATAGGCGAGAAAGTGCAGGTACACGCGGTGATACTTGTTTTATCGAGCCACCTTTTACTGCATTAGTACCACCTTTAAATGAAAAAAAATATGTTTGGGGATTAACTACGCAGGCTTATCCAACTTTTTGGTTATATCTTCCGTATCAACCTAATTCTTCGCTACAAGTGGAATTTCAGTTAAGAGATGAAAGCCAAAAATCAATTTTGATTGATAAAAAAGTTCTTACTATTCCATTGTCTGGAACACCTGGTATTGTTAGTTTCCGCCTTCCCGAAAACCAACAACCTTTAGAAGTTGGTAAGCTATATAAATGGTCTTTTCGGATTAATTGTTCTTCGGAAGAAATTGTAGTGCGTGGTTGGATTCAAAGAATAGAATCAAGCCAAAATCAGCCGGAAATATCACCACGCGATCGCGCTATTTATTATGCAGCTAATGGTATTTGGTTTGATGCTTTAACGGAACTAGCACAACTGCGTCGTAAAGCACCCAACGATCCTAATCTCCGTAATGATTGGGTTGAGTTATTAAAATCTGTACAATTAGACAAATTAGCTTCAGCACCTTTAGTTTCCTGTTGCAACTCGGATTAAAGCCAATTACCAACTAAAACAAAAGCTGCCCAGTAATTGGGATGATTATATTGGGGATTTTTTAATAAAAATTGCTGCGCGTTATGTAAAGCTTCTGCTTTACTAATAGCGCGATTTTTTTCTAATTCTCGATAAAATTGTCCCATGAATACAGCAGTGGCATTATCGTCAACTTTCCAAAGTGTTGCCAAAGTACTACGCGCCCCCGCTCGTACCGCTACTCCTGCTAATCCTAAAGCAGCACGCGGATCTCCTTGTGCAGTTTCGCAAGCACTAAGAACGAGTAATTCGATCGTATTTAATCTAATTTCTTCTCTGCTGCGAAGTAAGTTATTTAACTCGTTAGCATCAAGGCGATCGTCGTAAGTTAAAATAAACGTATCTTCAGCAATAGAACTGAATTTACCATGTGTGGCAATATGAATTATTGGAAAAGCAGTTTGGTTAACTGCTTGCTGGAAATTTGATTCGGTAAATTTCTGCTCAAAAAGCTCCTTTGTAGGAATTTGTGACTGGATTTGTTGTAATTCATTCCCTACGCCCAACAATTCTCCAAAGGGGGGATTTTGATTTTTAAAGCTTGGTGCGTTAGTAGCTCCAGCCGTTAATGCTTTTAGTTGTTTTTGTGCTAATGGTTGTGGATTTAGTAAGCGTAACCCAGGCGCGATCGAAATATTGTATTTTTCCACTAAATATTCATTTCCATCATTTAAAACTGCCATCGGCAGATTTCTCAAAGAACCGTCTAATACAAATACTAAAGTTTTTATTTGGTTTTCACTTAATTTTGGTTCTATCGGTCGAATTAACCAATTATATAGCTTCTGAGCATCAGATAAAAATAGCTGTTTTCCTTCTCCATCGGCTTCGGTTATTCTTAAGTTTTTTCGCAATCGATGACTAATAATCTCAATTTCCCGCTCGCTTAATGGAGTAGTGTAACGATGCAGATTTTCTCCTGGTAGCGAAAGGATTGCTTCTAAACGATCTGGTAAAATAATCGTGTATATAACGGCGGCTTTAGAATCGATTTGGTCAATTTTTACTTCTTTCGCATTTAAACACGCATCTCGAAAAAAATTGTCCAGTTCCGCTAATTGCAAAGCTTCAATTACTTCTCGCGCTTTTTCTAGGGCGTTTTCTTGCAAAACTAAATCGGCTAATTTTCGATAGATAGGTTCTACTTCTTCTCGAAAAGTAAACTGAATATCGGGATTGAGTGTTACGATGTCGCTGCGTATTTTTTGGAGACTGTTGAATGCTTCCAAATAAGCTGCAATAGCATTCTTCTTATCTCCCTGATTTTGTAAAATCAGTCGCCCTAATTGCCAGTTCCACTGATAAGCAATATCATCTGCATTAATTTTTTGGGCAATATTTAAAGCAGCTTTTGTATATTCTTTGGCAGCGTCAAATTGTTGCTCGTACTCGTAAACCTGCCCTAAATTCCCTAAAACGTAAGCTGCTGCTCGCTCGTCTTCGATCGCTTTTGCCTGCTCAATAGCTGTATTTAATATAGAAGTAACTTCTTTTAGCGCTAAATTTTTAGTTGCTTTTTGTTTTAAGCAAGTAAAACTTTGGGAAAAGTTAACTTTCGCATAGATGGCAGATCGACTAGGAGAAAGTTTTAAAAGATTTGACTTAACTTCTAGCAATTTTTGTTGGTTGGGTAATTCGCCATTGTCCAATAACATTCGTAAATAGTTAACTTCAGCCTGAGCTTTATTAATTTTTGAAGCTGATTCGTTAGCAGCTTCTTGATAATAATTGGCTGCTGCGCGGTAGTGATTGGCGGCTTCTCCTTCGGCGGGGTTTCTTAAACAAAGCGTTGCTAAAGGATTTCGATCGATCGCATTAACCTGTATTGCTATTTTCGTGTTACCGATCGCGCGTTCTGTATTGCCTAAACTTAATAAAGTTGCGCTGATATCGTGAGGCGATCGCATCTCCATCGCTACTCTTAAACTCTCTTTTAAAACTGTTAACGATTCATCTAATTTACCCACCATTCTTAATGTATTACCCAAACTTCGCAAGCCTGTTGCTTTAAGAACTGAGTTAGGTCGCTCGTTCAGAGTTTTTTCTACTTGCTTTAATATATTCCAAGACCGACTATAAAAGCCTAGAACTTTAAGTGCTTGTGCTTGATTAATTTGAGTTCCAATTATACCAGCTTCATCACCAATTTGGGTATAATATTTATTAGCTTTTTGCCAACTGGTAAGCGCATCTTCTGTTTGTCCCGTAACTAATTGAATTCGTCCTTGCGTGTTGTAAATACGAGCAATAACTTGATTCCGGTCTTTTTCAGTACCGCTATTGTAATTTTGTAATAGAGATAAACTATTGACGATCGCACTTTTTGCTTCTTGCCAAAAGCCTAATTTTTCCCAAGCCGACGCTACGTAATTCAAAGCCAGAGATTGCCTTAAAATATCCCCTTCAGCTTCATAAGCGGTTGCTGCTTTTTGGAAAGTTTCCACTGCTTCTCTAAATCTCTCCTCTTGATAGAGAGATTGACCTCTTTGCAAAAAGCGATCGTCATTTATATTATCTGAACTAACTTCCGATATTATGCCCTTGTTTGGTAAATTTGTAATTGCCAATGTTGGTAATTGTAAAATTGATAAAGTATGGATACTAATACTAAAAATTAAACTGAGTATAGCTAAAACAAACAAGCCGATTGCAGAATTCAAGCTATATGACAGGTATTTATCTAACTTATTTTTCGGCTTTTTCATATTATTTTAGTATATTTAATGAGTTTGGCAATTAGATGCTATTGGCCATCTACTATAAGAAATTCTAGTAGGATTAGAGCCTATAAGAACAACTTTACCTTTGGCATTGACTATCCATCCTTGAGCTTCTACTATACGATTGGAAATCAACGAATTATTATTTCGGTTATAATTTTGATCCTCAACTCTTGAATGCTGCCTCCTATTTGCTGTCGATAATCTAGGAATTGATATATCTTCCCAAACATCATCACTATTGACAATTTCATTAGGAGAAGAAGGTAAGCCACCACGTCCCGTTACAGAAAATTGACTACCTTGTGTAACTTGACAGAGATTCTGGTTAATTAAATTAGCAACATCTACAATATCTTCAGGTAGATCGAGTAATCCTTGAGCGGGGTTAACATCTGGTGTTTGAATGTTAGCAACGCCGCTCAGCGAGGGATTGGTACGTGAAATAGCAGTGATATCATTACTAAGTAGATTACTGGGATTAAACTGACGAATGTCGGAATTACCGAACAGGTTTTCTAGTTCTTCTCTGGTTAAAGCTACTAAGCCAAATATACCTTGAGTTTCGATATCTATTACCCCACCTTTATCAAAACCATCGGCAGAAATATCACTATTTTGCAAACCAACGATCGTATCTGTTCTAATCGTAATATTACCGCCATCTCCCCGCAAATCTCCCTCACCAGCACTGGTAGATATGCGGCTATTCCGCAATTGAATATCTTCAGAAATTAAGCGGATATTTCCACCTTGACCTAATTCTGTTGCAGCTGCGATCGCGCTATCATTAAAAAGAATAATTCGATCCGCTTGTACGTTCAAATCACCCGCCGCACCTCCACCTGATTTGGCATTTAGTGCTACCGTTGCACCATCACTTACCGTTAAT
The DNA here is from genome assembly GCA_964546365.1 of uncultured bacterium. Classification (GTDB taxonomy): domain Bacteria; phylum Cyanobacteriota; class Cyanobacteriia; order Cyanobacteriales; family Aerosakkonemataceae; genus DATNQN01. Next base: position 58,052 of record CAZJJR010000002.1, on the reverse strand, counting down.
TCTCCTGCATTAATCGTCACGCTTCCGGCATTTCCAGTTCCTTGAGTTATCGCAGTAATCCGACTGGGTAATCTCCCATCATTTCTAACAGCAGGTGAAAAATTGGCATCTTCAGGCGCAATTGTTGCAGATGAAATACCGAATAATTGGACAGAATCGCCTACATTTATCGTAATAGAACCGCCTTGTCCGTTAAGTTGCGTATCCGCTGATATTGCGCCTCCATCTTTGATAGTTAATTGTCCGCTAGAAACTGTCAAATCACCCGCATCTCCCAAGGTAAGAGGTTCTGGATATTCCCTATACTCATCTTTTCGAGACTGAGTAAACAAGCCACTAGGATCGCTATTTCTAGTCTCAATTATTTCCATAAATTCTCTAGCATTTACAGTCAAAGTGCCTCCTTTTCCTTCGCCAATTGTTAAAGCTGTGATTTGTCCGCCGTTTTTTAGGGTAATGCGATCGGCATTAATAATTCCATTTCCCCCAGGCTCTTTGCTACTAGTAGAAGCTGATATTCTTCCCCCATCCTTCACAGTCAAGTTTTTTGTTTCGACAGATAAAATCAATTCTCCTCCAGTCGCTTTTCCCTCCACTTGAGAAACTATAGAACTGGGAAAAAATTTAGGTGGAAAATTTGCAAAAATATAATCTATTCCGCCACTCACCTCTACCGATTCAGAAGCTCTAACAGTTAAATTACCTGGTTTTCCAGCATAGAACGCACTAGAAGAAACCTCTGCACCATCCCGAATGATTAATCTTTTAGTAGTAAGATTTAAATCACCAGCATCTCCCAAACTATCTGATTGACTAAATAAACCGCTAGCAAACTGTCCATTGCTTGTTCTACCACTTAACGTGACTGAATCGGAAGCCGTTACTGTCAAAGTTCCACCCTTTCCGGTAGAAAAAAACGTACCAGTTGATACTTGAGCACCACTTTCAATAGTTAATTCTCTAGTTGTAATTGTTAAATTTCCAGCCGCACCAGAACCTATTGTCTGGGTAAATAAACCACCAACCAGAACAAAGCCAGGAGAATCGACTAAAGCACCACTTACTTTGATAGTATCAGCAGTTACAGTTAAGTTACCCCCCGTTCCAATTCCTGCATTACCTGTTGTAATTCCCGAATTATCGATGATTAAATTACGACTTCGTACTTGGATATCGCCACTTTTCCCTTCGTTAACAGGACGAATTTCCAAATCGGATTCGGGAGAAGTTGGAGGAAATGAAATATAGCCACTTGCATCCACTACGGCTTGTTCGGACATATAAATGTCCTGAAAGTTTTGGACACCTTCGTATCCCACTATCCAACCATTATCGATCGCAGTTAGACTAACTGTACTTGAACCAGCAACACTTCCCAGTTCAATTCTTCCTCCCAAAGCAGTTAAATTTCCCCCTTCTATAAGAATATCACCGCCAATAAGTGCCAAACTTTTACCATCTGGTACTTGCAAACCAGTAATAGAAGCACCGATAAAAGCACCGATGCTGTTAGGTAATCTATTTACATTGGCTTGAGATTTGTTAACAATTTGACCAGGAGTTCCACCAAATTGCAAACCAATGGGTACGTTAATATTTAGTAAAGGTGGTGCTTGCGGATTGACAGCGCTGAATTGACTATTATCGCTAAAAATAATACTAATGGCTGTGCTAGCTAAAAATGAACCACCGATATTGAGTGAAGCATTGCGATCGAAAATAATTCCGTTAGGATTGATCAAAAATAGATTAGCAGTACCGTTAGCTTTAATTAATCCATCAATGTTGGATATTGAATTACCTGTAACTCGACTGAAAATATTTTGAATTGTTGGATTATTATTGAAGTTAGCAGTAGTATCTTTCGGTACGGAAAACTCTCGAAAACTGTGGAATAAATTGCTGCCAGCTTGAGTTCCTTCCTCAATCACGAAAGTGTTTTCTTGAAAATTGACCTGGGAATTAACAGGCAAAGTTGTATCGGGAACGATTTGCGCTGCTGCTAAAGAAGGAAACCCAAAAAGGTAAAGTAGTATACAGATAGTTTTACCTTTTTTGCTTTGCTTGCTCTCAGTCATGATTGAATGAAAATAAACGAACTGCACTTTTAATCAGTCAGTTATATAGGGACACGACATAAATAACCTGATTCTCCAATCCGAAATGTCTTGGATGGTTTGTCCCTACAGATATGAATCGCAGGTGAGCGTATGGGAAAGTGCAAAATCTCGAATTAACCAGATTTGTTTAAAATGATACCACGTTATACATACTTAATTTGATAACTAGCTTACGCACAATTTTTAAGCATCAGGATCGATTCCCAATTCTCTCAGTCGCGCCTCTAGCATTTGCGATCGCGCTTCCGCCTGTTCAGCCCGTTGGCGTTCTCGCTCTCTCAGTTGAGCCAATTCTACAGAAGTCATAAACCGTTCGCTCGATGGTGCAAAAATCTGAAGTTATTCTGCCATTTCAAACCTAATCCCTAATCTGGGGCTCACCCAACCTTCTATAGGATCGATTACTTCCAATCCCAAATCCGATCGCAACCATCCCGTGAAATCTACTGTATCTGGATTGTAAATGGAAGAATCTTCCACACCAAAACGGTTATAAAACTAACTGAAGCTTTTTTGCCATTTCCTTCAGGGTGTTTCCCGGTGAAAGAATCTCAAATACAACTTGGGGAGGAATGTTATCTTCTTTCATTGTTGATAGGAACCCCTTTTTCCTTTCGGTCTACCAAATACCACCATTGCATCAGGTGCTTGACGAGTTTTGTTGTCCCCTTCGACGGGATACCATAGCAAGTCGCCAGCTACAAATACGTTGGGTTCGCTGGCAAAGAAAATTTCTAAGTTTTCTTTAATCAAAACAATCCATTTAAATTGTTCCGTATTGTCTGACATGGGGTTACCGTCATTTTCCGGGTAGACGATCTCGGTTGCGGTGGAAGTGGCGAGTTGCTGTATCATAAGCCGACCTTTCAAGTGCAATCGATTTATTAATTGTATCGTTAATTAAACGAAGAGATATTTTTGAACGCTTGAAGAAACCCGGTTTTTCTAAAAAACCGGGTTTCTTGCCCTAAACTAAATCCTGTTAATTTTCAGTCTATTAAAATGGACTTTCGCTATTAGCCTGGTGTTTGAACCCCAGGTAGGCTAACTATATATTTAAATATTGTTTCTGACCCACAATTGCCGCCGAAATCCACTGATTTGTACCTTTTATGCGATACCATTGATTACTTATTGTTCCTAACTCTGCCGTATAATCTACCCATTCTCCTATCGTCCATTTGTCAAAAGTTACAGTTTTGGATGTTCCATCATACGGAATCGTACCAACTAGAGAATAACTGGTGCCAGGGCCAGAGCGAATATTCGTAGTAGTAGTTGCTAGCAATCTTCCATTAAATGGCACCGCTTCCCAAGAAAGATCTAAGGCAGCATTTCCACGCTCTTCATAGTAATTGAAGTACATATCGTACAAACCATCTTGAGATACTTCAAAATCAACTTTTGTACCTCCATAAGCTTGTTGCCATTGATCTTTAGGCGTGATGTAAACCCATTGGTTAGTATTGGCACGCTTGGTAAGTAACTGGAATCCGTCATCAGCAAGTACTTTCGCTCGATATTTAACGCCAGCTTCTAAATTAGTTTGGGTGTAGCTACGAATGGCATAGTTATCATCAGGTAAACGTACATCGTTATTTAGGGATTCGTACTCAACGTCACTAAATTTGATACCTTTTTTGCCATCGCTACGAGTATTAGATCCTTGATCGACTACACCAATTACATTGTTTTGGCTGTTATAGAAATCTCCTGGCGGTATATTTCCTAACTTCCTATCCCACCAAAAGACTGTCGATTCCCATCGTTGGGACTCATTGACTGAATCTTGGAATACTTTAGCTTCTTCGATGTTAATATCAACTACAGCACCGCTAGTTTTTTCGTAATATTGAACGTAGAAATCATATTCTCCAGATTCGGGAACTTTGAAAAAGATTGTTTTGGGAGGCATAGCAGTGCTACGATCGCGCCAATCAGCCCCATCACCAGCTACTACCACGCTACCTCCAGTCCATTGACCCGTTTGAACATTTTTCGCCCTAAACCAAATGCCATCATCCGACTGAGTGGTAATCTTGTAAAGTTTACCAGCTTCAAAATTAGTGCGAGTCCAAGCTTCCATTGCAAAGTGATCTGTTTGGACATTGCTATCTGGACTTCCATCACCCCAATTTTGATATAGACGCAAGCTTCCATCGCTACTTCCTTGATGTTGGTCGCCCAAATCTAGGATAGCTGCTGGATTGCTGAAATCGTAGATGGTGCGATCGGCTATATTTGCAGAAGTGCGATTGATAAACCTTGCATTCCAGTTATTTGTAGGTATTTGAACCGGAATTTCTACAATACCTTGGCGAATCGAATTTTGCTGACTCGGCATATCGTTCCATAGTCCACCTCCAACAAATTCACTAAAATCTTCACCTTCAAGTGTATGGAGCTCGTTATTTGGTTCCAGAGGATACCAATTGATATAGTTAACTGGTTCTTCACTCACCCACTTATAATTCCCTTCCGTTGCATTGTAAATGGGGCTATCTGTTAAACCCATCCACAATTTAGAAACTCCGCCAAAGGTGTTAACTAACCAAGCATTCTCTGCTGCATCATTAATTGTAACTAGGTTACCACCTGCTGCTTTTGCCTGTTCTTGAGTGCCCAACCAAGTGTCAGGTCTGGTTAAGAAATACTTATTTCCAGTTGCAGGATTAGTATAGATAATAGGGTTGATAGGTAAAGTATTGCTATTAGCGATCGTCACTGTGGCTGTTTCAGATGGAGCAACATTGTAAGCAGCATTCGCCAAAAGTTTCACCGCAACAGTTTCATCCCCCTCTACCTCGTTGTCAAAAATTGGAATAATCGGAATTGACGCAACTGATGCACCAGCAGAAATAGTAATATTACCCGTCAAATTCTTGTAGTCCGTGCCATTAATTGCATTACCGAAAATTGAATAATTTACTGTCAGCGGATCTGTTGTATTGCCGATGCGAGTAACAATGAGTTGCCCTGCATTACCATCTTCTCCAGCTTTGGCATCGGTAGCTCGAATTGTAACTATAGGTTTAGTGAGAGTCGCGGGGTCAATTTCAATAATACCTTGGGTAATGAAATAGTCATGTTTTAGATCGTTCCATGTTCCACCAATTCCTTGATTCATATGAACAAAGTCTTCGCCTTCAGGAGTAAACTTAACGTTATCAGGATTTCCTGCATCCCAGTTAGTATAAGTTACAGGCTCTCCACTTACCCATTTGAAATTACCTTCAGTTGCTCCATATATAGAACTATCTGTCAATCCAATCCAAAAAGGTCTTTTACCAAACGTATTAACTAACCAATTATTTTCAGGAGCATTATTGATTGTAACCAGGTTTCCGCCTAATGTCTTTGCTTGTTCTTGTGCGCCTAACCAAGTATCAGGCTGACTCAAAATATATAAATGACCATTAGTAGGATTGGTATAAACAAATGGCCCGTATTGAGAAGTGTCAGTTCTGTTTTCAATAGTTACTGTCCCGCTCTTATCAGTACCTAAATTATAAGCAGCGTTATCAATTAAACCGATCTCTACTGTCTCATTTCCTTCCACCTCAGCATCAGCAAGCGGAATAATTGGAATTGTTGCCATTGTTGCACCAACCGGAACTGTTACGCTACCACTAAGAGTTCTGTAATCTATGCCATTAATAGCATTCCCTGTAATAGAATAATTCACAGTTAATGGTTTGTCCGTTTTGCCTGTGCGAGTGACAACAAATTGTCCGGCATTGCCATCTTCTATGGCATTGGAATCTTTAGCAGTAATGGTGACAGTGGGTTGAGTCCCATAAATATTTAACTTCCAACTATTCCATTCCCCTTTAAACTGATTGCCCTTTTCATCAAAAACCTGCAACTTCCATTCACCTTTGGAAGATTCACCCCAATGACGCACTGATGTAAAATGCCAATTATTAGTTCTAAAAATACCTTCTTGAGGTTGGACTTGAATGAAATCTCCTGAAATCGGTTGAGCTAAAACAGATTGAGTGCCATCAGGAGAAGTAAGGACTACTCTTAAATCAGCCCAGTTTTCATGTTCTACATCCAAGGCTACTTCAACTTTTTCAATAGTAATATCTTCGCTAATGTAAACGCTGGAAGGTTCGAGTAGCCCATCTCCATTAGGAATCTCATCATTGACGTTTTGAACAGTCCATTCAAAGCCATTGGTGGTTTTTACTTCGGCATCTACAGGAGTCCAATTAGCAGCCATTGCTACCGCTTTATCTACATCAATTACTCCAAAACCATACTTTTCATTAAACCAATATCCTGCTTGATTTTGCGTCCAACCTTTACCTGCTTTGATATTACCTAAAGTATCGCGAACCACGTCAGTAGGTTGAGCAGTTTTTACCAAAATATGCTGTACGTCGCGAGAGGTTAACTTAGGATTGGCTTCCAACATTAAAGCGATCGCACCCGACACTAAAGGTGCGGCGGCTGAAGTTCCGGTAAAGTCGTTCGTGTACCCGTACCCGTGGGTGGTAATTGAGGTTGTATAAACGCCAGTACCAACCGATCCGTCATGCGGTTTAATGTGCCCCAAAGCGGCTGAAACTAAAATTGAAGCGCCGGGGGTACTGTAGGGTGCGTGAACGCCAGTGTTGTCGATCGCAGCAACAGCAATCGCATGACGAGAATTAGCAAAAGAATTGTAGTTAACATTTCCACCCCACATTCCTTCATTTCCAGCCGCAAAAACATAGTTATTTCCCAATCCACCTCGACCAATTATTTTCCCCAATCCCATTGCACCTAAGGCAAGAGGTTGTCGGTGCATATATTTCAATGCCCAACTGTTATTGAAAATGTCGATACCCTGATTGCGAATTCGATCGAACATTGCATTGGCTATTAATAATTCATTGCGGGATTTATAAGTTCCACTAAATGGATCGATATTACCCAGCAGCCGCAGTCCGGCTAATTGAGCTTCAGGAGCCACACCGACAATTCTGCTAGCATTTTCACTGGCAACTGCTACCCCCGCCACTGCCGTACCGTGTGGATTTAGAGTTTGTAATTGAAGCGACCAACTGTTGAAAAGTTCTTTGCTAAGTCGAGCCATTTTATCGGATTTGTAAATATCAGAATCTGGATTATCGATTACTAACTTCCAATCGCCTCCAGCATAAGAACCAGTCAATTTGTTTTTGTCAAATACTACCGTTCCATCTTCTTGGATTTTCAGTTCAACTTTTTGTTCAAATAGTAAATCCTCTTTTCCAGGCCACCAAGAGGGAGACTTACTGTTAAACCAATTTCCGGGATCGAAAGCAGATTCTTTAGGACTGTACAAAAATATTTTTAAGTCAGTGAGACTAGGTAGATCGGGAGACAAGAATTCCTTAAGGTTAAAGCTAACATTTACATCCGTTACCATCCCTGTTAAATTAACAGGCTGTTTAAATGTAATATCCAGAAGGTCAACTAATGGATTTGAGACTTCTCCGTTATCTAAAACACCTTGATTTGTTTGGGTAAAAATTTTATTCGAGCTTGGAGTAGGATCGGCATCGCCATCACTAAAATCCCAACTGAGCAAGGGATTATAACGAGCTTGCAATTCTTTGTGTTGGTATGCTATCCCGTCATCAACAACAGCAATGGTTGTGTTCCTTCCCCGCACGGAATTCCAGGCAGCAGGAACTTTTATTTGTGACAAATTCCACTGATAGGGAAAGAGACCATCTTCAGGTTCATACAACAATTTTAATTCCACTGGAACTTGCGGATAAGCTAATTCTACTCCGTTGGTTTCCCCTAATTTTTTGAACGCATCTCCTGAACCGCTTCCTTTGGGGAATTTCCAAATATAAGTATTGGGAATATGTCCGGTAGCTCCCAAATCTTCCGCTCCTGCACTTGCCGCTAATTCAGCTGAAGATTTACCCGGAGTTAGCCAAACTACCCATTCTCTTGTTGCAGCTAATTCCTCTGACGTGTAATTTCCCAAATCCACCGCTTCTGCGATGGCTAACCGCACGTCATCCGATAATCCATCTCCCCCCGGATCGCTAATTAAGGCAAAATTTTCAAAAGCTTTATTACTGAAATTTCCGTGTTTATCTTTAGCAATTCCCCACAATTGATATTGACCTGGTGCTAATCCAGTCAAATCATAATTGTAATCAAATCTCGCCCGACCTTTACTATCAGTTGTAAACTGGGTAACGTCGGGAATATCGAAGAACATACCGTCAGAACGTTTTAACTGAAAATCGATTTTTTCTAAGTCGTTTGTGCCGTCAGCATCGAAAACTCTAGCACCGCTGAAACTGATTATCTCCTTATTAGTATAGAGAGGCAAAATACTGAATCTCAGATCTTCTGGTGCTTGATTCAACGGGGGAAGAACTTTAAACTCAGCAGCGTCTTCATCAGTTGTGCCAGATTTATCGTATGCGGTTGCTTTAACCTGATAATTTCCAGGAGCTAACTGAGCGAATGAAATATTAAAACTTCCCCAGTTGTCTGCAATATCGCCATTTTCGATTCCAACCGTATCATTACGCCAAAATTGGTTGTCTTTAAACCATTGTAAAGTTACCTTATCTAGGTCTGTGTCACCATTTTTATCGTATACTTTGGCGTTGTTAAAAGTAACTGTTTCACCGAAATTGTAAGTTGGCAACAAGTTCAATTGCAATTGTTCTGGTGGTGAATTTAATATAAATACAGGAGGTTGATTAATGATGGAAAAACTTTTAGTTATTTGATTAGAAACTCCATTAGCTTTATCGAAAGCTTTCGCCTCTAACAAATAATTACCTGCAACTAAGTTACTCCACGAATAATTAAAAGTTCCCCAACCGTCTCCACCTTTATTGTCATCGATAATATCGACAGTACGTTGCTCGAATAAAGCGCCATCTTTGTACAATTGAAATTCTACATTTTTTAGGTCATTTTCACCATTTTTATCGTAAACTTTAGCATCGTTAATGCTGACAGGTTGATCGGTTGTATAACTTGGCAACAAATTCAATTGCAATTGTTCGGGGGGTGAGTTGGGTGGTGGTGGCTCTGGTTCTACAGTTTTACTAAGAACCGTAAAGTTATTGATTACCACATTACTAATGTCACCAGCTTTGTCATAAGTTACGCCTTTAATTTGGTAGTTTCCAGCTTCGGAAATTGTTAAATCTTTGCTGAAATTAGCTAATTTATTATCTCCACCGCCAGCTGTAAAACTGGTAATATCATCTGTGATATCTTGCCAATCATTATTGTCTTTTTTCAAAAATAGGTCTACTTTAACTAAATCATCAATTCTATCTGCATCGTAAACTTGACCACCCGTAATACTAATTGTTTCACCAACATCGTAAATATCTTTTGAAATGTTAAATTGTAAGTCTTTGGGAGCGGCATTAATCCGAAAATCCTTAATCACTTCCTCGCTTTGATGCTCGAATTTATCAAAGGCGATCGCCTTAATTTGATAAGAACCTGGTAACAAATAATCTAGAGCGTAATTAAAACTGGCTAAATTCTCATTAAAGGTAAAATTTTCAGCCTCTTTTAGAGCGAACCATTCAACCTCGTTCTGCTTTTTCAACGAGAAACCTACTTTCATTAGATCTCCGTTTTCGTCATAAACTGTAGCATCAGTAAGGTTGACTATTTCACCTGCTTTATAAAGGGATTTTGTCGTGAATTGCAAAGACTTAGGAGCAGTGTTAATGTAATCCCGTAATTCGTCGCCAATTTTTTCCGATCGCCAATCCTTACCTGGGTCAATTACATTATCCAAATTAACTGCTTTTCCCGTCGCACCAGTTACCCGAAAAACTAAATCGTTATAATCTTTATCCGATCCGTTATCAACCCGCTTATCCTCCATCACGAAAGTTTTGCCATCACCAATCACATCGGCAATTTGACCAACATGAAATGCTTCGTTAGGATTAGCAGTTACTAGGGAAAATAAAGGACGTTTTGCACCACCAATTTTAGGATTATCAAATACTTCTTGAACAGTACCGTTAGGAATTAACATGAAACCAAATGTATCTCCAGGTTTCATGGTGAATGTCTTAATATTTTTATATTCCCCACTATTTTGGTTATCCCCCCAAGGAAAAGTGGGACTAAACTTAGCGCCTTCCGTAGCATCTTGTATTACTATATAACCTTCTAGGTAATTGGTAAGCGCTCGACGAGCAGTTTCTTTAATAAAGGCCACTGATCCAGGCTCAAATACCTCCATTCCCGTCAAACTAAAAATCGCTAACTCGCCCTGATATCCACCTCCATCAATTAAGTAATCAACCCCAACTTGTCCTGTTTGTCCCACAGTGAAAAAGCCTGACTCTAAGTTTAGACCACTCAGAAAGTCAATCTTGAGGGTATAGTCAGTATCGTCACCAGTTTGGGAAACTTTTAGAGAATAGTCTCCCGCTGTCAAGTTAGAAAAATTAATTGCTTCTGTACTAGTAGGGTTAAGTGAGCCATTGTAAAGAATTGTTCCAACATTATCCTTTAGTTGCCAATCAACAGGGGTACTCAATCCCAGAAGCGATAGCTTTAAACTGCGAGTGTCGCTAAGTTGGAAGCTGAATGCGTCATCAGGGTTAGCAAGAGTAAGAGAATCTGTTACCGAGTACGAATTGTTGAGCAAACCGACATCAAAGGTAGACATTTTCTAGCCCCAAAAGTTATATCGAACAATTCTGTTTCAGTCAGCTAACTGGTTTTGCTGCTTAAAAGGCATCCATACCACACGCTGATATTATTGGGATAACCACACCGTAAATATGCGTCACTGGTTTGGTGATTTAGCTGGATACTTAGCAAAACTCGATACCCAGCAACTATCCTCTACTTTGTTTTTCAATAATTGAAGCATCTGATAGATGCCTTTAGCACTGACAGCTAAATTCCTATTTAGAAATTCGCTGTCGTTAGCCTACAGCTAGAGTGAGCTACATATACAGCCGTAAATATACTGAGATTCCTATACTTTAAATAATCTTTAAAAAACAAGTTGTTTATATAAATTTTTGATGAATAATTTGCTTATGAAAAATTTTCTTTAAATACATTTAGATGGCCGATGATCGCTTTGAAAATTAATTAAGTCTACTCTGGGGGCTTAATCAATTATCGATCGAGTTTAGTTTAGAGCATAATTCGCCCAGTCTTCCTCCAATGAATAGACAGCATCGACCAAAACGGGAGTAAGCGAAAGTGAAGGATTTATTTTTCCGTTCGCCGATCGAAATATTTCCAGAAACTATGCCGGGAATTGTCGAAGTGGCGATCGCACCTCATCGTCGGGGAAGAATTAAGTTCCAAAATAGCTACTGGCCTGCTAAATTTTACCAAATTGAATGTTCTGCAACCGTTCTACCAGGACAAACCGTGAATGTGGTTGGTATTGAAGGAATTACGCTGCTGGTTGTCCCGCTTGGTTGCAAAAAGCCTTTCAATTGCCAGAACGCGCCTATTTTCCAGTGGGATGTCCATCGTTCAACTCAACAAGAGCTTGATGTAAAGCTTTGTAACGATATCGGGTTTCCCGCATAAAACTGGCAGTGTCTCACAGATAGACATATAGGCGGGTTGAGCAATAGGTTTTCATACTGTTGCCATTCAAGTTAAGCGATCGCACTCAAAGGAGAATTATTTATGAGTTGGTTGAAAGGATTTAACAAAAAACAAACTGCTGCTAAAGGTTTTCAGAATCAAAAAAGTTCGCAAGCGTTGCAATTGCAAACTTTTATCCTCGAACCTATTCTTACTCCTAGTGGCATCCTCGATACCGATGACCACTCTCACGATCCTGTATTGGATTTGGATACACCAGTTTTACCAGAAGATATAGATTTAGCAGAAAATGAGTTACCGGATGTAGACGATACCAGTGATGTTGCTACTTCATTAGAAAATGATTACATTGCAGATGAAATTGATGTTACGGATATTGCCGATACTCATAGGATAGATGAGTCAATTTCCGACCAAGATTTTGAAGAAATTTCTTTCTTTCAACCGATAGATAGTGTTGATACTGATGCTGAGAGTGTTGATGAAGGGATAACTATTCAGCCGTTAGCGATCGATGAGACTGATGATGGTGATGTTTTAGCTACCGACAATATTGACCAAGTTGAGAATTTGGATCTTGTTAGTGACGGTGATGAAGTCTCTGATTCTTTAAAGCGGGATGAATTAGAGATTGAGAATGAGAGTGATGGAGAAATAGATCCTGAAGATCGGGTTAGCGCAGAAATTGCGATCGCTTCTTTTACCTCCCAAGATAGCACCACCGATACAGATGTTGAATCTCCCGAAATTTCCGATATTAACGATACTGAAATTGAATCTTCCGAAACTGTTGCCGATCTTAACAATACTGAGATTAAGCCTCCCGAAACTTCCGATATTAACGATACTGAAATTGAGTCTCCTGAAACTATTGCCGATCTTAACAATACTGATATTAAGCCTCCTGAAACTTTCGATATTAACGATACGGACGTTGAGATTGACTTTGATAAGTCCGATGATTCCGATAACACTTCTAATAGTCCAGAAGTAACTGATATACCTGAAATAATCGATATTCCATCCACTTTTACTTCCGGTGTCTTCACAGTAGATGAAACCGGAATAGTAGGAATAGATTATCTATTTGATGGCGGCGCTTACAAAGGAGAACTAGCAATTTTTAGTCTCCAAGACATGGAAAACTTTACACCAGGTTCTTCCGAATTCATTAAAGAAGCTGCTAGTCGCGCCTTAAGTAGTTCGGAACTAGGTCATGTCGTAATTTCTGATATCACAGAAGGTGCTCGATTTGAAGGTCGTCTCCCTGGTGGGGGAAATGAAAATTCTGGCATTTATGAAGGAGTAAAACCCTTCCAAATGCGTCCGGGAGATCGGTTTGCAGTTATGCTAGTTCCTAATGGAAGTGTACAGCAGCTATTGAATAATCCCAATGCTGGCGGTGCTTTGCGTCCCTTATTCTCTTTGGTAACCGCTAATCCTAACGAACATTTTCATATCGGACAAATTGCCGATGTGACTGGGGAAGGGAATATTTTCGTGATGGAGGATTTGCGGGTAGATACGAAGTCAGACAGAGATTATAACGATATCATTTTCCAAGTACGCGGTGCGGCTGGTAAGGCTATCCATTTAGATGAGGTGATTGCGACTGGTAAGGATTGGCGTACTTCTGATATGGGTCAAGCTTTAATTGCTTACGCCGAACCTTATGTTACTCCTGATTTTACTGATTATTTTGAGTGGCCAGATGGTGAACTCGCCGAAATTCCTTTTGATGGGGTAGATGATTTTTCTGAAGATGGTGAATTAGTTGCTGATGGTTCAGTTATTTCTGAAGAAAATGTTGAATTAATTGATGATGCGATTGCACCTGAAACTAATGAAACAACACTGATATCAGAAGTACCTGTACTGGGAACTCCAGAAGTAACAGAAAACCCGATTGCACCTGAAATTGTTGCAGCGACATCGATAGCTGAAGTATCTGTAGAAGCAACGCCGAAAGTGTTAGAAAATACGATCGCTATCGATACCAGTCATCCTGCTACTGCGACTGAGACAGTAACAAAAGTATCAATTGTTGAAACTCCAAAAGTAGTAGAAAATGTAATTGCTATAGATACCAGTCATCCTGCTACTGCGACTGAGGCGGTAACAAAAGTATCAATTGTTGAAACTCCAAAAGTAGTAGAAAATGTAATTGCTATCGATACCAGTCATCCTGCTACTACGACTGAGGCGGTAACAAAAATACCAATTGTTGAAGCTCCGAACGAAGTGGAAAGCGCGGTCGCTCATGAAACTACCATTACAAATACAGTAGCAAAAGTACCTGTGGTGGACGCTCCAGAAGAATTGGAAACTACGATCGCACAACCAACTATAGGAACAACATCGGTAACTGAAGTGACTGTGGTTGCACCTCCGAATGCAGTAGAAAATGCGATCGCACCTGATACCACTCATCCTACTACTGAAACAGAAGTAGTTGCAAAAGTAACTTTGGTGGAAACGGCGCAAGTAACTGAAAGTGCGATCGCACCTGATACCGTTCATCCTACTACTGTGGCGGAAACGGTAGTGAAAGTGCCTGCGGTGGAAACTCCAAAACTAACTGAAAATGCGATCGCTCCTGATAACACTACGGTAACTGAATCTACCACGGTAGCAGAAGCGACTGTGGTGGCATCTCCAAAAGTAACGGAAAATGCGATCGCTCCTGATAACATTCCGGTAACCGAATCTACCACGGTAGCAGAAGTGACTGTAGTAGAAGCTCCGAAAGTAGTAGAAAATGCGATCGCTCCTAACAACACCTCCACTACTCCCGCACCCAACGTTACTACAACAGTGACATCAACACCTCCTGTTGAGAAAGAGGTAGTTGTAACAACATCGCCAATTACCATTAACCAGAGTTCGACAACTCCCACATCAGGGGTAACATCTACTACTGAAGTGACAGTTTCAACACAAACTACTGTTGCATCTCCAAGTTCTTCTACAACCATAGCTAGTAATAGTCAAACAGTTTTGACTGTAGAACAACCACCCGTGAAAGTTGCGATTCCAAAACCTCCAACTACTTTTGATTTTCCGAAAGCGAATCAGCCGTTAGTTGGTGTAATCGATACTGGATTTAGCGGCAATAATCCCGATTTTGATTATTCGCAAATTAAATTAGGAAAAGACTGGGTGGATGGAGATGATAATCCATTATTGCAATCCGGTGAAGGTAGCGAACACGGCACTCATGTATTAGGAATAATTGCCGCCCAAAAGGATAACGATATCGGCATTGATGGCATAAATGATGATGCACCAGTTTGGGTAGGACGTGCGATCGGATCTGGCAAATGGGCAGAATCATTAGTAGAATTTGTTGATGCTGCTAAAGATTCAGGACAACCGAATGCAGTAGTTAACTTGAGTCTGGATTTAACGCAAATTAATCCCGATGGTAGCGTGACCACTCGTTATGAGTTTACGCCACAAGAAAGGGCTGCAATTGAATACGCACGTCAGCATAATGTATTGATTGTGGTTGCTGCTGGTAACGATGGCGGCGTGATGTCAGCTTTAGGTCAATCTTCCCAAGAATTCGACAATATTATTACCGTTGGTGCAGCCGAACGAGTTAATGATTCGGTAGCCGTATCCAAAGCTTACGATCGCGCTAGTTATTCCAGCTATGGTTATGGTTTGGATATCATGGCAGACGGTGGCACTGTAGATAATCCAGTTTTATCTACTACTGGCGATGGTGTTGGTACGATGGCAGGAACTTCCGTTGCATCAGCCAAAGTTACAGGTGCAGTATCTCAAGTTTGGGCAGCAAATCCCAAATTGAGTTATCGCCAAGTCATTGAGATATTGAAGAATACTGCAACTGATTTGAAAACACCTGGATGGGATGCCGAAACGGGTGCTGGATTTTTGAATATGACGGCGGCGGTGTTGTTGGCGAAAGTGACAACGCCGGAAAAATATGATGTGTTGGCGACTGTAATACCTGAGACTTGGAGTGGTGAAGGAATCGTTACACCCACAGAACGCGCTGCTGCAACTGAATTTATGGGCAAATACTATGAGTGGGATTCCTACACCATTACATCGCTTGATACGCTAAGTGCGATCGCTCTCCGAACAATGGGCAGTAGTTCAGCCACTTACTACAACTTTATTGCCCAGAAAAACAGCATTGCCAATCCCAACTTAATTTATCCAGGTCAAAAAATCCTGATACCTCGTCAAGTGTCAGCACCAGTTCAAAATCAGCCAGCTATTCCCAGCTGGCAACAAGCGATCGATCAAGCTTACGCAGCAAGTCCAGTAAATTTAGGTTCTCCGCTTTCTGGTTACTTGGATGCTACTAAATCGCCACAAGGAACAACTGGTAAATACCGTGTTTACCAAAACGGCACTATTCACTGGTCTCCCCAACACGGTGCTGTTCCTCTTTGGTTTGATTTGCAACGAGAATATAACGAGTATAGCTCTCCCAATGGTTCTGGTGGTTGGTTAGGTTTCCCCACTAAACGCGAATATGCGTGGAATGGAGGAATGCGAACAGACTTTGAAGGAGGATACATATTCTGGAACGGACAGGCTAAAGCGTATCGTTCTTGGGAATCACCTAATAATAGCTCAAATACGAATACTTCTTCCTCGCCTCCAGCAACCCCAGGACAAACGCGGCAGTATATTGTAAAGTCCGATGATACGTTGTCAGGAATTGCTCTGCGCGAACTCGGCAATGCTAACCGTTGGCGCGAGATCAAAAAACCCGATGGCACCACATTTACAGAGACGGAAGCGCGGCTAATCAAACCAGGACAATCAGTTTATTTGCCTGTTACTCAACAGGTGGGGACGGGTAAGCCGATAACATCTACACCTATCTCTACTCCAGTTCAGAATATTATTCTTAAACCCGGTGCATCCAACTTGAATTTCTCACGAGGTCAACAGTGGATTACATCTACAGGCTATAAGTTTATTTTCCAACACGATGGCAATTTAGTGTTGTACAATCCCCAAGGGAAACCAATTTGGGCTACCGGAACTGAAGGGACAGGAGCCGATCGATTTTCAGTTCAAGCTGATGGCAATGTTGTACTTTACGATCGCGGAAAGCCAGTTTGGGCATCCGATACGGCAGGCAATCGTGGTGCTTCCTTTGCGATTCAAAATGATGGAAACCTTGTTGTTTATTCGTCGAATGGCAAAGCGTTATTTGATACAGGTACGTATGGTGGTCGGACTCGGACAGTTACAGCATCACCAGACTGGTTCAAGAAACACACGCCACCGAGTAAACCAGGTTATGTGAATAGCAATGTGGGTAGTAATCTTTTGAATTTACGCAGCAGTCCTCAAACGAGTCCATCAACAATTATCGGTAAATTATCCCAAGGAACCAGTCTGACCATATTGGAAAAGGTTACGGGTGATTCTTATGGGAGTCGCAATGACTGGTATAAGGTCAGGGTTGGTGACAAGGTTGGTTATGTTGCTGCTTACTATGTGAGTGAAGGGAGTAACAATAATAATGGTGGTAGTAATTCCTCAATCGATCGATTTATTAGTTGGGCAATGTCTCAAACTAAGACAATAACTCGGCATGATCGCCTGAGTCTAGGAACGTGGAGTGATGGTGAGTGCGTTACTTTGATCGCTCGCTACATTCAAGATGTTTTTATGAACCCAAGTGAGCGCAGCAAAGCTGGACAAGCCTATAGCCACGGTTACGCAACTGCTAGTACAGTTTCTAATTTACCCTATTTCGGTAGTTATACTACACGAGCAGGATTAAGCAGTAATCCCCCTCGTCGTGGAGGAGTCATTTCCTTCATGGGTTCGGGATTTGATGCAACCTATGGTCACGTTGGGATTGTTACACGCTATGATGCTGCCACAAATCGGATCTACTACATTGACATTGGCAAGTCTCAAGGTGGTGTAGTCACGGGTGAAAAGTCAATTTCTGCTACAAGCGCTGCTATTCGAGGTTGGACAAACCCGAAATAGCAATTTAACCATCACTCCCCTGAATATCACAATAATTAATTATTGAAGATCGCG
The DNA here is from genome assembly GCA_964546365.1 of uncultured bacterium. Classification (GTDB taxonomy): domain Bacteria; phylum Cyanobacteriota; class Cyanobacteriia; order Cyanobacteriales; family Aerosakkonemataceae; genus DATNQN01. The sequence continues at coordinate 40,317 of CAZJJR010000002.1, read as the reverse complement.
ATCGCACTCCCTACACCATCCCAAAGTGCGATCGCTCTTTTCTTCCCCCAACAAAAGAAACCGAGTTTTTCAGATTACCTTTGTCTCTTAACCCATATCTTCTGCAAAAACCCGGTTTCTGAACTCAAGGCGATATGCCTACGGCACGCTACGCGAACGCACTTCAACCATTTCTTCAAAGTGCGATCGCCTCCACTTTCTGCACTTATATACCGCCTTTCCACAATTAACCTTTCAAAAAACAATCACTATGTCTGCATTTACCTTTACCAACAAATTCCATGTCCTGAGTTTAGGCTTAAGTTTGCTCAGTGCGATCGTATTATCCTTCCCCCAACCAGCTGTATCTGAGTCTGTTACTGTTGGCGAACAACAGAATTTATCTCCCGCACAAGAAGTAGATCCAGCGCCGCCTACTTCAAATCAACCTGTGTTCGATCGCATTATCCCAATATCTGAATTACCCCAATCAGTTGCCGATCGCATTTTGGAAAATGCTTCTCAAACTACTGGTTTACCTATTTCTGAATTTCAAATTGTTAACGTTCGACAAGTTACTTGGCCAAATGGTTGTATGGGACGGTACAGACCAGGTTCAATGTGTACGATGGCTCTCGTTGATGGTTGGATCGTTACCGTGAATAGTAGTCAACAAGAATTAGGCGGCAGTCAACGACAATTGTTTTACCACGCCAGCGACTCTCAAACTTTACTAGCTAACTTTATTATTGGCGACCCTCCTCCTATAAGAATTCCCGGTTCATCACAAAATACCCCTATATTACCAGGTATTATTGACAACAACAGATTCATTTTTCGAGATGTTCCCAGTGGTCGTTGGTACGATCCACCTACAACTTATGGGTTTCATTTTTTAATGACCTCAAATTCCCTATTTACACAAATTCTTGATTTTCCGGTTGGAATTGACAGCGACAATCTTTTTGCCGTATCAGTTGGAAACAAAATACTAGGTGAATTTGGCCCCAGTAAAAGCGTAGATTTCGTTGCTTTACTCGGTCAAGGCGTGTCTGAATTTACGATTACTGGGATTGACCCATTAGTTGATGCCACAAACTCTACTGCTTTCCCAGTTAAATTAGCATTCAGCACCACTACAGCCGACTTTGAAATGTGGGCGTTAGAGTATCCTCAAAGCACTTCTGTTCCTGAACCTAGTTCTTTATTCAGTATTTTGACTTTTGGTACTTTTGGCGTAAGTTTATTGCTGAAACGCCAACAAGCTAAGTAAGTTGAAGATTAGTTACGAGGATAATAGTAATGGGTAGAAGCGATTCCTAACGGATAGCAACACTAAAGCATTTTCTGGCACAGTTAATCCTTAAGAGCGATCGCCATTTCCTTGCCCCTCCAATGTAAAGTTTTATAACAATCACCCATCTGCCGCATAAAACTCACCCCTTGCAACAGAGAGATATGTAGAGGGATAACAAAGCATTCCTCACCCCCACCCCCAAGAGATCTACCAAGATGAATCTCTCAGAACGCCAAACTCAGACAGAATACCAAAACTGCATTTGTCCCGACATCCGAGACTATTGGAAACTCGGTCAACTTAAAAATAGCGATCGCGTTAGCGTTGCGGAGCAAAATCGCGTTATCCTCCTATCCACCCAAGGAAATCAACGCTACCAATTTTCCACAACAGAAGGCTACGCCTTGCGTTACTTCACCGGACAATTCACCGTCGCGGAAATCCAAAACTATTGTCAGCAACAATATAAAGATGCAATTTCCCCCAATCTGGTACTAGAATTACTGCAAAAACTAATATCTTTGGGTATAATTTGCGCGGAAGTAGAGAAAGAAAAGAAAGAAGAAAAAGAAAACACTCCCACTAACCCTACCCAACCCAAACTAAAAGCTTGCGTTCACTGGGTTGCACATCCCGATGGTTACTGGATACTACGCAACCCAGAAGATGTCACATTTCTACAAGTTTGCGATCGCGATAAAGCCATCATCGAACAACTCGGACAAATTCCCATCCATTTACTAGCAGAAGAATTCTGCATCACTCAAAACGAACTGAGATATCTCCTTCAACTCCTCGCCGCCACCGCAATGTTAGAAGGTACAAAACCTGCCAAACGACGCCGAGGTAAACTATCTCCCCTGCAATTACTCTCCTTCAAAATCCGCCTGTTCGATCCCGATCCATTTTTAAGCAAATATATTGACAAAATCCGCTACTTATGGACACAGCCAACCGCCATTTTTCTCACAATTTTTTTAATTATTTCAGCCGTAATTGGATTTAATCAACGAGCAGAAATTATCTTCATCGGACAGAAACTACTTGCAACTAGTGGCAGCAATCTCATCTTACCATTTGCACTCCTCACCGCCTTAGTTGTTACCCTCCACGAACTAGGTCATGCTTTCACCCTCAAAAACTACAACGGAATAGTACCAGAAATTGGGTTACTATTCATGTGCTTAATTCCTGCCGTTTATACTAATACCACCGACTCCTATTGTTTATCACGTTTTCGGCGCATCTTAGTAGTAGGAGTAGGCGTACTAGTGCAACTAATCCTCGCCGCTTTTGGTTTATGGTTATGGAACATATCTGCTAGCGGTACTTGGCTTTCTACTGCTAGTTTCTTGTTGATGTCAGCGGCATTATTTACGGTAGCGCTTAACCTGAATCCTTTAGCTAAATTTGATGGATATTATTTAGCAGTTGCTATCACGGGAATTAATAATCTCAGAAGTCGTTCCTTTGCATTTTATGGAAATCTCCTGACTGGGAAACCAATTCAAGAATCTAGCCAAAACCGATGGATATTAGCTACTTACGCTCCTTTTAGTATTGGTTATATTTGGATGGTTTTTGGTTTCTTGTTTTGGCGGATAACTGAATGGAGTTTGATTAATATTCCGATGACAGCGTTGATTCTTTTGTTTGGTTGGGGAATTTACTTTTTGTTTCCTAGTTCTGGGAAGAAAGTAAAAGATTTTTTAACAACGCAGATGTAGATGAAAGCTTTAGCTGAGATGCACGGATAAGTTTAGATATTTTTTTGCTCCTCCCTGATTTTCATTTTCCACTACCCATCACCCACTACCCACTACCCACATCATGTCTAACCCTAATTCTCACAATTCTCCTAACCGAATTCAGCTTAAAGTAGTATCGCCTGCTGCTACTCCTAAACCTGAAGTTACTTCTGAGGAAATTAAAGATAAAAATAATTCCAATCTCCAAATCTCAAGTCCTCAATTAAAAGAAGATTTACCTCAAAAATCTGCTAAATCTCCATCATCTTTTAATTATGGAAGACTCTTATTAATTGCTGGATTAATTGCCGGAGGAGTTTGGGTTGCTCAAATCCCAATTCCTAACTCTGTACGCACGGAAGCGAAATTAGAACCGCTGTCTGATAGCCATCGATTTGTCTATATGAGTATTCCAGGTACAGTAAGTAAATTCTGGGTTAATTCTGGAGATGCAGTGAAAGTCGATCAACCTGTGGCGGCTATTTCTGCTGTCGATTTAGAATCGGAAATTATCCAGAAAACGGCTAGGTTGCAAGAACAAGAATCAGCGAAAGCTGCTGCTACTGTTCGGATTCCCATCGCGCAAAGTAAAGTAGAAGAAGCGATTAATCAGGAAGTTGCTGCACGACGACAAGTAGAAGAAGCTCGTCAGGATATCGAAGGAATAAATAAAGGAAATCTGACACCAGAAATTGAAAAGATACAGGCAGAAATTAAAGCTTTAAAAAGTCGAATTCCGGGGATAGAAGCAGAGATATTTAGTTTGCGAGCGAATTTACAGGAAGTTGAAAAATCGATTGCTAACTATGAGAAACCGGAATTAAAAGATTTAATGGCTCGCATACCTCTTCAGGATAAATTAAAAGAACTAAAAACGCAAAAATCTACTACCCAAGGAGAGATAGGCAGTAAAGAGCAAGAAATTCAAGCAATTAAACATCAAGTTGAAGCAAAGTTTGATGAGATTGCATCTTGGCAAAAGAAACTGCAACGAGATTTAGGTCTTCGTCAGGATGAATTAGCTAGTAAAATTGCCAACAAGCAAACTGCTATGGAGGAATTAGCCGCAGCAAAGGCGGAAGTTGCTAATCTTACTCCGGTAATTGAAACTTTGAGGACTGAGTTGAAAAAGTTGCAGGAAAAGCAACAAAAAAATCAGATGTTGACTGCACCAATTTCTGGGATAGTTGTCAGTCAAAACTTACATGAAAAAGTGGGTAAGAAGATGGGAGAAAACGAGGCGGTTTTGGAAATTGCGGCTTTGGATAAGTTGGTAGCTTTGATTGAAGTTGCTCAAAGCGATTCGGATTTGGTGAAGGAAATGCTCAAAAAACCTTCCGCTACGGTGGTATTACAGCCGTTGGAGCCGGGTTTAAAGCCAATTACTACTAAAATTGAGAAAATTGAACCCGTGCTGCAAACTGACCCTTCGGGACAGAAACAGTTGTTGCGCGTGAGAGCGATCGTCGATAATAAAGATCGTATTTTTCAACCGAATGCGAAGTTTTACGCTCAAATTGAAGTGGAATCGATTCCTTTGTATCAGCGCGTGCAAAGGGAATTGATGAAGTTGTTCCAAATTCGCAAGTATGTTTAGTCCACATTCTGCACTCAAAATTATAAAATTTAGAAGTCAGAATTCATTTTGAATTCTGACTCCTTTTTCAATCGAACTTTTTCTATGTTCCAAAACTGTTCTCTACACCAAATCGTTCTTCTCCAAATCCGAACTTGATGAAATGTTCGTAGCCACTGCGGAAGATGCCGTTACTAACCGCATCAGCAATATCTGGATAATTGGCTAGATAAGAACTGTTACTAAATTGGCTACCGGGATTGCGTCCTTCAAACAAGCCGACATTAACAAAATGTTCCAAAGCGCTACGGAAAATACCGCTATCCACAGCTTGTTTTACATCTGGATTTTCAGCTAAATAAAATTCAGCATTGAAAGTTTCTGACAAAGCGTTAAAGCGACTAAAAGGAGAACGTCCCTCAAACATACCTAACCGAATTAAATGTTCTAATCCGCTGCTAATAATTCCCTGCTTAATTGCTGCTTGCACATCTGGATTTTCTGAGAGGTAGCATACTTCTAATGAAGCTAAGGAGTTGAGTATGGGATCAGGTTGCCGACCTTCCGCAAAGCCAGTCCTGATAAAATGTTGAAAACCACTATGAAAAATTCCATTTTTCACGGCTGCATTGACATCTGGGTTATTAGTTAGGTAATCGTCAGCAAATAATTGACTTGGAGAACGCCCTTCATCCAAACCAAGTTTGATAAAATGTTCAAAACCGCTACGGAATAGCCCATTAGAAACGGCGGCTCGCACATCTGGATTTTGGGTGATATAATAACGAGAATCAAACAAAAGTTTAGCTAAATTACTGGGATCTTCACTACTACCGAAAACCGTGCTGCCAAATACAACATGAGTTTGACCCGGTGAATTGTTAAACAAGTTACCGGGAGAACCGATAACTAAGTCATCGATATTGTCGCCGTTAATATCTCCTCCTTGACTAAGGGAAGTTCCTGATAAATCATTCTCTTTAACGCCATTGATGACTATGCCGTTTGTACCGTTAATTCTGGATAGGTAGAAACTGGGAGTAAATCCGGCATTATCGCCAAATAGGATATAAGTTTTGCCTGCGTTCAAGTTAGCTTGAGAAGCTGAAATTGCTAAATCGTCAATCCCATCTCCGTTGATATCTCCCGCACCACTGACAGCGCTAATTGAGTTACCATCAATGTTGTTAACCAGTGCAAAACCATTCTTCCCATTGAATTGGGAAACATCGAAACGAGGCGCAAATCCTTGTTTATTACCAAGTAAGATGTAGGTTTTTCCAGCATTAGAATTGCTGCTAGCTAGGGAGATAATTAAATCGTCGATCGTATCGCCGTTAATATCGCCTGCTTTGCTGACGGTAGTGCCGGATTTTTCATTTCCAGTATCGAGGATGAAACCGTTGCTGCCATTAAGTTCGGATAAGTTAAAATTAGCCGTAAATCCATTAGCAGAACCGAAGATTACGTAGTTATTCGAGTCGTTTTCTTCAGCGTTGATGATGATATCGTCGATACCATCTCCGTTGATATCGCCAGCAGCACTAACGGAAGTACCGGATTTTCCATCATTATCATTGATAACAAATCCGTTGCTACCATTAATATCGGAAGAGTTGATATTGGCGGCGAAGGTTCCTTTGTGACCGTACATCACATAGCTTTTGCTGGTAGTACCATTTAAGGGGCCAGGAGCGCTCATTAACAAGTCATCAATTCCATCGGCGTTGATATCGCCTGCACTGCTAACGGCTAAACCTAAATAGTCGAATTCGTTAATTCCGTTGACTACAAAACCGTTATTTCCGTTGAGTTCGGAAAGGTTTAATCTAGCAGGATAAACTCCTTTCGCTCCAAACACTACATAAGTTTTACCTGCATTATTTTGTCCGTTTGCTGTTGCGCCAAAAGCACCAATAACTATGTCATCAAGTCCATCGCCGTTGATGTCTCCCGCACTGCTGACGGAACCGCCGCTGAAACCGTTGATATCGATACCGTTGAGGATGAAACCGTTGCTGCCGTCAAGTTTTGGCAAGTCGATACTAGCAGGAAATCCGCCTTGTTTGCCGAAAACTACATAAGTTTCTCCAGCGGCGTTATTGTTATTGGGGTCGGCTGCAAATGCTCCGATAATAAAGTCGTTAAAACCATCGCCGTTGAAATCTTTCAGGGTGTTGACGGAAACGCCAGCGAAGTTTCCTGGGTTAATTCCGTTGAGGGTAAAACCGTTACTTCCGTTGAGGTTTGCAAGGTTGAAAGTAGCAATATTTACTGTTACTTTGGCGGTACTGGTTTGAGTGCCATCGGTTACGGTGTAGTTGAAGGTATCGTTACCTGTAAAGTTGGCAGTTGGGGTGTAGATTAGTTGGTCGTCGGTTTTGTCGTCGGGAGTGTTGTTATCATCTAATCTGATGATGCTACCTGCGATCGAGGTTTGGTCGAAGTTGGCGATCGCGATCGGTGTCCCGATAGTGCGATCGTCGTTGCTGGTAACATCAATTCTGATGGGTGTGTTGACGGTGGTAGCGGCGAAGTCGTCAAATGCTTGGGTGGGGGTGACGATCGCGAGTACGCTTTCGGGGGTGAGGGATGCGATCGCTTCTTCGATGATGCTTTCATCAAATCCCGTGAGAATATAGTCGATGATGGTAGCTTCGCGGACAATGGGGTTGGAAATGCGATCGCCAATTGCTAGTTCTGCACGTCGAATATCTGCGGGGTCTAAATCTCTGAGAGTAACCTTTTTGCGCGGGAAGTTTCTGTTAGTAAAAGTGTTAGTATCTTGACCGGGTTGGTAGTCGAACAAAGACTCCGCTTGGCTGATACGCCAGCTATCGGCATACTCGTTATAAAGCTGACTGAGAGTAACAGGAGGAATGATTACAGTTCCATCTCGTTTAGTCAGATCGTCTTTCGGATCTCGGTTAAAGTTACCCAGTAATCCTTTAATTTGTCCTTGTCGTTCTTCTTTGGCAAAAAAGCTTACATTAACGCGATTTGATACGCTTGCAACCAGGTGATCGCCAGTGCCATAAACAATGGTATATTCACCGCCTTCACGATAAATGCGACCATCTCCAATAATGAGTGAGTCATTATTAGCAATAGTGGTGGGGTTGCCATTAATTAAAAGTCCTCGATCTCTGTAAATGCCGATGCGTTGTCCAGCCAAAACTGTGGCTACGGCTGTGTTTTCGGAGACACTACCGAGGCGATCTGTACCCAGTGCTTCTTGTCGTACCTGTATTTTTAGATCGCCGCTAGTTGATTCAACTAATACGAATTCTCCAACTGCTTGGAAGTCGTGATATTGTTTGTCGAGGGTGACGATGCGAGGATCGTTGTAGGTTTTACCTCCGTCTTTTGGTTGATCGGGTTTTCCGTCGTCGTCAATTATTGTACCTGTGGCTTCAGCAGAGTCTGTCCCTTTGCAGTCAGCAAAGAGTTTACCATTTTGGTCTTTGACTGTAAGTGTAAAAGTTTCATCTGCCTCTATTGCTGTATCTCCAGTAACGGGAATTTTAATTTCACCACTGGTTTGGCCTGCTGCAATTGTGACTGTGCCGCTACCTTTAGATGAGGTATAGGATAGTGTTACTGCCTCGTTTGGTACATCGCGTAGTGTTACTGAGAACACCATGTCTTTAGTGCCGCTATCCCCCTCAATTACACTCGCATCTGAAACTGAAACAGGTAAGTTGTAAGGGATTTCGTATTCCACTTCAACTATTAGATTTTTGGTAGCATTTGGTTGAGGTTTCTTATCATCTCTTTCTACACCGCCGATGTCACTGGTTTTAATTGTATTCAAGACAGGAAATAAAGGTTTATCCAAATCTGTATCAGATGGGCTACCAAATAAGGGAAAAGCAACATCAGTTAAAGTTCCTCCTTCTGGTAATTGCACGCTAAGTACAGGACCTATATTGAGCGGATAAGGAGATTCAAATTCACCTATTTTTAACGTAGCTTCTGCTTGTAATGCGGTAAAATCAAGAGAACCTTTAGGTAAAATACCGATAACATTTCTCATACTGCCGGTAAGTTCATATTGAGCCTTAACTTTGAAAAGCCCACAACCTTCAGATGGAGCTGTAAATGTATATGATTTTCCATCGCCTACTGTCCCCGCTTGAGGTGATTGTCCTTCTAATGCCATAGAGACATTAATTTCATTAGGATTGAATGTGAAGTCTTGCTGTACAGCCACTCCAGCCCTGAGTTTTAAATCTAAGAGATCGTAACTAATACTTCCGCCCAATCTAGATTTATTGTCTTTATTACCGATTGAAATTTCATTACCAAGACCTAGTAATGGTGTTGTTGCAGGTGGAGCCGACAATGCTAAAATTCTATCTAAATCTAATTCACCTTCTATAACATTATCTGATGTTCCAGAAGCCACAATTTCTGGTAAAGACAGATCGGAAACAATTCTGGGAGATTTAGGTTTTATTTCTTTAATTTCAGGAACGGCGAACTTGAGTTTACCCACTTGCAGAGGATCGCTTAATTCTCCTTGAATTAGGCTCTGATAATCTATTGTTGCTTCTACTTGAGGAACAGAAACATTTATACCCACAACATTGTTAAAATCACCAAATGGTGTTTTTGCGGTAACATCTTTAATTTCTGCTGTTAGTGGCTTTAGCGTAAAGTTAAAGCCAGCATTAGGTAATTCTGCCCCTTTGGTGGTTGTGGGATCAAATGCTGCATTTCCACTTTTTTGAGCAACACCCGTTTTTATTGTGAAAGATTCTCCTAATTCAACTGATTTTGGTAAACTAACAAATAAATCTATAGGATAGGAAAACGAAGCATCTCCCAAGTTACCTGGGCTTGCAAATATAGAACTTTCTATCCCTGTTTGGAGTGCCCATTTACCTGTAACTGGACTAGAACCAAATTCACCATTTGGTAGAGACGGGTTAAAATCGAACAACTTTTTTTCAAATTTTTGATCAGTTGTGAAAGTATTACTCGACCAATCTTTGAATCCTCCAGCAGAAAAATCGAGAGTATCTCTCTTAGTTATACTTTCAGCCTGCTCAATCCTCACCAATTCCCCATCCAAAAGAACGATCGCACTATCATCCTCTCCCTTCAACGCCGCCAATTCCGACTCACTCAACACCTTACCTTGAGCAATATCGGCAAAAATTTCTCCTTCATCGCCAGCCGAATCGATCGCATTAATCTGCGAGTCTATATAATGACCGTATTCTTCGAGGAGAACAGATGCGATCGCACTCTCATTCCCCTCATTCTCCCTCACAAACTCCCGCGATAAATAAATCGTATTCGTAGCCGCAGCAAAAGCGCCCCTCGCACCATTAATTTCAGCCGCATCGCGCATCTCAATTGGTGGAAAACTGCCAAAATCTCCTTTTCCCCAAAATGCAGCTAACTCTTCCACCTTCTGCAAGCCAAAGCTGTTACCAAAAGCCACTTGCATCTTCGCCACAAAATCTGGACTTGTCGCCAAACTTATCAGGTAATTCCGAGTTTTTTGCAGTTCATCTGATAGTTCAACATCCAATAATTCAGGATTTAAAGTACCGAAGGAAGCATGATTTGTTAGGGATTGCATAATCTAAATTTCTCACAAAACTATTGGTTGACAAAAACAAAAAGCTGGAGAAATGGCAAAAATTAACCATTTCCCCAGCCTCGCGAAACTCACATCCGTCTCAGACTAGGTTTTCTGAATATTTAGTTGGCTTAAAGTTGTTGGCTGTCGATACTTACAATCGTACAGCGTAGATGCTTTTAGCTGTTACGCCTCCAGCTTATATCTTGCACCCTTTATAGATTTGCGGTTTTGGCATCTGTCTCACTCCCGCATTGGCAGAAATTATACCATTGGCAATAAATTTAAGATCGTAAAGATTTGTTTTCAGCCCACCTCCTAACTTCTTCATCAGTAATAACATACCGATAATGAGTGCCTCCCTTAATAATTATCCGAATTTTTTTATCTTTGGGCCGATCGCATTCAATAGACAAACATCCAAAGCCTGTTTCTTGCCATGCCTGAAGCAGAAGGCTCTCAATTCTGGCCAAAACTTCGTTAATATTAGTCGGCGTACTGTTAAATTCTAATGACATTGTTACTCCTATGATGTTTCTTGCTAAAATTATTAGTTAGTCGGTGAACTGTTAACTTTTAACCGATAACTGATACTCTAACCAGCTTGCCATTTACCTCTAGGAAATAATTTGCGAATTTCCCGATAAACTCGTTCATCAATTTGCATCGATTCTGCTTCAATTTGAGCATAACCAGTTTCACCAGGTTTTAAGCGTAAATCATCATTTTTAAGAGAAATATAAACAGTTACGATTGGCTTACCAGCCGGATCGACTTTCACTACTTGGTCGATTCTTTCCACCTTAGCAGTATAAGGACTCAACTGCGGATCGCGAGGATAAAACTTGACAGAAGCACCAGTTTTTACCAAGGGTTTATCTTCCTGTGCGATTTGCACTTTTGCCGTCAACTGTTCCACATCTACAATATCTAAAATCACATCTCCTGCTGACATTTTTTTATTTTGTAACTTATCTAAATCATCTTTAATTGCAATACCTGTTGTATCTGCTGTCAAAATCAAATATTTGCGCTTATCTTTTACTCGTTGCAAATCACCTTGCAACTGTTCTACCAACTGCTGTCGATTTTTTACCTCAGCCGCCGCTTGTTTAATTCTACTGCTTACTTCCGCCGTGGCTGCTTGTTTTTGCATTAATTCAGCTTGATATTGTGCTAATTCTTTCTGCATATTTAACTTCACATCTGCAATTTGGTTAAGCAGGGGATTAATTTGATTTTGCTTTGATTGAATTTGATTCAAAAGGTTATTTTTTTCCATTTGTAAATCATCCAGTTTAAACTTTGACAATGCACCTTCTTTCACTAGTGGCTCAATCTTACTAATTCTGCCATCTTGAATAGCTAAATTTCCTTGAAGTCCTGCTATATCTCGGCGAATGCCTTCAATTTGACTTGACAATATACTAATACGGGGAGGCAAATTACCTCGATTCATTTCGGTAATTTCTTCTTGTTGTCTAGCAGAGATTTGGCGAACAGCTTCTTCTTCTACGACTGCTTTATTAAACGTAGAACGTAGAGATTCTAAATTTTCTCGTGCAGAAGCAACTGCTAACTTTGCTTCTGCTAATTTTATTTGAGCTTCTTCAATTTCTTTTTCTAATTCATCGCTATCGAGTTCGGCAATTGGTTGTCCGTATTTCACAGGTTGATTCTGTTCGACTAAAATTTTTTTAATCGTACCGGGAATCTGCATATAAACAGATTGCCGCGCTTTCGGAGTAGAATCTACTACTACTTCTCCAGGTACAGAATGCGGCATTTCTATTTGATAAACTAACCCCAAACTAACTAAAATAGCGGTAATTGTGAGCAAGGATACAAAGGGAAAAGTAGCATTAGATGACGGCGAATTGACTGCGGGATTTGACCCCTCCCCAACCCCTCCCCTGCAAGGAGAGGGGCTTTCTATCTCCCCCTTCCCTTGCAGGGAAGGGGGCTGGGGGGTTAGGTTTGATTCGGAAGTAGGAGGAACTACTTTGAGGTTGGGACGGTTGGGAGAATTAGAAGGATTGTTAGCAGTCATACCAATTTTAGAGTTGTGATTTTGGTTTTTGGATTGAGGATTCGGGAAATAGAAATAAATTGCCCAAATGGTTAGTAAAATAATGGCAATAGTGGGAATATTAGTAAGGCTCCACTCGGTAACTTGAAAGAGGAGAAAGCCAAAAACAAAATAGATATAGGCGAAACTAAAAGGTGCATAAGCAGCCAAAATTAAAGCATTACTAGCTTTTTCCCGAATTTGTTTACCGCTTAAAAGATTGCCGTAAAAGCTGAAAGAACGCGATCGTAAGTTATTGATACCTGTCAAAGCTACGAATAAATAATAGCCATCAAACTTAGATAAAGGATTTAAATTTAATGCTACTGTTACTAGGGATGCTAGCATTAGCAAATAACTGGTATTATGTAGCCAAGTACCGCTAGCAGTAGCGTTCCATAACCAAAGTGCGATCGCAGCCATAATGAATTGAGTTAAAACCCCAGCACCAACAACTAAAACTCGTTTCCATCTTGCTAAACAATAGGAATCGGTGGTATTAGTATAAGCGGCTGGAATTAACGCCATAAATAATAAGCCAAATTCCGGCACTATGCCGCCAAAATGTTTTAAGGTAAAAGCATGACCGAGTTCGTGAATGGATACAATTAAAACTGTGAGTAAGGCAAAAGGAATAATTAAAGATGCACCTTGATGATTCCAAAGCTGTTGTCCTTTGTGAATAATTTCGGCTTTTTGATAAATGCCGATCGCAGCAGAAAAAGCAAGGAAGAAAAATAGGATAAATCCGAAAAATGGCGTCCAAATCCAGTGGAGAAGTTTAATATTCTGAGTTAACCAGTCGTCGGGATTAAAAAGGGAAATTTTAAACGATAGTAATTGTAAAGGAGTAAATTTACCTCGACGTTGCTTTTTCGCAGGTTTAGTTCCTACTAGCATTCCCGTCGCTGCGAGTAATTGGATTAAATATCGCAATCGTTCGTTGGTGATGCAGAATTCTTGAACGATCGCATCTAGTGGTAGTTGTCCTAATTGTGCAATAATATCGCGATCGCGATCGCTCACTTGCAAATAACTGACATCTTCTGGGTTGCGTAAAATCCAATACCCATCAGTATGACGAACCCATTGCACGCAGGATTTTAGCTGGGGACTGGGAGGATTGTTGGGTTTGGGATGCGGAAATTTCTCACTTTTGTTGCTTCCTTCCTCGTCGATATCTGACGCCAAAATACCCAAAGCAATCAGTTTCTCCAACAGTTCCGTCACCAAATGGGGGGAAATCTCACCTGAAAGTTGCTGTTGACAGCACTGTTGCACCTGTTCGACGGTAAACTCACCCGTGAAGTAGCGCAAAGCATAACCTTCGGCGCTGGAAAACACAAAGCGGTGATTTCCTTGGGTAGCTTGCAGGATAATTTGGTCAGATCCTTTGACTTGAGAGAGTTTCCAGTAGGTTCTCAGATCCGGACAGATCGAGATTGCACATTCATTCATAGTCAATCGTGCAGTAAGAGAAGATTGGCTGATGCTCGAATAGTGCCGATCGCTAAGGTGTTCCGGCGGCGATCGCACTTATGTTTAGTTGTTATCTCACATTAACATACTATCTCACAAAAGAGATCTAACAGCTTGTAAAAACGGCAATTGCTTATGCAGTATATACTATAGGCTTCCTAATCGAGGCTCTAAATTAAAGATTTTATAAAGTTTGCGAGTCGGGTACTTGACATTGCTCACTTAAGTAATTTATACAATTAACTATGCCTAGAGCCAGATTTAGTTTTTACCAAATACCGACGTTCATCTAGCGATTTTGCGATCGGATCGGAAGTGCAATCGTGCTTCCTCACACTCCTGTTTGAATTAGCTCTTTCAACGCAACTTGATGAAAGAGTTGAAAGTTTTTTGCACAGTAAATAATCTCCAAAGGAAATCAGGAAAATTATGAAGCGCTTAAACATATTTGCCAAAAATAAAAATCGCAAATCTAAATCAAATTCCCAGCCACCACAGGTAGAAACTTTTATTTTAGAACCAATTCTCACCCCTAGTGGTATTGTTGATAGTGATGATCGAGATTCAAACGACTTGCTGGCAACAGATTTTGATTTAACAGAATTCCCAGATATTGATTATTCTGAATCAAATAATTTAGAAAGTCAGCACGCTTTAGAAATTAAAAATGATTTGGAATATAATGACTCTAACGATTTAACAGAAATTGACTTTATCAATCAAAATCAAGAAGAAAATCAAATTATACTTAAAGGAGACTTAGATACCTCTATTTCCGATGGCGATCTAGAAGCATTACCTTTTATACAGGCCACATCTACTAAAGAATCAAATTTCAGCAACTTATTTCCCACTGAGAATCCATCGCAATCTGAAGCAATATCATTAACTTCTGACGGATCGTTAGTGAATATAGATAACGACTTATCAACTGAAATCAGTGATGTTGACGAATCGGATACCGAACTAAAAGAGAACTCCTTTTTAGTTCAAGATAGTAACAGTTACCAAGTAGAAAATGTAACCCAAAATGGTTATAATGAAACCGATATAAATGAGATAAGCTCCGAGCAGATAAAACTAAATCAAAGCACGAAATTGGTAGAAGAAAACGTTAATCTTAAATCGGATATACCAGAAATTAGTTTAAATGAATCTACCAAGATTCAACAGTCAGAACCTTTGGAGGTTATCGAGCAAACGCAGTTAACCGAGCTTCAGATAAACTCGTCAGAAAATATTTCAACTGATGATAGCGTTCAACCTATCACCGACAATACCCTCGAAGCAGAGGATAATTTGGCGGAATCAACAGTTCCTCAAGAAGTCGAAATAGTTGCTGATGCTACTTTACCACAAACTAATCATTTAGAATTAGAATATTCCCGCTTCACTTCGGGAGTATTTACTGTTGGTGAAACTGGTCAAGTCAAGATAGATTATTTATTTGATGGTGGTAACTACCAAGGGGAACTCGCTATCTTCAGTTTAAAAGGAATGGAGAAATTTGAACCAGGTTCTCCTGATTTTATTAAAGAAGCAGCACATCGAGCTTTAAGTAATTCTGAATTAGGTTATGTAGTAATTTCCGATCCTACAGAAGGAGCTAAATTTACCAGTAGTACTAATGCTGGAAATTACCTGGGTACGAAAGAATTTAATATGCGTCCGGGTGATGAATTTGGAGTGATGCTTGTCCCCAACGGTTCGTTACAACAGGTATTTAATAACCCGAATGTGGGTGGTGCTTTGCGTCCCTTATTCTCACTAGTAACTGCGAATCCAAATCAAGGTTTTCATGTTGGACAGATCGCAGATGTAACGGGTGATGGTCATACTTTTGTTTTGGAAGATTTACGGGTAGATGGGAATACCGATCGCGATTGTAACGATGTTATTTTCCAAGTGCGAGGCGCGACTGGAAAAGCGATAAATTTGGATCAAGTAATTGCACCAGGAAAAGATTGGCGGACTTCCAAAATAGGTCAGGAATTAGTTACTTATGCTGAGGCTAATGTTGCATCCGATCCGGTAGTGCCGGATTTAGTGTCAGATTTAGACCGAATTAAGCTTGCTGATGATGGAAAAATTACTAATTTAGATGATACTCCTAGCTCAAATGTAATTGAAACTGAAGTTTTCAGTGAGAAGGAAGTAGATTTAGATAATAGTACAGGTCTTTCTAATAAGGGAATTATCTCGTCAGATATAACTGATACTACCACTGAAGACCCTACTTTGGATCTTAGTGCGATCGCTTCTACAACAGAAACTGTTAATGATACTTCAACTATCAATATTGCAGATTCAGATCGGGATGCGATCAAATCTAATGTAGAAGCGACAGGAAATATTCCTACTTCAGATCAAAGTGCAGATCTTACTGTAGAAGTAACTCATATAGATCCGATTAGTACTAATACTGAAGATGCTTCAATTTCAAATAACATTGCTAGTATTTCAACAGCAGAAGTAACTAATTCACCGGTTAATAGCACTGCCATTGGAGATGTCCTTACTTCAAATGATGCGGCACTTCCAACTGGAAAAATGCTTCATCCTGATATAATAATCATTGCTGATAAAAATATTGTGGAGTTAGATGACATTGCAGTAACAACTCCACAATTAACTCATTTAGATGTACCTAGCGTCGCTGTTCCTGAAAATAACCCTATTAGTGATTTAGAGATAACTGATGTACAGGATATTTTTATTTCAAATAAAACTGAAGTTTCTACCCCAGAAGTAATTAATTCAGATACGACTAATAGTGTTAGTGAAGATATTGCTACTTCAGATGCAATACAAGTCACTCAAAAAGACATAACTAATATTACAGTTAATGAGACAGATAATACTGAAATTGTTGTACAGATCCAAAGCTTACACCAGAGCGATCCTAGCCTGACAAGCGTACCAAATGATCCAGTTATTTTGGTTAAAAATAGTGAAGTAGCAACAACCGAAAGTCAAAGCATTAGTGAAACATTTGATAATTCAGTTTTAGGAACTACCAGCGAAGCTGCTCATTCAGAAATATCAAATATTACTGATGCTAACAACTCATCTAGTAGCTCAGTAAATGTTCTCGACATTCAAAATACTGCAACGAATCAAACACCTATAAGTCCTGCTACTACTGTTACTGAAGTTGTGTTACCAGCATCTTCAAAGGAAGCTACTGCTTCTGTTGAGTCAATACCTGTAACAACAAATGTGGAAGGGGGTGCCAGCGAAAACTCTACTTCTATATTGAATGAAAACCAAACAGTACAGGAGCATACCGTTGCAGTTGAGGTGATCGCGACTCATTTACCATTAGCTAAACCGGAATTATCAGGTATTTTCACGGTTGATTCGAGTGGCAAGGTTAGTGTTGATTACTTATACGATGGTGGTTACTATCAGGGAGATTTAGCGATTTTCAGCCTCAAGGGAATGGAACATTTACAACCTGGTAGTGAGGCGTTTATCCAAGAAGCTGCTCGTCGCGCATTAAGTAGTTCTGAATTAGGTCATATTGTAATTTCTGATGCTCTTGAAGGTGCGCGATTTAATGGAAAATTGGGTGAAAGAGATTGGAATGCGGGAACTTATCAAGGTGTCAAAACAGTCAACATGACGCCTGGGGATGAATTTGCTGTCATGCTTGTTCCTAACGGTAAGGTACAGCAAGTTTTTGATAATCCAAAGATTGGTGGTGCTAAGAGTCCTTTGTTCTCAATTTCGAGTGGGGATGGCATTTCCCAGATGGTAGATGTGACTGGAAAAGGTCATACTTTTGCTTTTGAAGATTTGCGAATTGATGGGAATTCTGACCGAGATTATAACGATATTATCTTCCAAGTGAAAGGTGCGACTGGTAAAGCGCAACATTTTGAGGAAGCAGTTGCACCCGGTAAAGATTGGCGCAATTCGCTTTTGGGTAAGGAATTGCTTGCTTTTGCTGCTAATGCAGATATCAAAATTGACATTGCACATCCAGTTAGCGATATTACTCTGACTGCAACTCAACCTACTAATACTGTTGACCTTTCGCAAGTATTTTCTCACCCAAATCCAGATAAATTGCAGTTTGAAATTATTGCTGGAAATAGCGCATCTCTGCAAGTACAACTAGATGCAAATCAACTGTATTTAACTGGATTACCCAAAACTGGTGTAACAGATGTGGCGATTCGTGCTTTTGATGATGCGGGTAACGCTGTCATCCATTCTTTTACAGTCAGTACCAGCACTTTGAGTCAGGAATCAACGCAGGCGGTGAATGCTGCTTTAACTCAATTGGCTGATGCTTTGGCGCAAAATCCAGCAGATTTAGTAGATGGATTGGATAGCGAAGCAGGAGAAATTGCGCTATCGCAATTGGAAAGTATTATTCAGGAATATCCTGATATTTTGCGATTGGTGAATAAACCGCAAACTCTGTTGCAATTGGGAATTAGTAATGCTGGCGTAAATACGTTGCAGCAGTTTTTATCGAGTAAAGAAATTGCAGAGGAATTTGGATTAAGAGTAAGTTTGGGAGAAGCGTTAAGTAATCCCGATCGCACTTTTTTGGATAGTTATTTAATTAATGCTGATGAAGCGGTTGATTTGCTTCCTAGCGATGCGAAACAACCGAAGGTGGGATTTTTAGATTTCCGAGGCGAACATACTCAGCGGGTGACGGAAAGTTTTGCTTCGGTTAATCCGTTAGCGAAGTTTGATACTTTACCCATTAGTAATGGAAATTGGGCGGAACAATTAGTTAAGTTTGTGGATAAGGTGCGGTTGTCTGGGGAGAATCACGGGATAGTAAATCTCAGCTTTGATCTGTCGCAATTAGATGATATTGGAGTGACGACGCGGTATGAATTGACACCAGCAGAACGGGATGCGATCGCCTACGCGCAACAACACAATATCCTATTAGTTGTGGCGGCTGGAAATACCGGGGATAAAATGTCTGCTTTGGGTGCAGCAGCGGAACAATTTGACAATATTATTACCGTTGGTGCTGTGAATCAATTAGAAGAACGCGCCGACTATTCTGCGATGGGTAATGGATTGTCTATTGTTGCACCTGGGGGTGAATGGGATGACGAGCCAAATGCGTTTGTCGGTACTTCCAGGGCGACTCCTTATGTAACAGCAGCAGCATCGTTAATTTGGGCAGCTAATTCTGGTTTGAGTTATCAACAAGTTAAGGATTTACTGTTAGATACTGCTGTCGATTTGAATACTCCTGGTTGGGATTCCGAAACGGGTGCGGGATTGTTGGATGTTAAGGAAGCTGTCAGTCGCGCTCAGTTAATTGAGCCACAGAAACCCGGTTTCTCAGAGAAACCGGGTTTCTGGGAACCCTTCAGTGGTGAAGGAAGGGTGAAGATTTTAGAACGTGCGGCTTCTGAGGGTACTAAGAAGGCGATCGAATCTTTGGAAAATACGCAAGAAAGTTTGTTAGAACAGTGGCAAGTTTTAGCTGATTTGGGAAATCCAAATTTGAGTTTGGAAGAGTTGCGATCGACACTTTCTGAAAAGACTAATTCGGCTTTCGATAAATATCAACAAGCAACCACTGACGCAGCTATTTCCACTGCCAAAGCACAACAATTGGCTGAAGCTTTAGCACTGGCAACTAGCCATTACCAGATCGAACAATCGCGACTGCAAGACTTGGAAATTCAAAAACAAGCGCTTGAGGAAAATTTAGCGAATTTAAGCCAAAATAAAACTGCTTTAGAAGCCGAAAAGAAAGAACTGATTGACAGAATTGAAGCGCAAATCAAACAAACTAAAAAAGATTTAGCAGCAGCACAAGCTAAATTACAATACATCGATCCAAAAGTCCTAGAATTGATACGGCAAATGGCAAGCCAGAAACAGCAGCAAGCACAAAGCTATCGTCAAGAGGCGAAAGTTTTTGAGGAACAAAAACGCAACTACGAACAACTGGCTAGCCAAGTTAAAATACAGATGATTCGCCAGGTAATTGGCTATGAAAAACCGCGTTCTGGCAAGAGTCGAGAGATCTGGGGTTTAGTTCCAGATCCGAAACAAGTAGCGCTGAAAAATCAATACTTAGCGCAAGCAAAGCTGGCGGAACAAAATCGCGTAGCACGGGAACAAATAGCGCAACAAATAAAACAACAAGCGGCGGATTTGAACGAAACTGCTACTGCTTTGGAAACTCAAGGAAATAATTTAGAAACAACACCTAATTTAAAAGAATCTTTAATTCAAATTCTCCAGTTTTTGCAACAGCAGTCTACCCAACAACACCAAGTTGCTCAAAGTAACCGACAACAAGCCAAAGCTGCGGAACAACGGCAACAACAAGCTCAAAATCAGGCGAATTGGCATAATTCTCAAATTCGGCAGTGGCAGGTTATTGGTACTAAGAAAGACCGTTCCGGTAAGCCTCAAAATGTCTGGGGTTGGGTCGAGCATCCAGAACATATTGCTCTGTACGATCGCTATCAGCAGCAAGCTACTCAAGCCGAAAAAGAACGCCAAGGATATGAGTCTTTGGCACAGCAAGCAGAACAACAAGCTGCTATCTTTACTCAACAAGCACAAGTCATACAAAAACGCATTGATACCTTACCAGATTGGCCTGTTTTAAAACAAGGTATTATTTATGAGATAAATGCTGATAAATTACGTTTACAAGCTGAACAAGACTTGCAATCAATGCACGAAAAAGTGCAGCAACAAGAGATAGAAAAGCTAAATCTCCAAATTTCGCAAGCACAATCTGAACTAAAGAAACTGGTTTCTGAAAAGTTACCCAAACAAACTATAGCTACTACTGATACAGAAAATCGTCTCAATGCGATTCAGTCTGAATTAGCAACAATGCAGTCAGCCAGAATTACTGCACAGAAGAATTTGCAAAACTTCTTAGAAACTTCTGGATTCTTGTTACCTAATCGAGAAAGACTGGCGGGAATTGAAAAGAATATTCAGCAAATCGAAGCGGAACAAGTCAAAGTTGAGGAAACAATTCTGCAACTTACGCAGCAATTAGCTTTAAATCCTAATGATATTTTGCGTGCTGCACTCGATCGCGCTAAAAACTATCGGGATTCTTTGGCTGATGAGTTGGAATGGGCCAAGTTACAGCAGGATCGGCTGAATATCTCGATACCTGACTCGCCGGAACGGTTGGCTATTGCTGCTGCGATCGCAGATTTAGAAAAAGCTAAGGGAAGCGCGATCGCCAACGATATGCCACTACAGCGTTACATCGATTTCTTGCACCAAATCGAAGGAGGGGGAGGGAATTTCCTCCAAGGTTTCGATAATTTGGGCGATCGCTTGAACAAAGCTAAAACCGAGCAAATTGATGGAGAAAAAGCTTTGTCTCAGTTGCAGGAGGAATATCGTAACCTTGGTTTGGCTGAGTCGGATTTGAAAAATAATCGAATTCCGGCTAAACAACAGCAGATTGATGCTAAAGATGCAGAAATTGCTGCTACTAAGGATGCGATCGCACAAACTCAAATCACTATCAACAATCTGGGAACTCAGTTATTTGATTTAGAGGGCGATCGTGCTGAAAAAGCTGCGGAATTTGAAAAACAGCAAAATGTTGTTAGCTTCACTCAATCTCAACTTGCAGATCTCCAAAGTAAGATTGCTACCAACTATACAGAGATACAACAACAGCAATCACAGTTGGAAAATTATCAAAATCAAATCAACGAAGCTAATGCAAGAGTCAACCAGTTTGAACAGCGACGGAAATCTAATCAAAATTCTGCAAATAACTGGAATAAGCAGATTTCTGTATTCAATGAATTTGCTTACCTAGCTTACTACGAAGATGTTCGCAATGCTGTGGCAGTGGGTTTGTTCCGTAGTGGAGCAGAACATTATTTATCGTGGGGTCGATTTGAAGGTCGTTTGCCTAATCCACAAGCGAAAGTAAATCGGGATAAATATCAAGCTGCTGCTAATTCTGCGGCAAAACAGCGAGATATTGCTAAAGGTGAAGCACAGAGTTTAACTGATACATTACAACCACAAATTGCAGCAAATGAACAACAAATTGCTACTCTACAGCTAGAGCAAAAATCTTTAACCGATCGACAGCAGTTATTGCAAACGCAACTAAGGACAGAAAACGATCTGGTAAAATCTCTTGACAAACAACTTCAATCTATCAGCCAGCAAATTGATGACCTGCAATCCCAAATTCAACAACAGAATCAGCAATTAGATGGATTGAATACTCAGTTGCAAAGCCAACAACAGCAACGGGACATTTTAGCTAATGAACTGGCAGCACTAACTGAACAGAAACAATTATTAGAGCAAAAGCTGATTGATAAATACAATGAAATCGAATTAACCGATCGGTATTTGTCGCAAGTTAAATCGGAAGTGAGTCGCCTGCAAAGTCGGCTGGATTTACTCAATGAAGCGGATAACTTACAGCAAGAGTATCAAAGCCAACAAGATCGATGGCAGCAAGCTACTCAAACCCAAGCTGATGCGACAAATACACTGTTAGCTAATCGTCAAGCTAGTGCAGCCGATCGCACTCAATTATCTTTCCTACAAACTCAGCTTGTAGATACTCAAACTGCCCTCGAAAATGCCGAAAAGCAAAAAGCAGATCTAGAAATTTATCTTCCCAGTTTGCGGGAAGGTTTAAAGATGACAGAACTGCAACTGAAGAACCAAGAGTTAAACCAGAAAATCTTAATAGATGGCGATGTTCCTTTAGCCAATTCCCAGACAAATTTCTTCAGGCTAGCTGAAGCACATCGGAAAAAAATATGGCAATGGAATGGTAAAAAATGGGTGTATTATGCCAAGGAAGAAGCTGATTATCTTCATTACTTGCAGCAAGCTTCCCTGTTCGCAGATCGACGCAATCAAGCTTCAGCAGAACTTAAAGAAACTGAGAAACGTATTCTTGAATTAAAACAGCAAAAAGCTACTCAGGAATTTCAAATTACTACCCAAGAATCTCAACTGGATAGCTTAGCCCAGCAGATACCGCAGCTAAATAATCAAATTGCTAGTTTGCAAAGTGCGATCGCACCCATTCAAACTCGTCTTCAACCGATACTCGAACAAGAAAAATCTGCACAGCAAGCATTCCAAAATGCCGCCGCTATCGTAGGGGAAGCGGGAGATAATCTGGCAGTAACCATGCAAAAGCAGGCAGATGCTTTGCGTCGATTAATTGGGTTTGGTATGCTAGCTTCTGAGTCAGATATTGAGTTTTTTGGTACACAAATTCAGCCAAAAGTCAATAGCTTTATCGAGCAATTACAGCAGCGAAATCAAAGCTTTACCGCTCAAACAGATAAACTGAATCAGTTAATTTCTAGTTGGGAAGAACAACTTACTCAAACGACAGATCCAGTAAATCAACAAGCCTTAAAGGATGCGATCGCTGGTGCGAAAGCACAACGCACAGATCTGGAAAATTGGAAACAGCAGAATCAAACAGCAGTCAATGAATTAGATGAGTTATTGCAGCAAGCGATCGCTTCTCTCACTCCTTTACGGCAAAAGCAAGAATTGGAGATTCGCGAAAAATTAGAAAGTAACGATAAGCGTTTGGCAGCTTTGCAATCTCAGTTGGATTCTGAAAATGTCGCCGATGCTGCACTTAAGGAAGATACGGTATTAGCTTATGCACAATTAACCGATCGAGTGCGTCAAGATTTGCGAGATGGTGCAACGACTTGGACGAAGGATTTCCTGGCGGGAAACCAGAAAACCAAAGAATTGGGCGAACAGCAAAATAATTTATCCAATTCAGTTGACGATCTGATTACCTACATTCAGAATAATTTAGCCGATGCTCAAGGAAATTATCAGCGAGATAAGGCGAATTTAAGAGATGAAATTTCTATCTTAGGTGTCCTTGCACCCAAAGCAGACGAATACGAACAAAAGGTTACGTTTACAGACCAAGCGATCGCACAAATTAAGCAACAAATTGACCTTGACGATCGACTGTGGCAAGAACTCGCTCCCATTGCGAATCGTTATGGTATTGAGTCTGAAGAATTCCAGAAATATCAACAACAATATCAGGATATTTTGGCTGCAAAAGCTCCGGGGTTAGCCAAAGTAGAAACCTTACGTGCTTCTGCTGCTTCCTTAGACAAGCAAGCCAAAGTAAAACTCGATCGCTATAAAGCTCTTAACAAACAAATTGCAGCGATCGAGAATTTACTGCCACTACCTATTCGAGTTTTAGTCAACCAGACAATCCAAAACAATCCTCAGCAAATTTTTAGTTGGTATCTATCTCCATATTTCCCTTTCATACAACAGTTAAATACCCTACGACAACAAGCTGACACTGCCCATCAGCAGTATCTCACTCTTTCCAAACGAGCAACTGCACTAAAAAATCAAGCCGAAGCGTTACAGGAGAAAGTAACTGATGAAGCTGATGCTTTTATCAAGCCGTTGCGCGATAAGTTTTTGGAAGAGCATCCCGAAAACGGTACAGCTATTGACTTGCTCAAAGATGTAACTTTAGAAGGCAGCAACCTCAATCAGCAACTTAACAACCTGTTAGATATAGATACTAATCGCCTCGGTAAAGCAAATGTTTTTCTACAAGCACCAGCGATAGAAGGAAGCAATCCAAATCAACAGTTGTTGGATAAAGCAATAGCATCTCAAGCATCCCATGAAGCGCAAGGAAATGCAGCTTTGGCTCAAGCTGATTGGTATGCTAAACAAGCGGCATACCATTGGAATCGCAGCCTAAAAATAGGCCCAACTTGGGATGAGTGGCGTGGTAAGGAGAAAATTACCCACGTCGATCAGCACTGGATTCTATGGGATACCTATCGGCAGTACGTTCCAGCCTTGCGCGAAAAGGGAGCAAATCATCTAGCCGAAGCTGAAAAATGGCGTAGGGAAAAAGAACGTCTCGAACCGTTGGTAGAACAATGGTCTGAATCTAATCAAGCGGCAAATCAAGCTGAATTACCTATTGGAGAAGCCAGAGATCTCCTTGCTGTTTTAGAAGCTAAACGGGAATATATTCCCGAAGTGAAAACTAATTTGTTATCAGATGAAAGTTTGCTGCTTACTCTCAAGGAACAGTTAGAAGAAGCGCTGAAAGAAGCACAGGCAGCTAATACGAAAGTGCAGCAAGAGTGGACGAATTATGATTCAGATTCGGAAAAATATCGCAATGCGATCGCAGACATTTTGCAACGTCGCGGCGAACTGAATCGAAAAGCGATCGAAACTCAGCAACAACTAGCAGAATCAGAACGCTGGGTAGAGAATCAAAGCGTCGAATTGGGTACAGAACTCCAACAAGTGAAAGCGCTGCAAAACCAACTGCTACAGCAACGGGATGCGATCGCTTTTCAAATCTCAGTCGCTACAGGCGATGCACGCACCGAGTTGCAAACCAAATTAGCGCAATTGGAACAATCTTTGCAGTTAATTACTAACAAAGCTACCGTACTGACTGCCCAGCAAACAGCCCTCACCCAAAAACGCATTCTGCTAACCGCTCAAAACGAAGTTATTTTAGCCGAACAGCGCTTGCTGGATGCCTACATTCAAGACCCCGATGCCGATTACAGCAATTTGCAACAACAATTAGAAGATGCCCGTGCAGCTTTGGCGGAAGCACAACGCCTTGCAAAACAAGCGGAAGCTGCCAGCAAAGCACTCACTGCACCCCTGCAAGAAGTGCAAGCCGAACTGTTAGCTCAAAATGACGAACATCTCAAAGTTGCAAAGGAACATCAGGCAATTTTGAAAGCTTTGGTAGAAGCTACAGAATCGAATGCTAATTACACCTTACAAGCCGCACAAAAACAGCAGGAAATTAACAATTTAGAGTTTCAAATTCTGCAACGTTTGCAAGAAGCAACAGACGCTGGCTCTCAAGAAGCTAAGTATCTGTTAGAGGTGGCGCGACGCAACAATATTGCCACTGCTGCTGAGATTTATGTCCGAGATTACAGCGACCTGGCTAGCGATAAAAAGAAGGGAGGTGTGGCACGTCCAGAAGACCAAATTTTAGTAAACCTATACTTTCAGGAATGGCTGAAAAACCGGGAACTGCAACGTCGCGCCCAAGCACAAGTTGATAAATTCCGGCGGGCGAAAAACACCGCACAATCTCAGATGAAAACCCTGCAAAAACAACAGGAAACGGCTGCACAATTGTTGAAGGATTTGAATGCTAAAGTTGCGGAAACTCAGGCGGAACGGGAGCAGAAAGAGCAAGAATTAGCAGTTGCACAAGCACGTCTGGATGGCATTACTCGCATCCACGAACAAACGGAGCAAACTTTTATTCAATTAGTAACGCTGGAAAAACTGAATCTGGCGCAAGCACAATTAGAGCAAGAAATTGCCCAAAATCGGCAGACGGATATCGATGCAGCAGTGCAGGCGCGGATGGAACGCGATCGCTTAGAATTGGAACGCCAGCGCCGAGAAACTACTGCCAAAATCGAGCAACTCAAGCAACTGCAAGCTGAAGATGATTTGCGGCAATCATTGAATAACGTTCGCGGTCAATTGGGGTTAGCAACGCTGGATGCAACCGACGATCCATTAGAGTTGCAAACAAAACTAGACCAACTGACCGACGATCTGGCAAATTTACAGAATTTAGACCCCGATCTACCCGCCGATGTAAAAGCAGTTTTAGCCTCTGTTCAGGGAGAAATCGAGCGGGCTAAACAAGGCAATTACACAGCCGTCAGTCAAGCCAATTTACTTGATGCTCTCAGCACTTTAATTATCCAAGGCAACCAATACAAATCCGAGATCGATCGCATTGCACAAGAAGATCGAAATGACCTGAACTTGTTAGAAACTGCTCAAGAAAACTTACAGCAGGCTAGCCAAGAATTCATAGAAGCACTTGATGAGTCAAAACTGCTGGAACAAGAGAGAGAAATCCTAACGCCCCTAGCGATGGAAGCTCTCACTAAAGTTGCCTATGCCAACCAAGCCGTCAATATTTCTAAAGAGCTAGCATCAGCTGCCAAAGACATTCTCAAACAAATTATCGACTTCCGCATCAAGCAACGTAAGGAGCGCAAAAAAGCCTTCTGGATGAAAGTCCTTAGCATCGCAGCCACTGTTATTGGGGTAGTCAGCATGATTGTGATGCCCTTTGCGCCTTGGGTTGGCATCGGTTTAGGTCTTGTGAAAGGGGCGCTAGACGTGATTCAATCTGCGATCGCTGGTGACTGGTTAGGTGCAATCTTCAAAGGTGTGTTAGCGATTGCTAACTTTGTTACTAAAGGCTTAGGTCAAATCATTGATAAAGTTGGAAATTGTGTCTGCATTGCAGGCAAAGTAATCTCCCTCGATAGCATTAAAAAAACTATCGAAAATTTGACCGGAGTAGCCTCAAAAACCTTTGTTGGCATTCGTTCTATTATCTCTGGCGACGAACTTAAAGGCGCTCTCCAAATTCTTTCTGGGTTAGCATCAGGCATTAGCTCTCAGTTTGGAGGGTGGCTGAACAATCTTCCTTTCGGAGACAAAATTCTTGGGGTTGTTAATATCATCAGCAAGACTCCCGTAGCTATTTTAGACTCTGTTCGAGCTATTCAAAGCGGTGATTGGTTCACAGGTGTCAATAGCTTAATTTCACAAGCCCTTTTAATTGGCAGCGAGTTAACAGGGGGAGTAGGCGATATGATTTTTGGCTTACTCAATAACGTCAACGCTACCGTCGGGGCAGTTGTGAATAACTTTATCCGAGGTGATGGGTTAAAAGATTGGCTCAACGGCATTGGTGAAATAGCCGGAGCTTGGAAAGATTTGCCCAAGCTGATTCAAGGAGGCATTGATGAGATAGAAAAAGATAAGTGCATCACTGGCATGGAGCAAATTCTTTCCAAAGTTCTCGATTCTGTCAAACCCTTTGCAGATATTGTTGGAAATGGTGCTAATGCTGTTGAGAATGTCACCTACACAGGTTTGGCATTAATTACAGTTATTGAAGGCGGAACCAAAAGCTTGAAAGATTTATTCAAGAGTTCCAAAGAAGCTCTCGGATATCTTGAAAAAGGGTGGTCAGATGACATCGAAAAATTAAAACTGGGCGAAATGTTTAAAAAGCTTGGTAAAGATTTGGGCGTCGATCTCAAAGCAGCAAATGGCTTGGATGAAAAATTCGATACCCTGGTAAATTGGGCAAAAACTAAACTTAGCCCAGCACTTGGAAAAGCCGTCATCGATCTTTTGAATACTTTAAATCCCAAAACTTGGAAGCCGCAACTCGTTACTCCCTGATGTAGACACTTGTCTGAGCGATCGCTCTCCCTTCCCTCACTTCCCGCCAGTCGATCGTACTTTACATTTTGTAACTCTAGTGAGTAGCGGCCAAATTAGCCTCTTTGCCTCTACTACTAAGCTTTTGAGGCACTTCACATCTATTTTGTATTATCACTTGACTTAAGCACTTAAGTGAGATAGCTTAATTTACAAGCTCAAATCGAGCCAATCGGGACAACAAAGCTGTGAAGTGAGGAGCGATCGCCTTTTCTGTGGGGATGTGCGATCGTTGCTCGCAATCTTTGTATTTTCACCTTCTGACTTTTGAAAGGAATGAATTCTATGCCTACTTCTACTCTTGTGAAAGAACTAAAAAAGCTTTCCTTCTCACTGACTACCATTACTGCACTAGGACTGGCAACATCTCATTCTGCTGAAGCTGCATCTCTGTACTCCATCAGCGATCTCGGTACACTCGGCGGGTCTGAAAGCATGGCTTATAGCATTAACAACTTAGGCCAGGTAGTTGGTCAATCGCAAACAGCTAGTGGAGCTAAACGTGCCTTCCTATGGACGGATGGTGTCGGAATGAGTGACCTTGGTCATTTTGGCAGCAACGGGAGCTATGCCACAAGCATTAACGATAGCGGACAAGTTTCAGGTACAAGTGGTTTGTTCCCCGATTCTAGAGGTGAAGCTCGCGCCTTTCGTTACAGTGACGGTGTTGGTAAAGTAAATCTCGGTGTACTGCCCCCCAATGGAGGAGATAGCCGGGGCAACGACATCAATGCCAGTGGACAGGTCGTAGGTTGGAGTAATAGAGGTCACGGCTTTGGCTATCCAGAATCAAATCTTAATCCAGGTTACGCCGTTCGTTGGACTGGTAGATCTATTCAATCTCTAGGGACTTTAGGCGGTTATTACAGCGTTGGTACTGGTATCAACGACAAGGGGCAGGTTGCTGGTTACAGCGCGACAGTACGCAATGCTGCTACTCACGCTTTCCTCTGGACTGAAGGTGTTGGTATGACTGATCTGGGTACTCTCGGCGGTAAAAATAGCTACGCATCAAAAATAAACAATTCTGGTCAGGTAGTCGGTAAATCTCAAACAGCTAGTGGAGACGAACGTGCCTTTTTATGGAACGAGAGTGATGGTATGACTGACCTGGGTACGCTCGGCGGTAAGAACAGCTACGCTTGGGGCATCAATGAATTTGGTCTAGTTGTTGGTAACTCGGATGACGCTAGTGGCAGTTCTCGTGCGTTTCTCTGGGAAAATGACGTAATTACCGATCTCAACAGCTTAATTGCTACTGACTCCGGCTGGGAACTTAAGGAAGCACGGGATATTAACGATCTCGGACAGATTGTAGGCTGGGGATCTATCAATGGCAAAACTCATGCTTTCTTGCTAACGCCTGTTTCTGAACGCAAGTCAGTTCCCGAACCTTCTTCTACATTAGGTTTGTTAGCATTTGGTACTTTCGGTGCTAGTTCCCTGCTGAAACGCAAACAACAACAGAAGGTTTTGAATTCAGTTGTAAGCGATCAATGAAAGAGGAGTGCAATTATCTACGGTACGCTTTGCGATATGCCTACAGCACGCTACGCGATCGCGCATAAATGAAAAAGTACGATCGCCTACCTGAAATTAATCAAAGTGCGATCGAATTTAGGGATTAATCGAAGTGCAAATGCCTACGGCAGGCTACGCCAACGCTACTTTTAAAGAAATTCTACCCGATCGCGCATTTCCTCTGGTTCAAGACACTCCCAGATTAAAATTAAAAAGCGCAAAATCTCCCCAATAGATCGACTATTCTGCTTACAGTATGTAATACCAGCGTGTTCAATACCAATGTGATGAAGTCGCAGAAAATCATCGTCCTGAGTAAAAATTACCCGACTTTGGGAAAATGCAAATGCGAGTTGTTCTTCATCGGAAGCACCAATCATGCCTTCTTCTGGCGTGGTTGTTACATTAACACCACGCCGTCGTAAACCATCTGCAATCGCACCCTTAACATTCTCATCCAAATGAAATCGAATCGTTTGTGACATTTCGCTCCCTTAATTTTTGTTGAAGTAGAGACGGAGTTTTAGCTTGCAACTCTCTAGCAAAAGCTTCCCCTTCTTCAATCTGTTGTCTAATTTCTTGAATATGGTCGTGATAATACGCCAAAGCAGCATACACATCCGCCAAAGTAATTGTGGGATATTCTGACACTATTTCATCAGGAGACATTCCCATTCGTTCGTGCCAAATAACCACATCCTGCACTTTAATTCGATGTCCGGCAATACGCGGTTTACCGCCACAAACACCAGGAGTGATTTCAATATGTTCGGAAATTACAGGTTGAATAGTCATCTTTGCTTTGCACCTTATGACAAGCAATATCAAATTGACCTAACCATTATGGCATTTTTGGTATTTATTGCCAAATTTAAGGGCAATGCTTGTAAATTTCCTCTTTCCATCCTTGCGGTACATACCCATCCAATATGGGTAATGGTGCTAGTTCAAATTTAGCTTGCACGATGAGCGATTCACCGTTAGGAAATTGCACTGCGATCGCAGATTTTTGTCTTAACAAACTCAAAAATTCTTCTCCTGAAATGTTTCTTATGCTTTCAATGGAAATGGTTTGTTCGACATTCATTCAATTCTCCTTTTGCTTCCAAACTTGTGGAAATTACGGGTTAGTTAACTTCGCTCATTACCCCTAGCTCAACTCTTGACGTTTTGCAATTCTCTGACGCACTGTTTGACGAATTTCTTCCCAATCGCGCTCGCTTTTTTTTAGAAATGTGCGCTCTTTTCTTAGAATATCCGTCTTATTGAGCCTATCCTTCCATAGTTTATTGGAGTGATTTCTGATGAAAAAGTTTTTGGCAATAGCAGTATTAACGTTAGCAACACCGATAATAACTCAGCAAAGTCAAGCATTAGCTGTCACACCTGGCCCACTTCCCAGAGATATTATTTACTCTTCTAACGAAACTTTTGATAGCCCAAACATTTTTTTCAATAATCCAATGGACACAATTCAGATTTCTGGACAGACCGTACTTGGAAATCAATCTACATACGAAGCTCGCATTTATTTTCCTAATGACATTGGTGCTAACGGGGTAGTCTTCGACGAATTCAAGTACTCGTTTGAAGATAAATGGCTGTCTGCTGGCCCAGATGGTTTGGCTGGTTACAACTTTCCAAATTATCCTAATCACCCTCTGACTGCTTTGGGGGTTAGAACTCCCCTTGCAACTGATACTTGGCATCATATTGCCTTTGTACAAGGCGGAGGTATGCAACGCCTTTACCTTAACGGTCAGATAGTGGGCAGTCGTCCTGGTACTGGAGACATTTGGGACTCAGATGGCGGTGGTTTCTTGGGTGCGATTTTGCGCCAGCCTCAATTCGCGTCTAGCTTTATAGGACACCTAGATACATTTCGTATTTCTGATGTGGCACGATACAGCGGCGATACCTTCGAGGCACCTAAAGGAGATCTTACCTCCGATTCAAATACACAGCTTTTATACAACTTTAATTTAGAAGATTACTTTCAGCAAAACGGTCGTACTTGGATATCAGACCTAAGTGGTAATGGTCGTAATGGCAGGTTTGGTACAGGTTTTGCAGGGGCAACTTCACCTAGCATTGTAGTTCCTGTTCAACCTGAAAGAGTTCCCGAACCTTCTTCTACATTAGGTTTATTAGCATTTGGTACTTTCAGTGTCAGTTGCCTACTGAAACGCAAACGGCAACAGAACGTTTTGAATTCAGTTGTAACAGATTAATAAAAGTACGATCGCCTACCTGAAATTAATCGAAATACTCTCCCCCAACTTTTCCCATCATTAAAACAAGGAGCAAATTCTATGGCTAATATTCTCTCGAAATTTCAAACCATGCCATACACCCATCGCCTTGCTACTCCAGCAGACGCTAAAGCGATCGCACCTTTAATGTCCGCTTTCGCGCAAGAAAGAGAATCGATCGACCCCTCAATGACAATCAAACCCAATTATGACTTTGAAAAATACGTAAGTCACCAACTAGAAAAACCCCTTTCTTTCTGCTGGGTACTCGAACACAGCAACACGATCGTTGGTTGCTTATTCATCTACTTTTACGATGAAGCACCACCCGCCAACCTTCCCGATTATCTCGTTCAACACCACCACGTAGAAAATCCCTTCCAATCCCGTCGCGTCGGTTCGGTTTTGGCAATGTACGTGCAACCGGAACATCGCCAAAGCGAAGCAATCAAACTATTAGCAAATGCCGCCATCCAACACGCGGAACAAATGAAAGTTACCGATATCGATTTGCTGATTGCAGAAGATCAAACGGGGATGCAAGCATTATTGCAACGCACTGGATTCAAAAAAGCAGCAGTGCAATTCACTCGTCATTATCAAATTTCCACTAATACGGAATTACCCAGTTTGCATCCGCCACACCCGGAGTTACCGGAAGTTAAACCAATTACACCAAATTCAATTGCACTGCGCGACCCCAGCACTAGCGAACTCGTTCGCAATCCGCACGGAGAACCTGTTTTCTTAATTCCTTTACAAGCTGAAAATGGATTGGTGCTAAATAGCGATCGCTTACCAATTTACCCCACCCCAGTGCGCGACCCCCAGAAAAATGATTGGGTGTTTAATGCAGGGGGTGAGTTAGTCGTCTGTCCCGTTTTGCGCGATGAAAACGGTCAAATTATCGAACACGAAGGAATTCCCCAATTTTGTCCCCCTGCTTACGAAATTCAAGCTGGTGCAATTCGCCTCAAACGTGACGCACAGGGGAATTGCGTTTTCTGCGAAGTGGAACGGGATAAAGAAGGTAAAATTGTGCGATCGCCTGACGGTATGCCAGTATTCAAACAACCATTGTTAGTGTAAAATACAACTCAATCCTGTTAAAAGGGTGCATTCTCCCATGTCTCCAATCAGGTTAAGCAGGTACTATCAATTAGCGTTAACTACGGGGTTTTTTGTCGGGGGATTGATTTCATTTTCCCAGCATATAACTGTAGCGCAAATTACACCCGATGGCACTCTACCAGTGAATTCGATCGTCACCCCTCAAGGCAACATCAATATTATTGAGGGAGGAACTCAAACTGGTAGCAATTTATTCCATAGCTTTCAAGAATTTTCTATCCCTACTGGTGGTTCTGCTTTTTTCAACAATGCTCTCGATATTCAGAATATTTTCAGCCGAGTAACAGGCGGGAAAATTTCTAATATTGATGGCATTATCCGCGCCAATGGAACTGCTAATTTATTCCTGCTTAACCCGAATGGAATTATTTTTGGCCCCAACGCTCAATTAAACATTGGCGGTTCGTTTATAGGGAGTACCGCCAACAGTTTAAATTTTGCTGATGGCACTCACTTTAGCGCCACACCCACCACACAAACCACACCGCTATTAACTGTTAGCGTTCCCATCGGTTTGCAAATTGGCGCTTCCCCTTCTCCCATTCAAGTACAGTCATCTCGTTTAAGAGTATCAGCGGGACAAACTTTGGGATTGGTGGGAGGTGACTTGATAATCACAGGTGGAAATCTTCTCTCACCAGGAGGACGCATCGATTTGGGAAGCGTCGGAAATAATAGTAATGTCGGTATTTCTTTAGTTGGGAATATTCCCATTCTAAACTATGATGGCGTGCAAAATTTCGCCAATCTGCAACTTTCCCAACAAGCAAATATCGATACTAGCGATATTGGTGCAGGCGATATCCAGCTAGTAGGAGGACGGGTATCGCTTACCGAAAAATCGAATATTTCTGCTAATACATTAGGAAATCGTAATAGCGGAAATATCAACATTCAAGCATCCCAACTAACTTTGCAAGATGGCGCAACTATTTCTGCCTACACTTTTGGTAGCGGTAATGGAGGTAATATAATAGTAAACGCTACCGACTCGCTCGAATTGATTGGCACAAACAATAAAATTTCATTAGTAAATTTTGTTATAGGAACCGTTAACCCTTCTGATTTCAGCAACGGTATATTTACTGGTAGTTTTAATGAAGCAACTGGTAAAAGTGGCGATTTAACAATTAATACTGGTAAATTAACCATTCAAAATGGTGCTGCCGCGATCGCTTTTACCGCAGGTAAAGGTGCGGGAGGGGATTTAATTGTTAATGCTAGAGAAAATATAGATTTAATTGGAACAGGAACCAGATCTCCATTGTTAGGTATTTCAGATGATTTTCCTATTTCCTTACCCGACGTTCTTAATGGTATGGCAACTGCCAGTGTAGGTAATGGCAAAGATGCAGGAAACTTGACAATTAACACCGGAAAACTAACAATTCAAAATGCTGCTGCTGTTTTAGCTGCTACAACGGGAAATGGTAGTGGCGGAAACCTAACAGTTAACGCTAGCGAGTTAGTAGAAATAAAAAATAGGAGCGGTTTGGCTACTGCTACTATTTTTAATAGTGGGGATGCAGGAAATTTAACAATTAGCACGCCCAGGTTAAATTTAGAATATAATTCTGTTATTTCTTCTTCTACTTTCGGTGCAGGAAATGCAGGAGATATACTAATTGAAACCAGCCAGTTATCAGCGAAAGAAACCGCCACTATTACCGCTTCTACAGGATTACCTAATTTGCCGTTTACTATAGGAACTCCTAGCACGGGTAAGGGAGGTAATTTAACTGTCAACGCTTCGGAGTCAATCGAACTAATAAGCCGAAGCTCGTTGCTGTCTCAAACTTCCGGTGCAGGAAATGGCGGTAACGTGACGATTAATACCGGGAGATTTATTATGCGGGAAAATCGAGCGGGTGCTTCCACCGCAGTTTCAGGTAGCGGAAAAGGTGGAGATTTGATTGTCAATGCTAGGGAACTCATCGAAATTACTGGTAGTTCCTCAGGTGCTTTTACCATCACAGAAGAAGTAGCTTTTTTAATTTTTGAAACACGGGAAGAACGATCGCGTTTTTCTGGTTTGGCTACCGCTTCCCAAAGTTCTGGAGATGCAGGTAATTTAACAATAAATACTCCTCGTTTGATTGCTAGAGATGGTGCGGGAGCAATCACTTCTGCTGCTGATACTGGTGCGGGGGGGAATATGACTGTAAATGCTTACGAATCTATCAGTTTGAGCGGTGCAAGTGGATTGGCGACTGCTACTTTGGGAACGGGTAAAGCTGGTGACTTAATTATTAATACTTCCAGATTAAATGTGGAAAATGGAGCGGCAATATCTGCCGATAGTTTAGGTGCTGGAAATGCCGGAAATTTGAATATTAACAGCCAACAATTAATAGTGCAAAGTGGTGCGCGTATTGGCGCGGGTACGACTAAAAGTAGTAGTGGTTTTGGGGGAAAAGTAACGATAAATGCTACAGATTCGGTAGAAATAATCGGCACTTCCGCAGATGGTAAGGTACCCAGTCAAGTGGTTGCTAGCACTTTAGGAAAAGGAGATGCTGGGGATTTAATCATTCAAACTGATAACTTCACTATTCGAGATGGCGCGAGGGTAACGGTGAATGGGGAAGGCGTGGGTGCGGCGGGAAATTTAGATGCGATCGCAAATACTCTATTATTAAATAATAATGCTTCTTTAAACGCCGAAACCGCAGCAGGCGATCGAGGTAATATTACCGTCCAAACACCTTTCGTCCAAATGCGTAACAACAGTCGGATTACTACTAACGCAACTGGTTCTGCCAATGGTGGTAATATTACCATCAACTCAGATATGATAGCTAGTTTAGAAAATAGCGATATTCTCGCACAAGCTATTCGCGGTAGGGGTGGAAATATCAGCATCGTCACCCAAGGAATTTTTCAATCTTTTGATAGTAATATTGATGCAAGTTCACAGCTAGGAATTGATGGTGTCGTCGAAATTCAAACGCCAGATATCAATCCCTCTCAAGGTTTAGTTAGCGTACAACAACCTCGTGAAGAGTCATCCCCCGCTACAGGTTGCCAAGTTACGGCAAAAACGCGATCGAGTTTCACCAATATCGGCTTAGGTGGATTACCACCAAATCCTACTCAAACATTAAATAATTATAGTATTTGGATTGGTTCAAGTCATAACAATCAAGCAAATTTACCCACTACCAAACAGCCAATCCCAACAACTCATACAATAGAAGCACAAGGTTGGATGAAAGGTGCAAATGGTGAAATAATTCTCACTGCTACACCACCCACAGTTACGCCTGATAGTTCTTTACCTACCGCCTATAACTGTCATGTACGATAAACATTTGCTCAAATATTACAAAAGACTAATTAGGTTTTTATTATTAGTTACGGCGGCGCTATTTTTTACATTGGTTGCTACGGAAATTTTGTCCGCTACTCCTGCAAATCGAACCTCTCTCCCAAACCCTCTTTTACGTGGAGAGGGGAGTAATTCTCCCCCCTCCACTGCGAACAACTCCTTAGAAGCTGCGGATGCTTTCAATAATCAAGGTCGTCAGCAATTAGAAATGGGAAATGCACAAGCAGCTTTAAATAGCTGGAAACAAGCGGAATTTGCGTATCAAAAAAATAATAATGTGGAAGGAGTTATCGGTAGTCAACTAAATCAAGCACAGGCGCTACAAGCTTTAGGTCAATATCGACAAGCTAAGAAATTGTTAGAAGAAATTAATCTGTTTATTGAAAAAAATTCTGACTCCGAACTTAAGGTGATAGCCTTGCGTAGCTATGGTGACGTTTTGAGATTAACTGGTGAATTAAAAAAATCAGAAGAAGTTTTAAATAAAAGTTTGATTTTAGCAGAATTGCAGTATCCCAAAAATATTACTGAAATCAAACTTAGTTTAGGTAATACTGCTTTAGCCCAAGCTAAACGCGCCAAAGCGGTTAACGATCGCAAAACTGAACAAACCGAAACCCAAAAAGCTTTAGAGTTTTATCAAATTGCTGCTAATGATAACGCTTCAATAACTACTAAGTTGCAAGCTCAATTAAATTTACTGAGTTTGTTGGTAGAGAATAATGAATACTTAAAAGCTGAAAATTTATGGTCAACAGTTAGAGATGATATTGCTAAATTTCCCGTAAACCGTTTTGCGATTGAAGCTAAAATTAATTTAGCTGATAGTTTGATCGAAATCAAAAGAAAGTATCTACAAAGTTCTTTAAAATGGCAAGATATTTATCAAATTTTAGCAGATGCTATGCAACAAGCGAAAAGCTTACAGGATTTGCGATCGCAATCTTACGCACTTGGAAAATTAGGCAGTTTATACGAAGCAGCTAAACAATATTCCGATGCAATGAAAGTTACTAAGGAAGCTTTAAGTTTAGCGCAAGCAAAGCAAGCTTGGGATATTGCTTATCAGTGGCAGTGGCAGTTGGGAAGATTGTACAATAACTTAGGTGAAAAAGAAAGCGCGATCGCTTATTACACTACCGCCGTCAATACCCTTAATTCTCTACGTGAGAACTTATCAGGGATCGATACAGAAGCTCAGTTTTCCTTTCGGGATGACGTAGAACCAGTTTATCGCGAATTAGTCGATTTATTGTTGCAATTAGAACCGGGAGAAAATGAACCTAGTCAAGAAAATTTAAAGAAAGCGATCGAACAAATTGATGGTTTGCAGTTAGCAGAAATTGAAAATTTTCTCAAATGTGAGCTTTCAGGAGTAGTAAAAGTTAATCAAATCATTGATAAAAAAGCTGCTGTTATCTATCCAATTATTTTAGAGAACCGTTTGGCGGTTATTTGGCAACTGCCAGGACAAGCAATGAAATATCATCAAACAATTATTACCAAGGCTGAAGTAGAAAAAACCTTGGAAAATTTACATAAATATTTAAGCAGAAGTAGCAGTGAAACTCCAGACGTTATCCAAGAAGCGGCAAAACTTTATCAATGGATAATTAAGCCTTTTGAACAAAGTTTAAAAACTAATGAACAAATTAACACTTTAGTATTTGTATTAGATGGTGCTTTGCGAAATATTCCAATGGCAGTGCTTTATGATGATGAACAGCAAAAGTATTTGATTCAAAAAGATTATGCCATTGCTACTGCTCCCCGATTAGAACTTTTTACTCCTAAACCTTTAGCAAGAAAATTAAAAGTCTTTATTGGTGGAATAGGTGAACCACAAACAATCAATAATATACCTTTCCCGGAGATTAAATATTTAGATGCAGAATTACAAGGAGTTGCTAAAGAAATTAATACCAATCAACCTCTTTTGAATGCCAATTTTACTAAAACTAATCTTCAACATCAATTAGAATTGGGAGATTTTTCAGCAATTCACATCAAAACGCACGGTTTATTCAGTTCCGATCCTGAAAACACATTCATTGTCGGCTATAAAGAAGTGATTAAAGGTGAAGATTTAGCTAATTTAATTCAAAGTCATAGCCAAGAAAATTCTAATAATCTTGAATTACTTGTCTTCAGCGCTTGTGAAACAGCTAAAGGAGATAACCGAGCAGTTTTAGGATTAGCTGGAATTGCTGTTCGTGCAGGCGCACGCAGCACTTTATCAACTTTATGGAAAGCACAAGATGAACAAAATACCGAATTAATGTTGAGATTTTACCAGGAATTATCTAAACCAGGAACAAGCAGAGCAAAAGCACTGCACATCGCCCAAAAAGCTTTGTTTGAAAAATATCAAAATCCCCATATTTGGGCTACTTATATTTTAGTTGGTAATTGGCTTTAATTGCTCGTTTCCAAACTTTTGCCTGGAACTAATAAAAAGAGAAAAATTCAATTATTTACAATTTCAACCTCACCTACTATTGGTTGTTCGGCTAATTCTTGTAGTTCAACCGATTTTAACAAGTTCATCCAATCATTTTTAATTTTTTCATCTTCTGGAGAAGTACGGCGTAATTGTGCTAAACGATTGAGAGAATCAAACCAAATTTCAGTATCTGTTCCCGGTGTAACTCGTTTGATCCAGCCATTTATATCAAAATCGGGCGCATCATCGGTGTTTGGCTGACAGTAAAGATCCAAATGCCATTGATAATATTCACCTTCTGCCAAAGCATTTTCCGGCGTTGAAGGTAAGGAAATACTGACAATTCCCGGTGTTTTTGGTAGCTTAAATTCAGTTCGGTAGATCCTTCGTTTGCCATCACGAGTGAGGATAGAAAATCTGCCGATGTGGATATTTTCAGCAGCCAAAGGAATATAAAACAAAAAAGTTGGATGTGTAGAAGTTGTTAAAGATTCTGTGCTTTTAATTGGTACTAAAGCAATATTTTGATTAGTATTAACTTGGCAGGGTGAAGTAGAAGGGTTAAGTCCACCTCCAGGTCTTCTTTTATTATCTGGCGGCGGGTCTTGTCTGGCAAGTCCTCCCCCTTGTGGTGTCTGACTACCTGTGCACCGATTGCCTGACGGATTTGATTCGTTTTCGTTTTGCAGTCGGCTAGGTTGTGTTTGCACAGATACAGCATAGAGCATTAGACTGCTAAGGGAAAGTGCGATCGCTAAACTGATTTGAAATTGTCGGATAAACATATTAATTTTTATATATGAAGTAAGCTAAGCTTGTTTTGATGTCTTCAATTTAATATAAACGACAAAAGCAGTAGTCGAAAATAGGGTTAATACGGAAGGAATGAAAGGTATCCAGCCTCCTTGAATCATAATTATTAAGCAAATTTGATATAACACTAAAGCAAACATAACATTTAGTAAAGTTAACTTTACAGTTGACCGAAATCCCCAACCTATTAATGCG
>CAZJJR010000002.1:326-574 GCA_964546365.1 uncultured bacterium | reverse complement strand
CCGCTACAAATATACTATCTCCCCACTGAAAATCTCTCCACTGAGGCAAAACCCATAATAAAGGTCGTTTATCTATCACAGCACTGAGGATTTGATTTGTTTGATGTGTATGAATCCAAACTCCTGGCATTCTACCTAATGGTGTATCATGCTCATCATTAGCAACTGGGGCATTGTAACCGATCAGAACAATCTTATCTTTAATTAAATTAGGAGATACTTTATCAGTTAATATTTGGGTAAGTGTG
>CAZJJR010000002.1:0-288 GCA_964546365.1 uncultured bacterium | reverse complement strand
ACGGTAATTGATTAGTATTTGATTGCTTTCTCCTAATTTCTGATAACCACCTGTGCGGTTAGCCAATCTTTTAAAGATAGTTTTTTCAGAGTACCAAGTTCTATTTGCATTCAACTTTAGCGGTTTTTTTTCTGCTGCTAAGAAATGAGATGCTAGCTGTAAGCTGAAGCTATTAGGAGTTTGGCAACCAGGGGAAGAAGAAAAAGTCGGATTATAAGATAGCAAGTGGCGACGAATTACATTATCTATTTTATCCGATACAACGATTAAAGTTTGGTATTTCTCCGA
>CAZJJR010000001.1:14810-100670 GCA_964546365.1 uncultured bacterium | reverse complement strand
CCGTTTTACTCTCTTATCTTACCCGCCCTGCCCATATGCGTTTATTCCTGCCATCCTACTTAGTAAGGCGCACGCAAACAGAATAATGTAACGAAAAGTTTACATAATTAAAACCT
This sequence comes from uncultured bacterium, assembly GCA_964546365.1. Taxonomy (GTDB): domain Bacteria; phylum Cyanobacteriota; class Cyanobacteriia; order Cyanobacteriales; family Aerosakkonemataceae; genus DATNQN01. Next base: position 100,554 of record CAZJJR010000001.1, on the reverse strand, counting down.
GCTGTCTCCTATTTGATGGCAGCGAAGGAAAAAGTAAGTGACAATGTAAAATTAAATTGGCACGAAAGCAAAAGGAGAAAATTAGGAAAATAACCAACTCGGAATAAAGAAAGTTAATCGATATAAAAGTAATAATCACTTAACGCTTGGCTGCCAATTTACGAATAATCATCAAATTTTTAACAAGAAATTAAAATCATTTAAAATGAAACTATTTAACACCTAATGCCAATGGACATTGACGTAACTAAAACTACCATTACTTCTGCTAATTTGCTTGTTTCAGATGCTTTAGATATGTTAACCGCTCTCAAAGCTTCTCAAGCTATCTCAGGAGAAGTTCACTTTGATAAATTAATTGCTACTTTAATGCAAGTAGTGATGGAGAATGCGGGAGCAGAAAAATGTTATCTTCTCTTACTTAAAGATGGAAACTGGTTAATTGAAGCAAAGTCAGTGAACGGACGATATCAATTCCCATCAATCCCAATTAGGGAAAGTCACGAAATTCCCATTTCTCTAATCAATTATGTAGAACGCACTAAAAAAAACTTAGTAATTGACAACATTACTACTGTTAACACTTTTTCAACCGATCCTTATATTAAAAAAAATCAGCCCAAATCCGTATTATGCACTCCCATCATTAACAGAGGAAAAATGATGGGAATAATTTACTTAGAAAATAGCCAAATTGCTGGAGTTTTTACCCCAGCAAGGCTGGAAATATTAGGATTGATTGCTACTCAAACAGCAATTTCTTTAGAGAATGCCATTCTGTACCGAACTTTAGAAGAAAAAGTAGAAGAACGCACCATTCAATTAACTAAAGCTAATGCTTGTTTAGAGCAAGAAATCGCACAACGCAAGCAAGTGGAAATTCAACTGAGACAAAGCGAAGCGCGTTATCTGGCAATTATCGAAGATCAAACAGAATTGATCGTTCGCTTTTTATCAGATGGTACGGTTACTTTTGCTAATGAAGCTTTTTGTCGTTTTTTTGGATTAATGCGGGAAGAAATTCTTTTTCGCCATTACGAACCGGTGATTTTGCCAGAAGACCGGGAGTACGTAGCTAAACGGCTCAATTGTATTAGTAAAGAAAATCCAGTAGTTACTATTGAAAATAGAGCGATCGTCAAAGGGCAAATGCGCTGGATGCAGTGGATCGATCGCGGAATATTTGACGAGTGCGATCGCTTAGTAGAATATCAATTAGTCGGACGAGATATTACCGATCGAAAACTGGCGGAAGTCGAACTCGAACGCGCTAAAGAAGCCGCCGAAACAGCTAATCGTGCTAAAAGTGCTTTTCTGGCTAACATGAGTCACGAATTGCGAACGCCCCTCAACGCCATTTTAGGATTTTCTCAACTGATGAACCGCCCCGCCAATCTCTCACCAGAACAGCAAGACAATCTCGGCATTATCAGACGTAGTGGAGAACATCTACTCGCACTGATTAACCAAGTGCTAGACCTTTCCAAAATTGAAGCCGGAAAGATGACCCTGAATGAAAATACCTTCGATCTCTATAAGCTAATAAATGATATAGAAAATATGTTTTCTTGGAAAGCCAAAGAAAAAGCCTTACAATTAGAATTCCTACTCAGTAACGATTTGCCAAAATACATCCGCACCGATGAAATTAAATTGCGACAAGTACTGATTAACTTGATCGGTAATGCTATTAAATTTACCGAAGGAGGAAAAATTTCGGTTAAAGTAGGAACTAAGTCAAGCAATTGCCAAGCAGCGATTTGCTTTGAAATCAAAGATACGGGAGTTGGGATTAATGAAAACGAATTACAAAACCTCTTCCAAGCTTTCGTACAAACAACTTCCGGTCAACAATTACAAGAAGGAACTGGCTTGGGATTAGCGATCAGTCATCAATTTGTTTGTTTGATGGGTGGTGAAATAACCGCGCTCAGTCATGGTAAAGCCTTTACTCCCAGTATAGGTATTAGGGAATGCAGCGAAGATAGCGCTACTGGTACTACCGTGCAGTTTGAGATCGTAGCTAGTTTAGTAGTGGATAACGAAATAGAAAATCCTACTCTAACTCGTCGCTTTAAAGCTGTTGCACCTAATCAACCGCTATGTCGAATTTTGATCGTCGATGATAACAATGAAAATCGCTTACTTTTGCACAAAATGCTTTATCCTTTTGGTTTTTTATTACAAGAAGCTCAAAATGGAAGACAAGCTATAGAAATTTGGGAAAACTGGCAACCCCACTTAATTTGGATGGATACCCGAATGCCAGTGATGGATGGTTATGAAGCGACTAGAGAAATTAGGGCTAGAGAAAATAGCCAATTAGTTACCTCAAAAACAGTAATTATTGCCTTGAGTGCTAGCGTATTAACTGGGGAAAAAAGTGCGCTTTTAGCAGCAGGTTGCGATGCTTTTATTAGCAAGCCTTTCCGAGAAGAAGAGATTTTTCAAGCAATTCATTTCTATTTAGGCGTGTCCTTCATTTATGAGGAACCAACTTTAATTGCCGATAAAGTGCTAGCGAAACCACTACAAGTAGCTCCGGCTGCGATGGCTGTTTTACCTAGAAGTTTATTATTAAGTTTACGCGAGGCTGTTGTGCAAGGGGATTTGGAAGCGATCGCAATTGCGATCGGGCAAGTACGGATGCAAGATGAAGGTTTAGCTAACGCTCTACATACTCTGGCCGAACGGTATCAATTTGAAGAATTATTAACTTTAATTCAGAGTGTTGAGCAATGAGCTACCGATATTGCGATCGCTGATTTTAATGAAAATATCAAACCAAGAAAAATACTCCCGCATTGGGGTCTTCTTGGAATAATTGTAAAGATTGCACGCCTTCCACCAACGCTACTAAATCCCCCGTATTAGTAGAAATGCTCACACCAGAAGCCCGGTTACCAGTAACGGCAAATGACCCGCTATTCTGCACGTAATCGCCCGGTCTTCCAGCTAATTCAATAAAATCTTGCCCTGAAGTAAAGTTTTGAATGTAAGCATAGTCACCATTACCTCGACCCACATAAAATCTCTGAGCACTTGGGTTATTTGCCGATCTTTCAGAAGCTAATAAAAAGTTATCTACTCCCCCTCCACCTACTAGCAAATCTACTTCACCAACTCCTAAACTAGTCGGTCTGCTATCAGGAATTCCCCGATTAGCAATTATATCTAAATAAACTCCAGTAATTACATTTTCCGGGCCAACACCTGTCACGATATCATTGCCACTAGTACCAGTATATAAAGCTTGTCTGTTTTCAAATCGTCCGGCTGCGATAAAATGTGACAATCCAGATGAAAATGTTCCCGCAGCTACAGCAGCACCGACTTCTGGATAACGAGCTAAATAATAATCTTCATTAAATCCAGCGGTGGACGGAAATGTTGATACACCGCCACGCCCTTCTGCTTCTCCCAACAAGATGAAATGTTGTAAACCGGAACGAAAAAACCCAGCATTAACTGCATTTCTTACATCAGGATTGGCTGCTAAATATTGTTGTTCGTTCCAAAGGGGAGAAACCGCAATGCGTCCTTCTTGAATACCAAATTTTTGAAAGTGTTCTAAGCCAGAAGCAAATCCTCCTGCTGCTACTACTGCTCTTACATCGGGGTTATTATTGAGATAAAAACGTTCGTCGTAGATAGCATAAGTCATTTTCTTTTTCTCCTGATGTAATGATTTGGATGGGCGTGCGATCGCGAAAACATTTGACGGATAGCCAACTAATTAGTTCCTCAAGCTACTTTGCTCAAAGTTTTCACAAACAACCACAGATTACCTCTAGCTATGGTAACCTCACTTCATCCAATTGTTTCATCCTACGGGGTGATTTTTGGAAATCTCAATGCTCTATGCTTCATTCTCGAATAGGTCGTTATTTTAATTGATAATCCCTGTTGTATTCGACTAGTTCAATTTCGTTACCATCCGGATCTGTAACGTAAATGCGATGTTTTGTTTCCGGTGCTGTCATGGTGTAATATTCCACATTATTTTGAGCTAATAATGCTTTCATTGCTTCACCATCATCGATGACAAATCCTACATGATTGATCCCGATATTTTCATAAATTGTATGGACTCTCTTTTCGTTTGGTGCATCGTTGAGCGCTAGGTAAAATTGGTTGTTCCCGAAGTGCATCCAGCGACTACCGTAACTATCTACACCTTCTGCACGCACGTACCAATTGGGAAAAATGGTTTGATAGAAATTTTTGGTAGCATCGATATTTTGGCAGGCAAGATTGATGTGTTCAAAGCGAATCAGATTCATTTTTCGATCCTTATTTTTACAAAAAAATCTCTTTGCAAGGAGAGTAAGCTGCTTTTTCTCTCCTTTACTTGGCGGTGTTTGCATCTATTTATTTAAATCATAGTCGTTATGAGTATGAGTTGACAAGTATTTGGGGAAGTGCGATCGCATTTCGTCTTGATGAAAATTTAATCAAACTCAGCATTATTTGAAGATTAAGTAAATATTTAGCTAAAAACAAACGATAGGTTTTATATTTTTGCTTATATAAATCTTTTTGGCTGATATAAGCATTTTTTCTATTTTACTAACCTAAAGTATAGGAAATCTTTTGCTAGTAACCAGCTTGCGATCGAAATACAAACCATGAATAAACCCCGTTTCTCTGGGGAAACACAAGTAAATATTGGCTTCAGTGAACTACTTGTTTTTTCTAGGGAATATTAAAAAGCGATCGCTTTCCAAAATAAAGTGCGATCGTACTCTCATTCTTCCATTTCCAAAATCGTTGGAATATCGCGTGCAGCATGGAGTATCCGCACTATTTCGACAATTTCACCACTATCCAAATAGAAAATCAAATAATTCTCAAAACCTTTTACTGCCCATTTTCGCAGACCCGTCAAACGTGGATTTTCAACCTCACAGCGCTTACCAATGCCAGGTGTTTGTGCTATTTGAGCAAAAGTTTGCCTTGCCGAATCAAAAAATCTCACCGCTCCATCAAAGTTGTTTTTTGCGATGTATTCAAAATGATCGTCAAGGTCAAAACTTGCCCTTGGCGAAATCGAAATGCGTCGTGTCATTTATTTTTTTGGCGAAATCTTTCCATGAGTTGAACTCGTTTCTGTTCCCACCATTCATCTGTTACTTGAATAGATTCGCCACTATCAAGACCTTCCAATAATAGTTCCTCCAAACGCCGATGATCGGCGCGTTCCTGTTCTTGGCGAATTAGATGACGTATGTACTCACTAGCCGTACTATAGCCGCCCTTGTGTACTTGTTCTTCAATAAAAGTCCGCATCGAATCTGGAAGCGATATGTTAAGCGTTGTCATTGGGTTTTAACCTATTCCCTGAGTCCAGTATAGGCTATTTGGCAAATTTTGTCAATTTATGCCAATAATTAGTCAAAGCGTTCGTGTAGCGTGCCGTTAGGCGTATCGATGCAAGGGAATGGATGGCGGTGCGATCGCTCTTTTTCGGATGTCAGTGCTGGTGGGGTATTGAGTGCGATCGCGTAGCGATGCGTAGCATTATCGCACTTTCAAAATAATAAAGAACGATCGCTCTCGTCAGCGCACGCTTTGCGATCGCATTTCCCCAACAATCAACGCCGAACTAAAGCAGCAGATTGCAACTTACTAAAAAGCACGCGCCAATCTCGACTACCATCGCTATTTTCGGCTTCTTTCACCTCAAACGTGACATTGCAAGCTTTCGGTTCTTTTAATGCTTCAATGCACAATTGAGCGATATCTTCCCGACTGACTTTACCTTTAATATTGTCACCTTGCTCGAAAATTAAAGCTTTACCGCCCGGTTCTTCAGTTAACGCACAAGGTCTGATAATAATGTAAGGAACGCCACTAGCGCGAACGGCATCTTCTCCTCGCAATTTCCAAGTTAAAATACCGCCAAGTTGGTCGTTCATTCTGACTGCTGGGGGTTCTTCTGCTAAGTTTAATCCGGGACGACCGGGACGAGTTACTCCAGCCGAACTTACCATGATAAATTGGGGTAAAGCATTACCGCCATAAGCTGCGATCGATTCCACTTGCAAAGCAAACCCGCCCGGTGTAAAGTTTGGGTTGAGCGCTCCATCGTACTCGAATTTACTGAGCATGATTTGGAAAGAGCGAATTTGGCTGGTGTTAATGCGATCGCTATTTGGCAAAGTCTTAGCGCGAAACACGGGAATTAAATCGGAGAATGGGATACGCACGTCGATCCAAGTATTTGCTACAGTATCAAATGAATAACTGTAAGCAATTCCATCCCATTGCGTTTCCGTGCGAATAAAAAATTTATATCGCTTTCCGTCACCTTTTACCCGCAATGCAATTCCTTCATAATCGGATAAATCTAAAGGCGTCTCGAAATTGCGAGTACGCACGGAAGCAAAACCACCGGAATTAGCAGTGGAAACATTACCCGCAAACAAAGCAGTATTATCCACCAATTGAATACCGCTTTGACTGACACCTCCCATCACCACATCATCCACCGCACCCCACAGATTTTTCAATTCTGCCGATGGTTCGACAAAATTAAAAATCACTTTTTCTTTTGATTTGGGAAGATATTTCGCAGCAGCTTCTACTAAATTTTTAATGCCTTGATAGTCTACAATTTCCGGACTATCTACTACTTCTGGCATATAAAACTTGATGCCTTGATAATATTTCGATCGATCCGGCGTGTCTCCCTCCACAGGTTGTACTCGCACACCAGTGCAACAAATCACTGCGCTGACATCTTTCATCAATTCGGCAGTCAATGTTTCTGGGATGGTAATATCTGCTTCCAATAATTCTACTTGGTCGCCCAACATTTCTTTTGCTCTGGCGGAATTTCGCACTAAAGCACGCACTCGATCGCCCCGTTCTAGCAATTGGCGAACGACTCGTTTTCCCACACCGCCAGTTGCACCAGCTACTAAAATTACTCCCACTTTTGGTTCTCCTGTAAATTTGTTTGGGTCTGGTTTAGCACTTCTTTGAAGTATGCGTTGTAGGCAGTTGAAAAAAGGGATGACCTCGAAGTAGGTAAGGGTTTGAAAAAATCTGCCTGCATCCCATTTGGAGGTTTTTTGTTCGCTCATAAGTTTAGGTTAGTTGAAACATTTACAAATTAGTTTTGAGGGATTTTTTACCACAGATATCCACAGATAAACACAGATGAACACAGATGTAGCTGTTGTCTTTTCGCTTTTTGACACAGATGTAGGTTTACATTTATGGTTACAAATTCACTTTAATATTGCTACAAATTTTCCCCCTGCCCCCTGCCCCCTGCCCCCTGCCAGAAGAAAGAGCGATCGGCTCCTACAAATGCTACATTCGTTGCAATGGCACTTGGCCTGTATTTTCAGCATGAGCATGACCCATCGAGATTCAATGCCTACAACAGACTCTATCAACGGCAACGTTTGTCGGGAATTATCGGAAGATAGTTTTCAGTTTACCGTCACTGGACAGTTGTGCGCGATCGACGACGTGCTGTATCTAGTTTGCGTGGATGACACGCGCTTCCGAGTCGTTCAAAAACAGAATGAGTGGCAGGAAGGACAACTGTATCGGTGGCGCGTCATCCCCAGTACTGATTCTACCGGTCAAGTGTCGCTGTTAACTTTGGTGAGCGGGGATGCGATCGCTATACCTACCCAAGATCTTCAAGAGGATATATGTTACTTCATTGGTAGAGTACTCCAAGTGGGTAGGCGCAATCCCTCTGTTCAATTTAAAGTAAAACGACCGGAAGAAAAAGTCTTAAAATTAACTTTGCTCAATAGCATTAATTTGAATTTCAAAGTAAGTCAATTAGTGCAAGTGCAAGCACGTCGCATTGGAAATGAATTACATATTTTTGCCGCGCAACCTATTGATGAAACTCCAGAAAATACTAATGTAATAACTCAAGAACCAGAAAAAATTCAGCCCTTAACTCCCTCATCCCCTCCACCGCCACCAGATGATATTGCCATAGCTGCATTGGTGGAAAAAACGCAAGAATCTGGTTGGGAAGTCGCGCCAGTAGTACGTCGTCGCAGTGGATGGGAATGGGAAGCGGCGATCCCAGGAACCGGACAACGGGCTAGGGTATATATACGCGGAAAAAGAGTGAAAGTTTATCAATATCCGGCTTCTTTGTCAGTGCATCCCGGCAGAAGATTGGTATCAGATAAAATGACGGAAAAAGAAGAAATAACTGATGAAATTGAACCTAAAAATGATAGATTAATAGTCAGACCTTTGGGTGCGGCGAGGGGAATTGGTGCGTCTTGTTTTCAAGTTGCGATCGGCCCTTATGAAATCGTCATGGATTGCGGCACCAGACCGAAAGGTTACGATCCCCTACCAGCATTAGATCATCTCAAAAATCCCGATTTATTATTAATTACTCACGCCCACCAAGATCACTTAGGTGCAGTACCCGTTTTTCACAATCGCTTTCCCGGTACGCGGATGATTTGCACGGCGGGTACGCGAGAAATTGCTCACGTCATGTTGCAAGATTGTTTGAAAATTCAACAATTAAATGAAGATTTCCCCCAATTATTTGATGAAGATGATTTAGAGCGTACCTTATTTGCTTTGGAAACTCAACCAATTGGGGTTGACTTTGAACCTTTACCGGGATTGCAGGTAAGGTTTATCAATGCGGGTCATATCGTGGGCGCTGCTTGTATTTATCTGCGATATGGCGATCGTTCTCTATTCTATACTGGTGATTACAATACCACTTCCAGTCGCACTACAGAAGGATTGAAATTAGCAGATTTACCCACAGCAGATATCTTAATTACCGAGTCAACTTACGGTGCAGATACTCATCCGAATCGGAAATCTCAAGAATCGTCATTATTAGAAGCAATTGCAGAAGTTGTCACCAAAGGCGGTAACGTTTTAATACCTGCTTTTGCATTAGGAAGGGCGCAGGAAATTATCTTGGCAATTCGCACTTCTGCTTTATTTCATAAATTAAAAATACCCATTTATGTAGATGGATTAGTGAGAGCCGTTACCGATGTTTTCCGAGATAATTTAAGTTTTCTTCCTCAGTCAGTACAAAACTTCGCCCAACAAAAACAAGAGCCATTTTTCGAGCCAAATTGTCCTTCTCCCGTCATCCCGATTACATCTCCCAAAGAACGACCTTTGGCAATGGCCCAACCGAGTGTAATTATTGCCAGTTCGGGGATGTTAACTGGTGGCCCTTCGATTTATTATGCTACTAGTTTGTTAGAACGAGAAAACTCTGCTATCTTCATTTCTGGTTATACTGATGAAGAAAGTCCCGGTCGTTTGTTGCAAGGATTAAAAACTGGAGATACGGTAAATTTAGAAGGAAAAGAATTAACTGTTCGCGCCCAAATCAAGCGATTTAATTTAAGCGCCCACGCGGATAAAGTAGGTTTAACCCAAGTAATTCATCGGGTAAATCCCAAACATTTAATTTTAATTCACGGTTCCCAAGATGCGTTGCACGAACTATCCCGCGCTGGGGAATTACAACAAAAATATTATATTCACATTCCCAGTGTGGGAGATGCGATCGAATACGGACAAGCACCAGAAAAAATGTCTCGTACCAAACTCGTTCAAATGGACTTACCTGCTGAATTCGAGGTAGTTATCGACGCAGAAGTAGAAGGCGCTTGGCTAAGAATACCCGAATCAGTAGTAGAATCAGACCCCCGTTGGCAAATGTTAGCGGCTAATGGCATAATTCGCGCTAAATGGGAAGGTTTCCACTTAAAGTTAAGTCCCCTTTCCCAACGACATTTAGTAATTGAAGAAGCTGTTGCATCTGGCGAAGATTGCTGTGCGGTATGTCAATTTTTTGCCGCAGGAAAATGTCAAGGTGAAGATAGTCCCCTATTGGGAATGCAGGTAGATCCAACTGGTAAATGTTTGGAGTTTATGCGACGGGGTAGTAATGGTCAAAGTATAAAGATAGAAATGGAAGAAATGGATGAAGATGAGGATATAGGGGATGAGGATGAGGATTTATTGATGATGTCGGATGATTGACAAACGAATTAGGAAAAAAATAGCTCAAATGTGGACTCATACCCATAGCTTACTGATTATAATTTCTATCTATAGCTTTTCCCATTCAACCATCCGTTTTTTATCTCTCCCAAACCCTCTTCATCGATCCAAACGCTGCGAGATTTTTTTACTTTATTCATTACTAATAACCAACACCTTGAAAAGTCTCCTGAGATTTTGCACCAGTTGTTTTGACCCGACGGGGTTCAAACCCCAGGAGGGCTTTCAACTTAACATCTCGTTGGATTGGAGTAGCGGTCTCTTTCTATTGACCATTTTTTGAATTCAAAATGCTTGCATTAAGAAGAAGATTAATTTTGAATTGATTTGACTATCGGGGCGAAATATTAATTTTAAAGATTACTTTTTTGTTGATTAAAATGATATTTGAGCCTGACAATTCTATTATGTGGGGATGTGGGAGTGGGTTATTTCTTTATTGAGCCTTCTGTTTTAAAGCAATTGGATTTTCCTCAGGTACTCTATATGTACGCCTGTAGTTAATGCTATTTCACCATCCGACATTTATCTTAATATTTGGACTTTGGACAAAAATATTGAAATCAAAACCATTGTGTTACCAGAAGTATCTGATTCTATCTTTGTTCTATAAAAGACTATCAGGGTAAACACGCTATCATCGCCTTCCGGCAGAATGTAGAAGCCTTGGTTAATTAACCTGGTTTGTGAACTTCGATCGCTAACCCGTATGGAACACCGCACTCCTTGCCAATCAAATTCAGTAGACCGAAAAGTGAGAGCGATCGATCGCTACAGCATATCCGGTATGAATTGACTTAAACGCTCAGAACAATGTATTGAATACTTTTTTTTGATGAGCCAGATCGAACTAAAGTTTTACGTCTGGTTCTGAATCAAAACAGCAACGCAAAAAACGGCGTCAACAAGTTCGAGCTTTAGTTTTTCAGTTAGGATTGGAAAATTGGCCAAATATTCCCAATTCCCAATAAGGTTGATGAATATGCTTTAAAGCACTATCTGAAAAATCAAATTATCTGATTAATTTTCCAGGCAATCAGACCAACTAGTACAATCAGACCCAACCCTCTCCGAAAGTAATTAACACCTTGAAATAATTCTAACCAAGCCCAAGTAAATAAGGAACCAAAAGCTATTAAGTCAAAGGCAATATGAATTTTACCTGTGGTAAAGATTACCTCTAATAAAATAGCTACAATCCCCACAATAAGTGGTAAATTTGGAGGTTGAGCTATCACGATATTGCCTTCGCTGTCTCGAAACACTTGGTCAAAAAGTGTATTTTCCATTAAATCTCTCTCTTTTTCCCGGAGCAAAGTTAGCCCAATAAAATTGATTAAAGCGTTTACTACCTGTGTTTCATAATTTCATAATGCAGAATTATTACCATCCATCTTAGGTTTAAGATGTCAGAATATCCGTGAGGCAGAAATAAACCCCAGTTGAAAAACGTTAAAACCTCAATCTTTTATTTAACTCTCAAGGTTCAACAATCGAAATAAAAAACCACAATGCCAACCAGAAAAACCCCTCAGCCGCAACCAGATTCGACCGCACCTGCATCTCCTAAGCCAGTTATCGTGGCACTCAAGAAGTCTCCTGAAACGCAGCCAGAGCCTTCCCAAGAGGTTGTGGAGCCACCCGCACCGGAACCACCCGCATCGGAATCACAACCAAAGAAAGTATCTCCACCAATTAAACGAGCTAAAGCCACTCTGCCAGACGTTTCTCAGCAGGCAGAAGCTACAACGACTCAAGCTGAACCGTCACCAGAAGGGGATTGGGAATCACTTCCTAGCGACGCACTTTTTCAAGCAGTCGGTATTATCGTGGGCGAGGTTAGCTTTGATGAAAACGAATATGGGTCAATAGTTGTCGAACAAAAGCAATATCCTCTGTTCTATGCCCCTAGTCACAAAAAGTCTTATGAGGGACTTAAAAAACAAATCGAGCGCACAGGTAATCACACACAACGGTTACTTGTTTATCCCAGAGTGACCCATTTCCCTAAGCGAGAGCAAAATCATCGAATCGGTTTCCAGCTAGTTGCTTTTGAGGGGACTGGCAAGGATTTGAAACAAGATATCGGTTTATCTGATTTTGAATTCAAGCTTTGTGGCTTGTGGCAGTTCATTCCGGTCTGTTCCATTCCTTGCTTGTCTATCTTTAAGAATTTGACCCAAGACCGGATTACCCATATCAAGAATTCTCCGGTGGAAAATCGGGTTCGGTTTATGAAAGCCAGTCACATCCCGGTGCTTTGGCGCGATGCTCCCACCAAACCTTTTCGCTTTAATCCAAAACTGGATCGAGAACAGCAGGGAAAGGCATCTTTCGTGGGTATCATTGCCAAGTTTTTACCCGACAGAGATGTTTTTGGTTTTAGCCAACTTTACATACAGCCTTCCTTGACACCGCCGCAATTTCTGAAGGCTGGTAAGAAAGATAAGGCAGAGGTTTTACAGAATCGACGGCGATCGCTTTCTAACAAAAGTTAGCTAATTCTAGTCATAAAAAAACCTATCTGCTCCTAACAGATAGGTTTTTGTGCCTTGTTTGTTACTTGTTACTTATATAAGCTTTATAGTTTTTGATTCTGTCCTTATTCTGCCTTCTCTAAAGATGAGTTTGCTATTTCAAGAGGCTGATTTACTTGTTCTCTTTTTGGCATAGTTTTCGGTCAGGAGTGCGAGTAGGTAGTACTGCGTGCGATTATAGCAATTTGGTTTCCAACTTTTATCTCAGTATATCCTAAGTAAGATCAGCTATAAAAATTAATCTATACAGAAACTTAACAATTTTTACTTGTTTGATGAAAATTTAATGAAGTTGTCAATTTAAACTAGACGGTAATTACTTAAGTATATACTTTGATATAAGAAGACTAAATTTTTTAGTCTGTAGGAATTTTACATAATACTTTCCACTTATCAATTATAGGTTGTAGTCAAAATGAAGAAAGCTTTTCCGGCTTTATTTGCATCTTCGCTGTTAACGGCTGTCGGTCTTCAGTTAGCATCTTCTAATTTTTCTCCAGTTAATGCTGCTTCTATTAGTTTTCTAGCTTCTCCTTTTGATGGAGATAAAGCAGAAGTCAAAATTACTCTTGATGACACTATTGAATTTGGCAAAGTTCAATTTAAAGTTGATGTTGTTCCCAATCCGTTTATCGCCGATCTACGCGGAGTATTCTTCAATATTGCCAATAATTCACTTCTAAAAGACCTCATGATTACAGGTTCAGATATCACAGAAATCGTGCAAAGACCAGGGGATGTTCTAGCAACTAGCACTTCCAGTATCATGCCAGAAGGTCGATTTGATATTGGAGTACAAATTGGTACGCCTGGTAGATTAGCAGACGATGTTCGCTCGACAATCTTTACCATATCTCATCCGGACATCGGTTTAGATATTGGCCAGTTTACTACTGAAACCGAGAAATCTACACAAGGAGGGCCGAAAGAACTTTTATTTGCAGTAGAAGTAACCAGCGTCGGCACTGTTAATGGCCCACGTAGCGGACGCAGCAGATTAGGTGCAGGAGTTGGCGATCGAATAGATGACAAAGTAACTGTTCCCGAGCCTAGTGCAATAGTGGGGCTTGCGGTTCTTGGTTTGGGTGGCTTGCTGCTCAACAGAAGGCGAGTTAGACCAACATAAGATTTTAGTTTGCTGTTTAACTGGCCTACCCGTAATTACCAACTTGCGATGCTAAAATTTTTTAGCTCCACGGTGGCGCTTTTTTCCAGCTAATAAACTCAACCCTAGCAAGCTTAAACCTGCAATAGTACCGGGTTCTGGAACTGTTTTTACTTCACTAAGTTGCCAACGCTCTCTATTAAAAACTTCCCCTTCTCTTTGATTGACACCAAAGGGAAAAGAGATCGCAGATTGGGATGTATAAAAGTTCCCGACAGTTGCCCCATTAAGCAAGTTTGGTGCAGTTGTTAAGCTAAAACCAAAATTTGATTCTGGGGTAGCTGTTTTAGGGTCTTTGACAAAACCAAAAAAATTAGAAACTAAACCTGAATAAGAAATTTTAGGACTTGCACCAAAGGGGGCAAAGAAAGAAAAAGTATCTCCCGGTTTTCCTGAATATTCGGCTACCAGATTACTCAAATTAATTACACTATCTCCGTCATTTTGTAAGTTACCCTCGACTTGCCCTGAGATAGTTTCTCCTGATAAAAATTGATAAGAAAAGTTGAAGGTAGCGGCTGATGCAGGAGCGGTTTCTTTTAACAAAGTGCTTAAAGTCACGCTACTGACTACACAAGCAAACAAAATAGTTAAATGTTTGGACATAACTTCACCTGTTTTGAACTACTTAGATTCAGCTAATAAGATTGAACCTGGTCAGAGAACACGGTTTGTGTACTCCTCAATATCTATGCGGGAGCATTCTTCAATCTATGCAGCAAGAAACAGGAAATTTTTTAGCCAACTCTCACGCTAGAAGCCATCACTATTCTCAATGAGAAGAAGAGGCTATGCACCTAGCAATAGGGCTGTCCACGAAGCTGCTTACCCTAGAATGGGATTGACCATTTTTTGAATTCAAAATTCTTGCATTAAGAAGAAATAAAAGTTCTTAATTGATTAATTCTGGGTACAAGCCCCACTGAATTTCATTCAGTGGCGGGTTTCAAGTACCCACTGATTGTAATGCGTGAATTTTGAATTTTGAACTTTGAATTGTTTTGACTGGCTTCTAATCATCATCCTCATCTTCATGATGGCGCTTGCTGTAGCGCCGCTCTCTATCCTCATCCTCATCATCGTGTCTGTTGTAGTAGCGCTCTCTATCTTCATCCTCATCATCATCGCGTCTGTTGTAGTAGCGCTCTCTATCTTCATCATGGCGCTTGCTGTAGCGTTGTTCTCTATCTTCATCCTCATCATCGTGCTTGCTGTAGCGCCGTTCTCTATCTTCATCCTCATCATCGTGCTTACTGTAGCGCCGTTCTCTATTTTCATCCCGTTCTCGATTCATTCCAGGGATGACTTCTTTCAACATATCGGGGATGCCTTCAAAGTTAACCATTGGGATACTCCTGTTCGAGATAGATAATCAATAGGGGTGATTTGCCACTTTGAACGACCAAAAACGCTTTCAAGCCTTACGTCGTTTGGATTTTAGTTTGATAAATTTTTGTGGCTGATAAAGATGCCCCTTATTTCACCTTATTTGTCGCACCAGCTGACTTGCGTCTATCCAAAGAAGTGTTAAAACCAATTGCAGTTAATTTCTATTTCTGTCCGCTCAATCAAATTGCTCTGCTTATGCTTAATCAATATTAATTTGTTGGCGATCGATCGTAATTATCAATTCGTCTCCGTATCGCAAACCATTGATAAAAGACGTAATAATCTCCAAGGTATCGGGAGTCTGAAAATGCTCCGGTTTGGTTTCTGGATGAGGATAATAAATTAACCCAGGCTGGAATTTTTCATTATTCAGTAGAATTTGACAATCACAAAATGAAAAGTCTTCAGCTGGTTGTGCTGGAGTCCATTTCACATTTCTAAATGTATATTTAGGCTGTTTAATTTGGTATTGATGTGGAGCAATGGAAATGTTAATCGTGCCAAAAAAATAGTTACTTAAGTCCAGACCGAGTTCTTGAAAAAAAGGTTTTTGCATTTCAATCGTACCATTGGAAAACCTTGGGTCTTTACCTTGGCCTGATGCTACGCCGTAACCTTTTTTGACTCGACCTTTAATTTGTATCCAATTTGCCATGTTTTGGTTGATTATTTAAAGTAAGTTTTTACCATAAAACCATGCTCTGCGTCCAAAGCATGGTTTAGATTAAATATATTTGAGTTTAATGTAACTGATTCCTTATACAATTTAATCGTAGACAACGGCTTTGATAGATACACCAGTAGAATTACGGAAAATTAATCAATATCTGAACTAGATGTACTTACTAATGAGAGTCAGCATTAAGCTTCAACGAGAGCGATGTTTTGGATAAAGCCAACCATAAAATAACCTCGTAACGCGGGGCATAACCAAATAAGTCAAACAGAAAACCGTTAACACGGTTAACACCAACGATCTCAGTAAGGGAGGTAAAACTGTCAATCCAGGTGCAATGAGTATTCCCAGGATTTGGGCTACAGCAAAGACTGCTAGGGAAGTTAGAATCGCCATTTTGTAGCGTTTAGGTGGGTGCTGAACCAGTTTTCCAGGCAGGGTGAACCAGGTTTCTAAGCCTGTCAAAATTTGCACGTTTTGATCCTGTTGCACCAAAGGTTTTACCAAGTCGATCCAACGTTGGCGAGTAGGAGAATCCATCCATTCCTTGAGATGCTTGTAGCAATCAAACTTGAGAATTATCACGTATTCAGGATGGGCTGTATCTTGAGGTCGGATAAAACTAACCCCGGCGTGTCCTTCAAACTGTTGGGCAACCGCAGAAATATCACGCAGCCATTGTTCGTATTCTTGCTCGCGTCCCTGTTTCACTAAATGGGAAATCACGGCAGTAATTGGTTGTTTGTCAGTATCGAGCGCGATCTTTGGTGTGTTCTCAAATGTCATCTTAATTATGCCTTGTTTTGCTCGACCATTCAACTAATTATTTGTCTAGTGAAAAAGTTCTATTCGCTCGGAAAGTCGAGCAATCATTTGAGTACGAGAAGAAACCTCAAGCTTGCGAAATATCCTCTTTAAAGCTTGCTTAACCGAGTTTTCAGTAATCCAAAGTTCTACCCCGATTTGTGCATTTGTTTTTCCTTGCGCTACCAGTGCAGCTATTTCCATCTCGCGGGATGTTAAAGAATTTGTTTTTAATGATGGTGTTGATGAACGGACTGCCGCTACCCAAGTGGAAAGATGAAGACAAAGCGCACTCAAATCCATTAAATTTTGTGTATCGAAGGAAGGCATTCCGCGCACGCGAGTAAAGCCAACTGCACCAACTAACTGTCCTCGATTAACAATTGGGCCAGCCATAACGTGCCAGTGGTCGGCACGAGGACAAATCAATTGCCATGTTTTTGGAGATACCACCAAAGCTTCGTGAACTGGGCTGTGTCGTTCCACCAAGTAGCGCAAAACTGGGTTATGTTCGGTGGATAACGCCAATTCCATCAAGTTTTGAAGATGAGGTTCTCGGATTTTTTCAGGCAGGGCGTCGAAGAAAAATAATCCGGCGCGTTTGGCGGCAAAATACTCTCCTACTTGAGTATAAATGTGCGATCGCAATTCTAGTTCGTCTTTGGCTTGAGTGAGAGTCGGAAATAAAGATTGCAAGTCAGCCATAAGTTTCCAAGTGTACCCTTTCGAGGTCTAGGCGGATAAGCATAGTAGGTTCTACCTTAGCTTTAGTTGAGTTAAATCTTCTACCGATTCACTTTAAAGGATATTTTTACGATGATTGCAAGTTCTAGTTCTGACGCAGTACAAGCATCACAACGGCAGAGTCAGATGTTGTTTTACATCTTAGCAGTGTTGTTTAACCTCTGCGCGATCGCTCAAATACTAACAGTTGGATTGGCGTACTTTTACAGCCCAGAGTGGTGGAACGTTCATGTGTGGCTGGTACGAGGATACAGTGGATTATCGCTAATTTTGCTGGTGTGGGCATACGCGATTCCTTTTTCGCCTAAAGTGCGTCGCCTTGCAGTAAGCCTACCAATACTACTGGGGTTGCAATTTCTGACCATTCACCTAAACTTCCCACTGCCTTTAGCAGTACTTCATCCCCTAATTGGATTTGCACTGTTTTCTGCTTCTACAAGTTTAGTTCATCGCGCGTGGCAGGTGATTTCGCCCAGCCTTGCAGAAGAATAATTGCACTTTAAATATAACTCATTTTTTAATTTCATTTGCGGAGAAAACAAATGTCTCAGTATGCTCATCCGGAAGTTTTAGTTGATACTAACTGCTTAGAAAATCATCTCGACGATCCGAATATTCGGATTGTTGAAGTAGACATGAGTCCAGCACCCTACGAAAATGCTCACCTTCCGGGGGCTGTATTTTGGAATATTTTGACAGATTTGTTGCAGCCAGATTGGAGAATAAATTTAGATGCAAAATCTTTTGAGAAATTGATGTCAAAATCGGGTATTGCTAACGACGCGACGGTAATCGCTTATGGTAGTTATCCCGGTACTGGTGCTTGGATTTTCTGGTTGTTGAAATTGTTCGGACATCAAAACGTGCGAGTTCTCAATGGTGGATATCAGAAGTGGA
The DNA here is from genome assembly GCA_964546365.1 of uncultured bacterium. Lineage (GTDB taxonomy): Bacteria > Cyanobacteriota > Cyanobacteriia > Cyanobacteriales > Aerosakkonemataceae > DATNQN01. Next base: position 82,301 of record CAZJJR010000001.1, on the reverse strand, counting down.
AGTTAGAAAATCGTCCACTGGCAAAAGAATTATCAACTTTTTCACCAGTTCCATATTCTGCGAAAATACCTGATAACGGTTTACGAGTTTTGTATGAGGAAGTGCAAGCATCAATAGGGCGATCGGATCGCGTGTTGCTGGATGTTCGCACTGAAAAAGAGTACAGTGGTGAATGGTTTTTCGATCGACCTCCTCAAGAAGGCGAACGCACCGGACATATTCCTGGGGCGCTGCATATCGAACATCTTCTCTCTTTGAATGAGGATGGTACTTTTAAATCGTTTGACGAATTGCAGGCTCTTTACAGCAGCAAGAGTATCACATCTGATAAGGAAGTGTTTCCTTATTGCGCGATCGGCGGACGTTCTGGGTATACCTGGTTTGTTTTAAAGTATTTGTTGGGTTATCCAAAGGTTCGGAATTATGATGGTTCTTGGAATGAGTGGAGTCGCCTTCCTGATGTGGCGATCGCGAAGTAACCTGTGGACTAATTTTACTTTTAGGCGTTCGCGAAAATGTATAGAACGCCTGTTTATCTCTTATTTACTCTACCACGTAAATATCAGAATGAAAATTATGGTACAAAAGCAAAAGGAGGCAATGTCAGCGAAGCGCCAGAAGCTAAACTAATGGTTGCCAAAAATTTCTCATCCCACCCACCAGCTATCAGCACGTAAAGATACGTATTGTTAGCTGATTATTGCGTAGTACGTAACGACGCTCGCGATCGGGTTTAGCTGCTAAATGCTTTTTTCTTCTATTACCTTTTGCATAAAAGCCTTCTGCCTTACCTCTTGTTTTAAGTCTTAACTTAGCGCCATTCGGTCGTAGATAACTATCAAGTTCAGTTCTGTATGGGAGGTAGGTGTAGAAATGTCTATATCAACCCGTAATAAATTCATTTTTTTATTAAGCAGGTATACTTAATAATATTATACTTTTTTTGGCAATAACCTATAAGACCCTTATTTCATCAGGATTTTAGAGGTTATTACTTTTAGAGCCTTCTATGCTGTGACCATTCTACTTGCATTTGTAAACTCATGGTTAGCTTGTGCATTACGCTTTCTGGTTGTCAACCAGCCATCTGTCTCATAGTAGACCATCGCCTTGAAGAGATTTTGGTTCCCTGAAACTATCCTAACTTTATAGGAGAAAGTTCTAAGGAGCTCGCAATCGAAAAATTTTTGATTTGAAAAATTTCATTTTTTTGCATGGTAATTCTAACTTAAGGATAGATTGTTAAATAATATGATTTTCAATTTTATTAAAAGTTTTGAAAGGCATTTATCACGGATTTATTTCCAGATCGGATGGGGGTTGTTAACCTTATTATTAGTCACCATAGTTATACCAGTTTTAGTTCACTATCCTTCAAATGCCGTAGCCATACAACAAGTACAAGTACCGGAACAAACGATCGATCGAGGAAAGGAATTATATCAAGAGGGGCGCTATCAAGAAGCGATCGCGCTTTGGCAACGAGCAATAAATGATTTGGAAACGCGAGGACTTATTTTATCGCAAGCTCCTGTGTTAAACTATTTGTCCGCCGCATATCAAAATTTAGGAGAATGGCAGCTTGCCAGTACAACCATCGATCGCAGCATTCAATTACTGGAAAATTTACCTAAATCGTCGGACAGAAATAAACTATCCGTACTGGCACAAGCTTTGAATACAAAAGGAAGGCTTCAACTGAAAACAGGGCAAACTGAAGAAGCTTTAAAAACATGGCTTGAAGCCGAATCACTCTATGAAGAAGCAGGCAATAAAAAGGGTGTATTTGGGAGCAAAATCAATCAAGCGCAGGCATTACGAATATTGGGGCAGTACCGACGCACTCGCTATTTGCTAGAAGAAATGCTGCAACAACTTCAGCAACAACCAGATGCAGAGTTAAAAGCATCTGGACTGCGGAGTTTGGGAGTAGTTTTGCAATTAATGGGTGACTTTCAGCAAGCGATCGCAGTCCTAAAAAAAAGTTTGGCGATCGACGATCCGAAAATCACCAATAACGATCGCGCTGCTACTTTATTAAATTTAGGTAACGTAACCAGGGATTTGCAAGCAGTAGAAGAAGCGATGGATTACTATCAAAAAACATTAGAAGTTGCCACCGATCCCATGTTAAAAATCAAAGCGCAGTTAAATCAATTAAGCTTGATGGTAGAAAACCAATTTTCAGAGCAAGCGATCGCTCTCGTTCCTGAAATCAAAGCTCGAATTGCCAAACTTCCTCCCAGTCGCGCCTCTGTTTACGCTCAAATCTATCTAGCGCAGAGTTCGATCGAACTCGCAAAGCAGGATCGGGAAAGTTCGGCAAGTTTTAGTTGGCGGCAAATTGCTGCTGATTTAGCCACAGCAGTTAATATTTCGCGATCGCTTTCCGATCGAATAGCAGAAGCTTATGCTCTCAATCAACTGGGTCAAATTTACGAATACCAGCAACTAAACCAAGACGCTAAATCCCTCGCCCAGCAAGCTTTGCAGATTGCACAAAGTAAAAATGCTAGCGAACTGATAGTTCTTAACGCTTGGCAACTCGGTCGTATTCTCAAACAGGAAGGTAAACGAAAAGAAGCACTTACCGCTTATAAAGAAGCATTTGATGCAATTCAAAATTTGCGAAACGATCTAGTGGCAATTAACCGGGAAATTCAACTCAACTTTAGCGAGAATATCGAACCGATTCACCGACAATTTGTAGATTTACTATTACAAGAGAATGCCACTCAAGATGAAATTAAAATGGCTCGTGAAGTAATAGAAGCATTGCAATTGGCAGAATTAGATAATTTTTTCCAAGATACTTGCTTAGATGCAAGTCCGGTGCAAATTGACAAGGTAGATGCAACTGCGGCAGTGATTTATCCCATTTTTCTAGCCGATCGCTTGGAAGTGATTCTTTCAATTCCCGATCGACCGCTCAAACACTATGCTACTCGCTTGCCTAAAGCAGAGATCGATCGTACTTTACAGCTACTCTACTCCTCGTTGAACTTTGAATATTCAGACAAAGAACGTCTTCGCTATTCCCAGCAAGTTTACAACTGGCTGATCGAACCTGCCAAAGCCGATCTAGAGAGGCAGGAAATTAAAACTTTAGTCTTCATTTTGGATGGATTTTTGCGAAATATTCCGATGGCAGCTCTTTATGATGGTCAGCAATATCTAATCGAGCAATATGCCGTTGCTCTCAGTTCGGGATTATATATCTTAAGCCCAGAAGCGCTATCAAAGGAAAAATTTGATACTCTTACAGCCGGACTGACCGAAGCTCGTCAAGGTTTTTCTGCTTTACCATCTGTAGCTTTTGAAGTGAAAAATATTGCTTCTGAAGTAAGCTCGGCTTCTAAAACTTTACTCGATCGAAAATTTACTCGCACGAGTTTAAAAATTGAAATGAAGAAAAATGATTTTGATATCTTACATCTTGCTACTCACGGTCAGTTTAGTTCCGATCCCGAACGAACGTTTCTCCTCACTTGGGACGGGCAAATTAAAGTAAGGGAACTGGATGAGTTACTGCAAGTACGAGAAAGAAATTCACAAAACCCTCTCCAACTTTTAGTATTGAGCGCCTGTGAAACAGCTGATGGCGATCGGCGAGCAGCTTTGGGTATCGCTGGAATTGCCTTGCGATCTGGTGCGCGTAGCACTCTGGCAACACTGTGGTCTGTCCGCGACGAGTCAACGGCTGAATTAATGATCGAGTTTTATCACCAGCTAACAGGAAGTACCCCTACAAAAGCCGAAGCACTTCGTCAAGCTCAGTTAACTTTATTACGTAATTCTGCTTACAAACATCCTTTTTTCTGGTCTGCGTTTGTCTTGGTTGGTAACTGGTTATAAACTATAAAAAACATATGAATTTTGAATTCAGAATGTAAAATTACATAAGAAATTAACTAATCAAACTCAATAAAGTTTAAAATATACAGTGGTTAAGTTTTGTATGGCAAGAGGAAATTCTAGTATGAAACCTACCAAAAAACTGAAAAAAGGTGCAGTAATAAATTGCCAATTAAGTTTGGTGACGATCGCATCTTTCGTACTTATAGGAGCAGCAGTCAGTTGGGCAAACGAAGTTCCGGCGACTACCAGCACTCCTGCATCGGGTAACATTCAGTTCCAGCCACCTAGCAGCGAAGCTCCCCGTCGAGTTCTAGGAGGCGGCTCTCGTGGAAGTATCGGTTTTACGCCTCCTTCAGACGATCGCGCTCCTACCACGTCCAGAGGCGGCGGCTCGCGCGGAAGTATCGGTTTTACGCCTTCAGACGATCGCGCTCCTACCACGTCCAGAGGTGGAGGCTCGCGCGGAAGTATCGGTTTTACGCCTGCGGACGATCGCGCTCCTACCACGTCCAGAGGCGGAGGTTCTCGCGGAGAAGGGGGTTTTATACCTGCGGACGATCGCGCTCCTACCACGTCCAGAGGCGGAGGTTCTCGCGGCGAGGTGGATTTTACGCCTACGGACGATCGCGCTCCCACCACGGTTAGAGGCGGAGGTTCCCGTAGCGATCCGCGACTCCTCTATCCAGCTGCCTTAGTGCCATCTACTAATTTAGGCTGGACTATATCAGACCATCCAACCTTTTTTGTCTACATTCCTCGCACATCTGCCAAGCAAATTTTCTTTAGCTTGTACAGTGAAGACCGTCAGTATCACTATCAGACGACTTTTGAATTAAACAAAACAGGAGGTATTGTTGCTATTAGGATGCCACCAGAAGCACCCGCTTTAGAAATGGGAAAACCTTACCAATGGTCGGTCATTCTCCTCGAACCGGGTGAAATTATGCGTCCGGACGCCTACAGTATTACGGGATGGGTTAAGCGCGTCGCAGTTCCGCCAGCAGAGGGGTCTTTGAATACGATCGAACGTGCGGCTTTGTACGGCAAGTCGGGAATTTGGTACGATATGCTCAATGTTTTAGTTTCAGCACGTTTAGCCCAACCAGAAAATGCTACTTTGACCAAAGAGTGGGCTGATTTATTGCAGCAAGTGGGCTTAGAATACCTCGCCAGAGAACCTTTAGCACAACAGTTGTAATCAATTAATTAATGAGGCTTCAGATCGGAAAATGGATGCACGGGTGGCAAGAGGTTCTTGTCATTGCTGTTAGCATAGCCGGGATCGTCACTGCTGTAGGCTCGACAGGTGCTTTCCAACTGTTTGAATGGGTAACGATCGATCAATTTTTTAGCCTGCGTCCAGCAGAACCACCAGATGCTCGCATAGTTATAGTTACGGTAGGAGAATCCGACCTCAAGGCAGTAGGGCAATGGCCGATGTCCGATCGCACTTTAACCAAACTGCTAAAAAATATCAAAGCGCAAAAACCTACCGCGATCGGTTTGGATTTATATAGAGACCTGCCAGTAGAGCCAGGACATCAAGAATTAATTGAATTGTATAAATCCACGCCAAACCTGATCGGATTGGAAAAGGTTCTCCCAGAATCGATCGCGCCACCACCTGTTTTAGCAAAACTCGATCGAGTGGGAGCCGCCGATCTGATCGTGGATAGAGATGGCAAAGTGCGTCGGGGTTTATTGTCAGTTAGTTCGCCTTCAGGTCAGGTAAAACAAGGGCTAGGAGTGAAAGTAGGATTAATTTATCTCAAGCAGAAAGGAGTAGAACTAAAACTGCTGGATGCAAAACAGAAAAAATTTGGTTTGGGTCGATCTGTCTTTCTACCGTTGCGAGGAGATGAAGGGGGATATGTTGAAAACGATCGGGGAGGATACCAAGTTTTACTAAATTATCGAGGACAGCTAGAAAAATTTCCCAACATATCAATGTTGGAGGTATTAAACAACCGCATTCCACCAGGTTTGATGCGCGATCGCATCGTACTAATTGGGGTAACAGCCCCTAGCCTCAACGATCTCTTCCAAACACCTTATAGCAACTCACTATTTAACAAAACTAACTTTACCCCAGGTGTAGTAATTCACGCCAACCTTAGCAGTCAAATTCTTAACGCTGCTTTAGAAGAACGCTATCTATTGCAGGTTTGGAATCAATGGCTCGATCGGCTGTGGATTTTCTTGTGGTCTATCGCTAGTGCTACAGGAACTTGGAGCATTTTAAGCCGAAATTTATTTTGGAAGAATAGCTTTTTTCTCAGTACATTTTTTAGTATTACCGTTGCAGGAATATCGATCTGGGGAATTAGCTACTTAGCTTTTTTAAAAGGTTGGGTCATACCGATTTTCTCTCCATTTTTAACTACTATTGCTTCAGCTATCTTAACCACTAACTATTACAATCAGTGGCAATTAAAACAAACTAACAAACGATTGGCTTTAGCTAATCAAGAATTAGCTGAATATTCTCAAACTTTAGAAGCAAAAGTTAAAGAAAGAACTCAGGAATTAAACTTAGCTAAAGAAGCGGCTGACGCGGCAAACCAAGCTAAAAGTGAATTTTTAGCTTCGATGAGTCACGAATTAAGAACTCCCCTGAATGGAATTTTAGGTTACGCACAAATTTTAGAACGTTCTAAAACTCTGAGCAGAGAAGATCGAAAAGGTATCAGCACGATTTATGAAAGCGGCTCCCATTTACTAAATCTAATCGAAGATCTATTAGACTTGGCTAAAATCGAAGCGCGAAAGTTAGAACTTTACACGCAAGATGTATTTTTACTAAACTTACTATTAGGCGTATCCGAAATATGTCGGATCAAAGCCGAAGCAAAAGACTTGATTTTTGACTGCGAATTTTCATCGAATCTACCCCAACAGGTACGTACTGATGAAAAACGACTGCGGCAGGTGTTAATTAATTTATTAGGTAATGCAATTAAGTTTACAGATGCGGGTACAGTAACGTTTAAAGTAATTGCAATGGGTGCTAGTGAAGCAGGAACGCAAGGAAAAAACACTGCTAAAATTCGCTTTCAAGTTGAAGATACTGGGGTAGGAATTAAGTCGGAGCAAATAGATAAAATCTTTTTGCCTTTTGAGCAAGTAGGAGAGAACCAACGCAAGTCAGAAGGAACTGGATTGGGACTAGCTATAAGTCAAAAAATATTGCAAATGATGGGTTCTACATTAGAAGTTAGTTCGGAACTGGGTGTAGGAAGCAAGTTTTATTTTGATTTAAATGTAGAAATAGCGCAAGGAGGAGCAAAAACAGCGAAGTCTCCTAAACCGGAAACGATACTTGGTTTTACAGGGAGGCAGTTGGTTAAGCTATTGGTAGTAGACGATCGGATCGAAAGTCGTACTCTGGTAGTTGATTTGCTCAAGCCTTATGGTTTCGATCTGATCGAAGCTAGCGATGGAGTAGAGGGTTTAGAGCAGGCTGCGATCGCTAAACCCGATTTAATTCTAACTGATTTGATCATGCCAAGAATGGATGGATTTGAAATGATTCGGCAGATCAAGAATACCCCCCAATTACAAGAAGTTCCAATTATTGCCATGTCAGCGAATCCCGCTTCTGTGGGTAAGCAGCCAACACTTCTCACAAATAGTGACGATTTTTTGAGTAAACCCATTCAAATGTCAGATCTTTTAGAAAAATTGAGAGTTCATTTGGGCATAGAATGGGTGATCGATCGCGATTCAATAGAATCTAAAACTAGCATCAAACAACCTCAAGAAATTGTCATGCCTTCTTATCAAGAATTAGAAGCTTTGCAGCAAGCCGCTCGCATTGGTGATATTGAAAAAATAGAACAGGAAGCTTATCGACTTCAACAACTCGATTCCAAATATGTTCCCTTTTGCGAACGCATTTTGGAACTAGCTCAAGAATTCGATGATGGAGGAATTTTGCAATGGATCGAGCAGCAAGCTAACTCCGCAATCTCTTGACTCTTTCTTAAGATTTTATTAACTTGACAAAGCTGTAATTTGTTTTACTATGAGGGTATAATCATAGCAAAAAGTAAACTGATATACATAAAATTTAACTTACTTAAAATTAAAGTATAGTTTACCTTTGATTATAAAATAATTAACCTTATTTGTTCGTTACGACCTTTAATTAAATGGATTCCCATAAAACTAATTTATTAAACAAATGGAAAACCACCAACAAGCACTTATTTTGATTGTCGATGATAATCCACATAATATCCAAGTTATATTTACTTTTTTAAAGCAATCGGGATTTAAGGTATTAGTCGCTACTAATGGTGAAGATGCGCTAAGAAAATTAGAGCGAGTCACGCCGGACTTAATTCTTCTGGATATAATGATGCCAATCATCAACGGCTTTGAAGTTTGTCGCCGCCTCAAACTAAATCCGGCTACGCAAAAAATTCCAGTAATTTTTATGACAGCTCTTTCGGAAGTAACAGACAAAGTTAGAGGACTAGAGTTAGGAGCTGTAGACTATATTACTAAACCGATCGAGCAAGCAGAACTACTAAGTCGCGTTTGCTTGCATCTAAGATTGCATTCTTTAACTCTTACTTTGGAAAAGAATAATTTACATCTCACGCAGGAAATAGCAGCGCGTAAAGTAGCTGAAACTCAATTACAGCAATTAAATCAGGAGTTAGAACAGCGAGTCGTAGAACGTACTGAAGAACTTGAGAAAGCCTTAAAAGAGTTGCAAATGCGGGAGGAAAAGCTCAGCTATGAAGCTTCCCACGATATGCTAACAGGTTTATTTAACCGTGCTTGGTTAATGAAATATTTAGCTAAAAAAATAAAAGAAAATCAACAGGATATTCAAAACGATCGCACAATTTTTTTCCTGGATTTGGACAGCTTTAAAAATATCAATGACTGCTTCGGGCATTTAGTTGGAGATGAGGTGCTTAAATTCATAACTAATCGGTTACAAGCTCATCTTGGCAGTGAGGTAAAAATCGCTAGATTAGGAGGAGATGAATTTTTTATTATTTTTAATAAACCCAAAGAAATAACAGAAATAAAACAGATTGCTCGCTCGTTAATCGAACAAATACGAAATCCTTTTAACATTAGAAAATACCAAATATCAGTAAGTGGTAGTATCGGCATTATTCCATCGATAGTAGGCTATCAAAAGCCAAGTAATATTCTTAGAGATGTAGATATAGCTATGTATCGAGCAAAACAAGCAGGTAAAGGTTGCTATATTATACTAACTCCTCAAATGCAGTTTCAAGCTTTAGAACGGATGCAGATTGAAACTGAATTACATCAAGCTTTAGAAAGAGAAGAGTTTTGTCTTTATTATCAACCCATTTTTTCATTACATACAGAACAACTAATTGGGTTTGAAGCTTTAATTCGTTGGCAACATCCAGAAAAAGGGTTTCTCCTGCCAAATGCTTTTATTACAGTAGCAGAAGAAACAGGAATCATTGAAGCGATCGATCTGAAAGCATTAAAGATAGCTTGTCAACAATTAGAAGAATGGCAGAATCAATTAAAAATCAACTTTCCTTTAGTAATAAATGTGAATTTTTCTGCCCGACAATTTCAAAAGCAAGAGATAGTTGAACAAATCAAATCAATTTATTGTCAAGCTAAATTATCACCAGCCGTTATTAAAGTAGAGATTACAGAAACGGCTTTTTTAGAGGCTATTAGCACTGCCAAACATATTTTAGAAGAAATTCATACCCACGGAATTCAAATTTGTATCGATGATTTTGGTACTGGCTATTCTTCATTAAGTCGCCTGCATACGTTTCCTGCTAAAACTCTCAAAATAGATCGATCGTTTATCAATGTTTTAAATGATAATTTAGAAGGAATAACAATTGTGTCAACAATCATTTCTCTAGCACATAATTTAGGTATGGATGTAGTAGCAGAAGGAATCGAGACAAAAAAACAGTTAGAAAAATTGAAAGAATTAGGATGCGAATTTGGCCAAGGTTATTTTTTTTCTATGCCCCTAGCTAGTCAAGAAGCAACTGAAATCCTAGCTAAATACGTTCCAATAGCAATTTAAAACTATGATTTCCCTCGAACAACCTAAATTGTTGATTGTTGATGATAATCCCACTAATATAAAAGTTCTCTTCGATTTTTTAAAAGATTGGGGATTTAAGGTTTTAATTGCTAAAAATGGTGAAAATGCTTTAACTAAGCTAGAAGAAGTTACTCCAGATTTAATTTTATTAGATGTGATGATGCCGGGAATTAGCGGATTTGAAACTTGCCAGAGAATTAAAGAAAATCCTAACAACAAAGATGTGCCAATTATTTTTATGACAGCTTTAGCCGATACGGAAAATAAAGTCAAGGGTCTTTCATTAGGTGCAGTAGATTATATCACTAAGCCTTTTCAACAAGAAGAAGTTTTAGCAAGAATTAATTTGCATCTTAAACTTTGCTCTTTAACCAAAGAATTAGCCGAAAAAAATCAACAACTAAATCAGATGAATCAGTTATTAGAGCAAAAGGTTGAAGAAAGAACTTTAGAACTCAAAAAAGCTCAATCTCAATTAATTATAAGCGAAAAAATGTCTTCTTTGGGTCAATTAGTAGCAGGAATTGCCCATGAAATTAATAATCCAGTTGGATTTATTGCTGGGAATTTACAATATGTTCGTCAATATGCAGAAAATTTAATTAATTTAACGCAGCTTTATCAAAAAAAATATCCTACACCAGTACCAGAAATTGTTGAAGAAATTTCTAATAGCGAATTTGATTATTTAGTAGAAGATTTGCCTCAATTAATTGACTCAATGGAAGCGGGAACAAGCCGCATTGCGGAAATTAGCCAATCAATGCGCGTTTTTTCTCGTGCCGATTCAAGTAATAAAGTTCGGTTTAACATTCATGAAGGAATTGACAGTACTTTACTAATTCTTAAATATCGGCTAAAAGCTAATGATAAACGTCCTGCTATTGAAGTGGTAAAAAATTATGGAAGTTTACCTGAAATAGAATGTTATCCCGGCCAATTAAATCAGGTTTTTATGAATATAATTGCTAATGCCATTGAAGCTTTAGAAGAATCTAATCTTAAACAAAGTTCAATAGAAAAGAAAGCAAATATTAATAGGATTACCATTATTACTGAATATATTAAAAATAATCAAACAGTAAACATTCGGATTCAAGATAATGGAATTGGCATTGAACCAACAGTTCAAAAGAGAATTTTTGATTACTTGTTTACAACGAAAACTGTAGGTAAAGGAACGGGATTGGGATTATCAATTTCACGACAGATTATTGAGGAAAATCATCAGGGACACCTTAGTTGTAATTCTTTGATCGGGCAAGGAACTGAATTTATTATTACCTTACCGCTTTTATCGTAACTTCTTGGAATTCGGACAACAGAAAGTATGCTTCGCACTTAAATCTCGCAAAGCAAGAAAATTAATAACGGATAACTAAGCGAATTTAGGTATCGCACCTAATCGTCCCGCTAGAGATTGTTTCCCGCTCCAACAATATACAATATTAAATATCAGCTAAAGATCGGTAATCCTTCATTTTGGAAGTAGTACCATTTTTTACACGCGCTGCAATCACCATCAACAATAACGCTAATTTCGAGTCCGACAACTCATCAACAAAATTCTGCATCTCTAAGAGAGACTCCAATTGTTTGGGAAGTTCTGTGGAAATCTTGCTGTTTTCCGCAGCTATAACTTTTGCCATTTGGGAACAGAAATAAACACTCGCGCCCGGTTGAATTTCCTCTATCGCTTCCAAGAACTTCCACAGCACATCTGTGGAAACGCCTGTCTTGCTTTTACCACGTCGAAATTCGGAGATGTGATTTTCGCTCACCCCAGATAACTGGGAAATTTGCTTGCCTGTAATACCGTAATGTTCGAGTGTTTGTCGAAAAATTTCTGAAATCATTGTAAGGTTTGGATTTGTCTTAACCGATAATTGTATTTACTATTAATAATAATTAATTAGTAGACTAATTAATAGCCATCAAAGCTAAGCCGTGTAGGTGAAACCAGTAAATTGAGAGAGTATAACCCAGGATAACACAGTGGAAAAGAGAAAATAGTGATTTCGATCGCATCTCTTTACAGGACTATTGAATGCTAAGTTTTATACTTAGACTGAGTTTTACAATCAAATGGAAAAAAGCATACAAATTCATAAAATTTAGGGTGTTTACTAATAGAAAACTACTAACCGATCGCTTATGATCGGTACGCCCTACCTACCTAAATCGATACTCAGTAGAACAACCGCTGGATGTAATGCAATCTCACCTCGATCGTCTAGAGAGCGTGTTCCGCGATTAAGGAGCATTTCTGTTGGATGGGTTGAGAGTGCTATTGTCTCAGACTACAAACCTTGTCAACCGAGTTGACCGCTTAACTGCTTAACAGAACGAGTCGGTCGCTTAATAGAAAACCAACAGCAAACTCAAACCACCGTCAGCCAAATAGCTGAGGTGATGATTCAACTTGCCCAAAATGCTGAGGCCGATCGCGCGGCTTGGCAGGCCGAAATCAGACGTATTGGGGAATACCTGCTCAGTCAGCCTTGCAATGGTCAATAGTCCGCGCGGATTGAATAACCATGTTCAGCCCGGTTCTGCAATCTTCCAGAGTCGATCGCAACATTTATGAAACCGTTTAATCATTTTATGTTAAGTTTTGTATAGCTCTTAGCCGATAACTGTATTTACTGGTACTATTATCAACTCGTAGGCTAATCAATAGCGTAAATAGCGCATCAAAGCTAGGCCATGTAGGTGAAACCAGCACTTTGAGAGAGTGTAAGTAAACTAACACGGTAAAAAAAAGAGGAGTGTGATTTCGATCGCATATCCTCGCATAGCGATTAGCGATCGGGATTGGCGTTTTGCTGCTCAATCTAGTTTTTCATCGGGAGGAAAAAGTAAACGACACCATAGAAATTAGGTAATTTCTTAATATATAACTTTGCCAAATTAATATATTGATTATCGATAACACTAGCGAGTAAAAATGTTGACTTTTAGTGTTATTTCAGAATTTATTTGTCTTTAAAAATTCTCTAAAAATAGAAAACTCTCTAAAAAACTTCATAAAAAAAACACAAAAAAATCTTTAAATTAGCTTGCTATTCAAAAAGAAAGGTCATATAGTAAAAACCTTAGAAAGAGAGCGGAGTTTTTACCAAAAATTAGAAAACTTCAAGAGCGGTCGCTAAAATCTATTACAGCGGTTTCCTCTCTTACGAGGTACAGTAGTAAAAATTAGTAAACTAATTTTTTTGCAGAAGCTACCACTGTATTTATTGTACCGCATTATAACGGTTCTTGCTGTATAGGAAGCGAGCTTTGAGTTTTCATGTTCAGATTTTGCACCTTTCTCAATAGAGTCTAAAAGACCCGGGTTTCTACACGGAAAATCCAGGCTTTCAGATTTAGTTAATTGCAAGAAACCCAATTTCTAAGCCTGTGTAAGATCTGAAATTACGCAGCCTAACAAGGACTGTATTTTTTGCGATCGAGCTACTGACTGATTTCGGAAATAACTAAATATTCAAGACGGACGGGATTTTGGTAAGAATGATCGAAAATTTAACCTCGCCAAATGTAAAGACATTGGCTTTCCTACAACTTTCCAAGGAAAAGAAAAATACTGAGACTGTAATAGGAGATAGACTGCTAACTATCGAACAACTCGTGAAGGTAGCAAGAGGAGAAGCGAAGGTACAATTAACAGAAAATAGCCACATTCTCAAACGCATTAAGGCTGCTTGCGATTATATCGGTCAAGCTGTTGAATTAGGCAAGCCAATTTACGGTGTTACCACTAAATTTGGTGGCATGGCAAATAAAGCGATCGCGCCTGAAGATGCTGCCGAATTACAAAACAATCTCGTTCGCTATCATAAAGCCGGAGCCGGAAAAAGTTTACCCATTCCCGACGTGCGAGCTGCTATGCTCTTACGAATGAATTCTCATTTGCAAGGTGCATCGGGAATTCGGTGGAAATTGATCGAGCGGATGAAAATCTTTTTAAACAATAACGTCACTCCCCACGTTCCCGAACTCGGCTCGATCGGCGCTTCTGGAGACTTAACTCCCCTAGCCTATATTACAGGCTCGATTATAGGCTTAGACAAACGATTTACAGTTAACTTCAATGGCCTGGAAATGTCATCGCTAGAAGCCCTAGAAAGGCTGAGGATGGCTCCGATCGACTTATTACCAAAAGAAGGGCTGGCCATGATGAACGGCACTTCCGTGATGACTGGAATTGCCGCTCTTTGCACTTATGATGCTCGAGTTTTACTCGCCTTGGCAATGGGCGCTCATGCCTTGATGGTACAAGGTTTGGGCGGCACGAATCAATCATTTCATCCGTTTATTCACCGCATGAAACCGCATTTCGGACAAGTGTGGACGGCGGCAGAAATGGTGAAATTACTTGCTGGTTCGCGTTTGAGTTTCGATGAATTAAATGGTGCAAATCACTTTAACGGGGAAAGTTTAATCCAAGACCGCTATTCCTTGCGATGTTTGCCGCAATATATGGGGCCGATCGTTGATGGAATAAGAGAAATAGCTCAACAAGTGGAAGTGGAAATGAACTCGGTAACGGATAATCCCGTTATTGACGTGAATTATCAAAATAGCTACCACGGCGGTAATTTTTTGGGGCAGTATATTGGCGTAGGAATGGATCGACTGCGCTATCTTTTGGGATTGATGGCGAAGCATTTGGACGTGCAAATTGCGCTGTTAGCTGCACCGGAATTCAGTAATGGATTGTCTGCTTCTTTAGTGGGAAATACTGATGGGAAAGTTAACATGGGATTGAAGGCATTGCAAATTACTGGCAATTCAATTATGCCGATGTTGACATTTTACGGTAATTCGATCGCCGATCGCTTTCCCACTCACGCCGAACAGTTCAATCAAAATGTCAATTCTCAAGGTTTTGCTTCGGCTAATTTAACCCGAAATTCTGTAGAACTCGCACAGCAATATATGGCAGTTACTTTAATGTTTGGCGTGCAAGCGGTAGACTTGCGAACTTTCAAAGTAGCTGGTCATTACGATGGACGAAAGTGTTTGTCGGAAAGCACTAAAGTTTTGTACGAAGCAGTACGACAAGTGGTAAGAAAACCACCTTCTGCCAAAGAACCTTATATTTGGAACGATCGCGACCAATTCTTAGACGAACATTTGGCAGCAATTGCGGCTGATATTCAAGCTGGCGGAGTAATTGTGCAAGCTGTTAAGGATATTTTGGAGGGGCTAAAGACTAAAGACTAAAAAGTTAAAAGTTAAAAGTCAAAAGCCAAAAGTCAAAAGAAAAAAAGATATCGGAGTTAGGATACGAGGAAGATTAAATAAATTTTCCTTAAATTCCTCTCACCTCCATTTCCTATACTCTATTTCCCATTACCAAAACCATGAATATCGCTCAAAACATTGAGCGGGGGAGGCGTATTTTTCCTCGAAAAACCGCTCTGATTTTTGAATGTGAATGTTTCAGTTACGAAGAACTCGATGAAAAGGCAAATCGAGTTGCGAATGGATTGCAAAGTTTGGGCATCCAAAAGGGCGATCGCGTAGCTTTGTATTTACCCAATATTCCGGAATTTATCTTTGCTTATTTCGGCATTCAAAAACTGGGGGCTGTGTTGGTTTCCATTAACGTAATGCTGAAGCGAGACGAAATTTGGTATATCCTTAATGATTCCGGATCGAAAGCGATCGTTACAACTGAAAAGTTGTGCCCAAATGTACCGCGACAAGATTTAGTTTGCCTGGAAAAAGTTTTGCTGACAGGGAGTGCGAATGGAACAGATTTAAGTTTAGAAGAATTGATGGCGATGTCTTCTCCTATCTTTCAATCTGCGGACATGGAACCGAAAGATCCGGCGACAATTGTTTATACTTCGGGGACAACTGGATTTCCCAAAGGTGCAGTACTTTCGCACGGCAATGTGGTGTCGAATATGCACTCCCAGCGCTACAGTTGCGGGATTGCACCGCATGATAAATTGTTGCTTTATTTGCCTTTATTCCACTGTTTTGGACAGAATGCAATTCTGAATAGCGGATTGAATGCGGGGGCAACAATTATCTTGCAAAGGCGCTTTAAACCCGAGCAAGTCGTGCAGGCGATCGCACAAGAAGGAGCAACGATGTTTTTCGGTGTTCCGACTGTTTTTGCCAAGCTTTTGGAAGCGAATTTGAACGAATTGGACTGGCGTTCTGTCCGTTATTATTTTAGCGCGGCAGCGAATTTGCCAGTGGAAATCGTGCGGCGTTGGGAGGAGAAATTTGGGCGTCCGATTTATCAAGGTTACGGGTTAACTGAGACTTCGCCTTGTGCTAGTTATAACCACCCTTGGAAGTATAAAACCGGATCGATCGGAATGCCGATCGACAATGTGGAAATGAAGGTGGTGGATGAAAACAGCGAAGAGGTTCCCGTTGGCGAATTGGGACAAATTATCATTCGCGGGCCAAACGTCATGTTGGGTTATTGGAACCGCCCGGAAGAAACGGCAAAGGTGCTTAAAAACGGTTGGTTTTATACCGGGGATATCGGTTATATGGATGAGGATGGAGATTTCTATCTGGTTGACCGTTTGAAGGACATGATTAATGTCTCTGGGTTTAAGGTTTATCCCAGCGAAGTGGAAAGGATTTTCTATCAGCATCCATCTGTAGCGGAAGCGGCTGTTTATGGGGTTGTCGATCGGATAAAAGGTGAAGTTGTGTATGCCAATGTACGCTTACTTACGGGAGCATCTATTACGGAAGCTGAGTTGATGACTTTTTGTCAAGAACGAATGGCTAATTATAAGGTTCCGCAAACGATCAAGTTGGTAGATTCTTTACCTAAGAATGCGACGGGAAAGATTTTGAAAACCGTGTTGCGTAAGGAGGCAGTCTTAGAAAAGTAATAGTTGTAGGGGGAGATGGTCGTCTTCCCCTCTTGAGGATATGTTTCCATTAATTTCTGAGAGGAGAAAGCAATCGTTATGTAATTTCTTTAATATTTTTGTAAAATTTAATGCAAAATTTTGCTTTTTGCATTAAATTTTTGTACTTAATAATTTAAAGGTATATATAAAAAAATAACGTCAAAAAAATCGGAAATCTTTTCAAAATGGTTGACATTAACTAAAAAGAAAGGTAATGTAAATCCACTGAGAAAAACACAAAAAGTTATTAAAGCGATCGCCAAGCAAGGATTGATTAAAGGCGAATCGCCGTAAAATATGGGGTGAGCCAAAAAACTCAAAGTTTATTTTACTTAAACGATTCTTGTAGTGTGGGGATGAGCAACATTTTAATTGCGCCAAGCTCGGCTGGCCAAAAATTAGGGAACGAGCAACAAAAGGCTGATGAAGTAGCAAAAGATGAGTCTTGCCTTACAAAAACAGTTGATAGCCCAAGTAGTGCAGTAAAACAGCAAATACAGTCAACTAATTCCGAAAAGAATACCAACGAAAATTATGAGAGTTTGGGAGCATTCCCTCATCTGAATAATCAGCCGCAGAAGGGTGAATCTGTGGCTGAAGCTGTGGTAAAAATGCTGGAAGGATTGGGTGTAAAGTATGCGTTTGGAGTTTCGGGAGGTGCGATCGCTCCTATGTGGGCGGCGCTGGAAAACAGTTCCATTCAAGTGATTCACTTCCGGCACGAATCGGGTGCAGCTTTTGCGGCAACCGAAGCTTATTTTACCAGTAGCGATCCAGTAGCAGTTTTTACCACAGCAGGGCCGGGAATTACCAATGCTTTGACAGGACTATTTGCGGCACGGGGAGAAGGTGCAAAGGTAATATTTCTTTCTCCTTCTACCTCGCCATCGCAGCGAGGGCGGTACGCTTGCCAGGAAACGAGCTCCTACAGTATGCCTTTAGAAGGGCTTTTTACTTCAGGAACTGTGTTTCATTATGCAGTTACTTTGCAGTTTGGTGAAGAAATTCCACAGATAGGTTACCGACTAACTAAAGGAGTTTCCCAGCCTGGAGGTTTTATCGCTCATATTAATATCCCAACAGCCGTTCAAACAAGTAAAAACAAAATTTTTCTACCAGCAAACAAGGAAAACTTTTACCAACCTCTGACAGAACCTAGTAAAGAAACTATCAAGAAATGCGCCCAACTACTGTCCGAAGGAGAATTTGGGATCTGGGTCGGTTTTGGAGCGAAGGGAGCTGGTAAAGAAATTCTCCAGTTGGCTGAAACAACGGGAGCAGCAGTAATGTGTTCGCCGCGAGGCAAGGGGATTTTTCCAGAAAGCCACCGACAGTTTGTGGGAGTGACTGGTTTTGGCGGCCATCAGTCCGTGCTGAATTATATGCAAGAATTCTGCCCTCAACACCTTTTAGTTTTGGGAACGCGCCTCGGCGAATTCACTTCCTTTTGGAATCCGATGATGGTTCCTTCTGGTGGTTTCATCCATGTTGATGTTGACCCGCAAGTAATGGGAGTTGCTTACCCAAATGCTAAAACTCTTGCTGTTCAATCTGACGTGAAGATATTTGTAAAAAAGTTGCTCAAGCAGTTAAAGAAGCATCCCCCCAAATCTTCAAACCTACATACAGCAGAAACACGACCTCGACCTCAGCAAAATGTAATAGAAACAGGTAAAGGTTCTCCAGTTCGACCTGAAACGCTCATGGCTGCAATTCAACGGGTAATTGTTGAAAATAGTAACGCTTTAGTGATGGCTGAACCTGGTAACTCTTTTGCTTGGGCAACCAATATGCTGCGATTTGATGTCCCCAATCGTTACCGTACCACCACTGATTTTGCATCGATGGGTCATACAGTTACCGGAGTTGTGGGAGCAGCAATAGGTCGGCAAGGAAAGGCGGTTGCTATTGTTGGCGATGGCGCAATGCTGATGAATTGCGAGATTAGTACAGCTGTCAAATATCAAATTCCTGCTGTTTGGATTGTTCTTAATGATGCTTGTTACAACATGGTTAACCAAGTTTTGCCAGAGATGAAGAGTAAGGATTTAGCGCAAATTCCCAAAACTGATTTTGTACAGATTGCTCGCGGGATGGGCGCAGATGCCATTCGCGTATCTAACGAGTCTGAGATTATTGAGGCATTAGAAAAAGCACTTGTATCGACGGTGCCTTTTATTGTTGATGTACTTATCGATTCAGAAAAAAAGGCTCCTATAGATAACCGAATGATGAGTTTGAAAAAACAATTTTTTCATAATTAAAACTAGGAAATATATCAATGTATCAACCCGTAGGAATTCGTTCGATCGCAATCAATTTTCCGAGCGTAGTACGGACAAACGACTACTTCCGCGAGCATCACCCTGAGTTAGTCGATCGTGCTAAGGAAAAAAGTTTGGCGAGGGCTTTTTCACCAGAACCCTTGTCCAAAGCAGACGATATCTGGACAGAAGAAATGATGCCTTACTTATCAGACCCTTTTTTGGGTGTGGTTAAGCGCCGGGTGTTAGGTGCAGGTGAATCTTCGCTGACGTTGGAGTGCAAAGCTGCAAAAGATGCTCTTGAAGCAGCACAGCTTTCTCCGGATGATGTCGATCTGATGCTCGTTACTTCCATGTTTCCAGAATATATTGCACCGGGCAATGCCGCGCCCCTAGCTCATGAGCTGGGTTTGCGGGGAGCAGCGTGGAATGTTGAATCAACCTGTTCTAGTGCTTTAGTCGCTCTCCAAACAGCTTGTGCTTTAGTAAGGGCAGGGGAATATCGCAATGTACTGGTAGTTGTTTCAAGTACTTACTCTCGATTTGTTGACGAGAATGATACCTTGTCGTTTTTACTGGGAGATGGTGCAGGAGCTTTCTTAGTTGAAAGACTCCAAACTAACCAAGGAGTTCTGAGTACAAAAGTTGTGAATACGGCGAAAACTTTTGGGGGCTTTTTCAATGAACTTGCGATCGATAGCCAAGGAAATCCTCGGATGTTCATTAGATCGGGTAAGAACCCCAATAAGATATTACGCGAACTGTTTGTACCTGTCTTTCGCGCTTGCTGTGAAGGTGCTATGGCGTCTGCCGGAGTGAGCCTGGATCGAATTGACTTTTTTGTTTTTAATACTCTCATTCCTTGGTATTCAAGGGTCTACACTCGTGCGCTGGGCATCGATTCAAAGCGTACTATTGACCTTAATCCTGAGTACGGAAATATTGGAGTAGCGTCAATCGTTGCGAATCTTTATCATGCTGCCCAGACAGGAAAGATCCGCCAAAACGATTTGGTTCTCGTATATACCTTTGGTGGAACATCTAATGCCGCAGCAACCTTGATGCGCTGGGGCGATGTAGCGCTCGGTTCCACTCTTTAAAAATTTAAGGAGCTACTTCAAAATTTTGAACTGTTTTGGTTTATTTCTGCAAACCAACATCCAGGCAAAAGCCTATAAGCAACTAATTGCCCTACAAACTAAGACCATGAAAAGACAGCACATATCCCATAGTTATCATCTGAACAAAACCGCTTTACCAATAGAAATTATGGACGGATGGGGTACATTTGCTAGTACCAAAAGTCGTTTACCAACTCGTATTCGTGAGTATCGCAATCATCATCTCGATTCCACTTTTTGGGACGATTTTAAGGCAAGAGAAGATGATATTGTTATCGGCACATACCTTAAATCTGGCACTACTTGGATGCAGCAGATTGTGGCAATGCTTATTTTTCAAGGTGAAGACCCACCTACTGCACTTTCTGAAATGAGCATTTGGGTTGATAACCGTATGCCAAAAGAAGAAAAGATACTTCTCTTAGAGCAGCAAAACCATCGACGAATTCTCAAATCCCACCTACCTCTTAATGCAATTTTGTTCTACCTACAATGCAAGTACATTTATGTAGGGCGCGATGGTCGCGATGTCTTTATGAGCTTGTTCAATCACTACAAAAATGCCAGTCAGTTCTATTTTGAGTTAGTAAACAACACACCTGAACGTATAGGCGATCCCTGGCCAACCTGTCCTGACAATCCCCTAGAATTCTGGAAAAATTGGATTTCTAATGGGTGGTTTGAGTGGGAAAAAGATGGCTACCCATTCTGGTCGTTCTTCGATACTGTTCAATCTTGGTGGAATTATCGTCATTTACCTAACATACTTTTCGTACACTTTGCCAACTTGAAAAAGGACTTACCAGGACAGATTCGGCGAATAGCAGCGTTCCTAGACATCGAAATTGACCCGAACAAGTTCGACACCATTGTTGAAAAGTGTACTTTTGAGTACATGAAGAAGAACCCGGATGTGGTGCCGGCTAAAGGTTTAGGTTGGAAAGGCGGGGCTGCTACTTTCATGAACAAAGGCACAAATGGTCGTTGGAAAGATATTCTGACACCCAAGGACATCGAACAATACCAAGCAGTTGTTGCAGAGCGGCTTACACCTGAGTGTGCGTACTGGCTGGAGACAGGTGAGCTTCCGTAATCGTTCTACAGCTTTGCTGTTGTTTATAACTTTAGTAAATCAGTTCGCAATATAATACTGTGAACTGATTTTACTTTTTACTTAATGTTAACCTAAAAATTTCTGCCTAGTGGTGAAATCGAGTATAATTTTACCATTTACATAAAAAGTTTTTATGAAAGCGAAAAAATTTTTTTGTCTAAAATTTCTATGGGCTATACCCTTTTCTTTCCTTTCTCTCCAAGTTAATTCCCAAATTATCCCCGATACGACTCTGCCTAATAATTCTATTGTCACACCTAACGGTAATACATTTACCATCAATAGTGGCACGACAACAGGTAGCAATCTTTTCCACAGCTTTCAGGAATTTTCTATCCCTACAGGTGCAGAAGCTTTTTTTAATAATGCTATTAATATTCAAAATATTTTCAGCCGTGTTACGGGGAATAAAGTCTCTAATATTGATGGCTTGATTCGGGCTAATGGCAATGCTAATTTATTTTTTATAAATCCAAATGGGATTATTTTTGGCCTGAATGCACGGTTAAACATTGGTGGAGCTTTTATTGGTTCTACAGCAAATAGTATTCAGTTTTCCGATGGCAAGTTATTCAGTACTAATAGCTCTATAGTGCCAGATTTACTAACAGTTAATATACCTGTAGGCTTGCAATTTGTAAATAATCAAGGAACTATTCAAGTGCAAGGTACGGGTCACGGTTTTACAGCTCAAAATTCTCTAACAGCACCAATCAATCGAAGTGAAAGCATAGTTGGCTTGCGAGTAAAACCTGGTCAGACTCTAGCTTTAGTGGGGGGTGATATTAATATTTCTGGTGGCACACTGACAGCAGAAGGAGGGCGTGTTGAGTTGGGTAGCGTTGGTCAAGGTAGAGTTAGTCTTAGCTCGACTGCCTTTGGCTGGACTTTTGGATACGAACAGGTGCAAAGTTTTCGCGATGTTGACCTGTCCCAACAAGCTGTCGCTGATGTTAGTGGCAATGGTAATGGTACTATCCAGCTATCAGGTAGGCAAATTACCATCAGGGACGGCTCAATGGCTTTAAATCAGAATCAAGGAGAAAGAGCGTCAGGAGAAATCAACGTTAATGCCTCTGAATCTTTAGAACTAGCAGGCGTTTCTCCAGATGCTAGAACTCGTAGTGGATTGTTAAGTGAAACGGTGAGTAGCGGCACTGGAGCAGACATTATAGTTACCTCTAATCGTTTGGTAGTGAGGGATGGAGCGCAAATTTTGAATAAAACTTTTAGTTCTGCAACAAGTGGCAGTCTAAATATTAATGCTATAGAAGAAATGGAAGTAGAAGGTTTTCCGGTAATAATGCCTAGTGTTTTTACTTTTGTGGGTGCGATTCCAGTAAGCTCAGGAGGTGCCGGAAGCACTACAGTATCAACAAGACACTTGAGAGTGCTAAATGGAGGGACTGTTTCAGCTCCCACTTTCGGTTCTGGCAAAGCTGGAAATGTTACTATAAATGCTTCTGAATCTGTAACAGTAAGTGGCATCATACCAGAAATTTTTCAGCCAGCTTCTATTGGTAGTGCAACTACAAGTCCAGGAAATGCTGGCAACTTGACTATAAACACATCCAGATTATTGGTTCGGGATGGAGGAACTATTACTACCTCAACTCTTGCACAGGGTTCAGCAGGAAGTATTACAATTAATGCCTCTGACTCTGTTGAAGTGAGCGGTACAGCAGCAGGTGGACTTTTTTCGCGAATAGTATCGGCTGGTATTATACAGAGTGAAGCTTTCCGACGGCGTTTCGGACTGCCAGATGCACCCTCTGGAAACTCCGGCACCGTCACGATTAACACTCCTCGCCTCACCATTTCCGACGGCGGTAGAGTCAGCGCTGCCAACCAAGGCACGGGTATCGCAGGCAACGTCAACATTAACGCAGGTTCCATCCTCCTCCTCGACAGCGCAGGCGGCATCACTGCCGCCACCGCATCGGGTGAAGGCGGCAACATCAATATCACCACCGACTTCCTGCAACTGCGTCGCGCCAGCCAAATCTCTACCCAAGCTGGCGGTACTGGTAACGGCGGCAACCTCAACATCAATGCCAACACCTTCGCCATCTTGGAAGACAGCCAAGTTAACGCCAACGCCTTCCAAGGTGCAGGGGGTAACATCCGCATCAACTCTCAAGGTTTATTCGCCTCCCCCGACAGCCAAATCACCGCCAGTTCTCAACTAGGAGTCTCCGGTACAATTAACATCAACAGTCCCGAAGTCAACACTTCCGCCGCACTGGTAGAATTACCCCAAAACCCTGTAGACCCCACCCAGCAAGTAGTCGCCGCTTGCGCCTCCCGCAAAGGCAATACCTTTACCGTCACCGGACGGGGCGGTTTAATTGAAGACCCCACACTCCCCCAATCATCAGAAGATATCTGGCAGGACTGGACGTACTACAACATTCTTGAAACTAACAGTGCCAGAATTAAGCATCAAAGCACTGAAGAGCAGCATCCCCTGCTGGTAGAAGCCACGGGCTGGCGGGTGGAAGATGGTAAAGTGGAATTGATCGGCGTCATTCCTCACAACCAGAGCAATTACAGGGAGAATACGCTGCTTATATGCGAATAGCCTCAAATGCCATTAATAAGTTGCCCCGTCCCTAAATAGGCTCTCTCGTCAGTCTATATTTTCAAGGGGGTGTAAAAGCTGAAGCTATTGCTATTCATAGTTTATAGCTCCTTTGTCGCCCCCTGAACTTATTATCAGCGAGGTCGCCGAGCCCAAAAGCTTATCCAGTCTACCTTTGAGCTATAGTTGTCGCCCCGTCAGGCTATTACGGTTATACCAACTTGCCGAAACCCTATTGTTGGGCGGATTCCAACGGAAGTGCGGCGGGAAGTACACTAGAAGAAGCCATATCTAATTTCCGATGAAAATGCAACTGCAAAAGTACCTTCAGATTATCCCCAGCTAGCTAGCGACGACTTGCTAGAAGACGTGATAAATTGCGTTAAAATTGCCGAAAAACAAGGTTTAGAAGTATTAGTTTTAGACCAAACCCGACCCGACATCAAACTAAATGTAGCCAAAGTTACCGTTTCCGGAATGCGCCATTTTTGGAAAAGATTCGCACTGGGAAGACTTTACGATGTCCCGGTAAAATTGGGCTGGTTGCCAAAGCCGTTGCAAGAAAACGAACTCAACCCGTTTCCGATATTTTTCTAACCAAAAATAGAGATAAAAAAATGCCACAAACATTTGTACTTTCATTTAAACAAAATCTAGATATAACCGAAGAATCCAGCGGTAACTTTGTTTTCAAATTGCCGCAAATGAACTTCAATCTCAAACAGTTGACCCCCGGATTAATCGCTGCTATAAACGTTCTGCGTGGAGATGGCGCTACAGAGGAATCCCTCAACGAATTGGTACT
The DNA here is from genome assembly GCA_964546365.1 of uncultured bacterium. GTDB lineage: Bacteria > Cyanobacteriota > Cyanobacteriia > Cyanobacteriales > Aerosakkonemataceae > DATNQN01. Next base: position 57,586 of record CAZJJR010000001.1, on the reverse strand, counting down.
CAAAACTGATGGTTTCTCCTCACTAGCAAAGCTGTACTACTATCTGGAGCAATTCATATCTCTTGGTATAATATCTTAAAGCATTCGGGTGGATGGAGTAACCCTCGCCACAATGGTTGCTATCTCGAATGCACAAAAATTGCAATTAGTCAATGCCGCACCAGAAAAAAAATACGTGCTGTCGCGGTTTGCGTTTTCTCGCAAAGAAGGAGAACAAATGGTACTGGAATCTCCATTATCCCACGTGCAAATTATTTTAAATGATTGGCGTGGAAGTGCGATCGTCAACTCTCTCACCAAACCGCAAACAGCAAGCGAGCTTTCCACCCTTATCCCCGCAGTATCGAACGATACTGCACAGATGTTTTTCAGCCTCCTCTTAACTGCTAAAATGCTTTCGGAAGTAAACGCAGACGGAAAAGTTCTCGAACAAGAAAACGATACCCTCGCACAATGGGAGTTTCACGATTTACTATTTCATTCTAGAAGTAGAGCCGGAAGACACAACAAGCCCGTCGGTAACTCATTTCGCTTTTTAGGAAAAATTGAGCCGTTACCAGTAGTCAAACCAAAAGCATCAAACGATATTATCCAGTTGTATAAACCAGATTTAGAAAAACTCAAACAAGAGGATTATTCTTTTACTTTCATTCTAGAAAAAAGACACTCGATTAGGGTGCAAGGAGATCGGCAAATCACAGATAAACAACTAGGTGAATTTCTTTATCGTACTGCCAGAGTAAGAATGATATTTCCCAAAGATGAAAATGAAAAACAATGTAGCGATCGACCTTATGCAAATGGGGGAGCTTGCTACGAATTAGAGTTTTATGTCATAGTAAATAGATGCGAAAATATTCCCGAAGGACTTTATCATTATTGTCCCCTAGACCATCAGCTTTGTAAAATTTCAGACAAAAGCACTTATGTAGAGACGCTGTTAGAAAATGCAGAAACAGCCACCGATCCTCCGTGCAATTCTCAAATTTTAATAGTTTTAGCTACCCGCTTCCCTAGAGTTAGCTGGAATTACGAATCACTTTCTTATGCCCTCACATTAAAGCACGTAGGTGTTTTATATCAAACCATTTATCTGGTTGCCACGGCGATGAATCTTGCCCCTTGTGCGATCGGATCGGGAAATTCAGATGTATTTGCAACAGCAACCGGGTGCGATTACTATGCTGAAACATCTGTAGGAGAATTTATATTGGGTAGTAAGCTTTAAAGAGTGAAAAAATGTTTTCCAAAGATAATTATTTTTTGGCATCAATTAACTGGCGATTTAAGACGTAGGTGGGCGACTAAACCTTTGAACACTTTTACTGAAGCTAATAAAGCCTTTATAACTGCTATTTCTTTTCGATTTTTTGCGTGGTTGACTGCTAATCGTGACGTATTTGCCTCTCATAAAGCCAGTTTCGGCTTTATTTGGGCTTGATTTTTCTTTAAGTCCCGTTATGTGAAGCACAGTGAAGCCGCGCTAGAATGGGCGGAAATGTCTTACGAGCCAACACTCTTCGACTGCAAGCACATCGTTGATTCCGGTTTTGGGTGGCTCATCTTAATGGAGAAGTGACATGGAGAAGCCAGCAAAGAACACGATTTGCCTTTGGTACGATGGCACCGCCGAGGACGCGGCGCGGTTTTACGCCGAAACCTTTCCTGATTCGTCCGTCGATGCAGTGCACTACGCGCCAGGAGACTTTCCATCGGGGAAGCTTGGGGACGTGTTGACTGTCGAATTTACCGTGATGGGAATTCCCTGCATCGGACTCAACGGCGGACCTGCGTTCAAGCACAACGAAGCGTTCTCGTTTCAGGTCGCAACCGTTGACCAAGCTGAAACAGATCGCTACTGGAATGCGATCGTCGGCAACGGTGGTCAGGAGAGTGCGTGCGGCTGGTGCAAAGACAAATGGGGAGTGTCCTGGCAGATTACGCCTCTAGCCCTGACCAAAGCGATCGCCGATCCCGATCCCGCTGCCGCCAAGCGCGCGTTCGATGCGATGATGCAGATGAAAAAGATCGATATCGCTGCTCTAGAGGCGGCGCAGCGCGGTTAAGCTGACAATCTTCGACACCATCATCTCAGAAGCACAAAAGGCTCATGACGTGACGGACAAGTACTTCGTTACTGGATGGAAAATCGTGGTATCGGTCAGCCTGAAATGTTTAGATACAACACCTTACTGAGGAAAGAGTTTAAGTTTGTAGAAGAGTTAAACTCTCATGCTTGCCAAGCTGCTGTAGAAAGAACACTTAAGGCAGTTAACCGTTTTTACGAGAATTGTAAAAACCTAGTTAAAGGTAAGAAAGGATATCCTAAATTCGTGCGATGTAGAAAGTTAAGTGTTAAGGAGTAGAGAGCAGTTTCTCTTAATGGATTCTGTCCCATTATCCCCGCGTAAAAGAGTCTATGACTCCGGTCACATTAATAGTAAGTAATGAAATTAATGGAATGCAGATCACGAAAGTATTCAAACCTAAAAGCTTAATTTAGGTAAGAGCAAGGGGAAGTTTGGAAGGATTAACGAAAGTGAATTGTCATCAAAGCTTCGTCAGGTAACAACGTGTGAAATAAAGCTGATACACACGAGCCAAAAGGCAAGTAGGTGGTTAAAGAGTTGAATTGTCTCTTTAATGACAGAACAAAACCCTACCGGAGCATAGACAGAATTCCGGTTCTTAGGGGAGGGAGGCACGGTGACGTGTCCTCCCTTACCCGACAAGAAAAACACTCGCTCGGTAGAGTACAAAGTCTCAGGATGGAAACTATCAAAAAATAAAAAATATATCACTTTCACAGACCAGAAAGGGATTGGTATTCTTAAACTAGTAGGTTCCAGAGATTTGCACTTTTATCAAATCAAACAGATTAAACGAATGAGAATAGTTAAATTAAAAACGAAAACAATTGCCCTGTTTAATGAGAAAATTTATTCTCCAACTTTGGCCGACATTGGGCTATGCCCTGTTTTGTGCGATCGCCTGCTACCCCACGGTAGCACAAATTGTCCCAGATACAACATTGCCCGTGAATTCGATCGTTACCCCTTCTGACAATACCAATGTGATTGAAGGTGGAACCAGAGCCGGGGGCAACTTATTCCATAGTTTTCAGGAATTTTCCATTCCCACAGATGGCAAGGCTTATTTCAATAACGCCCTGGATATCCAGAATATCTTCAGCCGGGTGACAGGTAGCTTAATTTCTAATATTGATGGCTTAATCCAAAGCAATGGTAGCGCCAATTTATTTTTGCTCAATCCGAATGGAATTATTTTTGGCCCAAATGCCCGTTTGAATATCGGCGGCTCATTTTTAGCGAGTACAGCAACTGGGGTAAATTTTGGTGATGGTTCTTTTTTTAAGGCAACATCTGACCAAAATCAACCCCTACTAACCGTAAGCGTACCAGTTGGGTTGCAATACAGACTAAATCCGGGAAAAATTGTCGTGCAGGGGAATGGTGAAGGGATAAGGACAAGCTCGGATTTAATTGATACTACTGTTGGTTTGCGCGTACAGTCCGATCGAACTTTAGCTTTAGTTGGCGGTGATATTGCAATCGAAGGCGGAACGCTCAAAACAGCAGGAGGAAGAATCGAACTCGGCAGCGTGGGAGGATCGGGAATAGTCAGCTTGAATGCGATCGCCAAAGGCTATGCTCTAGGCTACGATAACGTTTCCTCATTTGGAGATATTCAACTATCCCAACTAGCAATAGTAGATGCTAGTGGTGCGGGTGGTGGTGATATTCAAGTACGGGGAAGGCGGCTAATACTCAAGGATGGTTCTCCCATTCAAGCCAATACTTTGGGTGACCAAGCTGGCGGAACCTTGAACGTAACCGCAAAGGAGTCAGTGGAACTGATCGGAATATCAGCTAATGGTGAGTCTGTTAGCGGCTTGTTTGCTCAAGTATATCCAGGAGCTAGTGGTGCTGGGGGCAATTTAAATATAGAAACTAAGCGATTAATCATCTTTGAGGGTGCGGCTAGGATAGATACCAGTACTTTTGGTCAAGGATCGTCGGGAACAGTGAGAGTAATTGCTTCTGAATTATTAGAAGCGAGTGGCGCAATTAAATTGGGAGAAGACGTATATTCGACTGGCATATTTAATTCAGTTCAAGAAGGAGTGACAGGAAATGGAGGAGATGTCTTTATTGAAACGGGACGGTTAATCGTTCGGGATGGGGCGCAGGTACAAGCAGTAACTCTCGGTGATGGTGCAGCAGGAAATATGACTGTGACGGCTACTGAATCTGTGGATGTAAGTGGTGTTGCCCCCGGAGCTTTTAGCGGCATATTCGTTGAGACTGGCGGTGCTGGAGCAGCGGGAAATTTGACGATTACCACACCGCAGTTGATAGTTCAAAATGGCGCTTCGGTATCCGCTTCCTCTTTTAATGAAAGTAGTGGTCCTGCTGGCAACTTGACAATTAATACAGCAAGGTTAATTGTTCGAGGTGGGGCACAAGTAACGGCTGGTACTCAAGGAGGAGGTCTGGGAGGGCGTTTGACCGTGAATGCCTCCGAATTTGTGGAAGTGAGCGGAACTGGTTTTGGAAGCAGCAGCTTATTAACTACTTCGACTTCTAGTATCCAAGATGCTGGCAATTTGAGCATTGAAACGGGACGGTTAACTGTTCAAGATGGCGCACAGGTAGAAGCTGCTACAACGGGTGCGGGTAAGGGGGGTACTTTGACGGTTAGTGCTAGGGAGTTAGTAGAACTAAGCGGCACATCAGCTGATGGAAAACGTAGCTCGTTGATTACTGTAACGCAGGGTACGGGAGATGCTGGTGATTTGAGGATCGAAACCGATCGCTTGATAATTAACGATTTCGCTGGACTAAGCGTAAACAGTCAAGGCTTAAATTCGGGCACGGCTGGCAATATGATAGTGGAAGCTCGTTCGATACTTCTTTCTAACGGCTCCCTTCAAGCACTAACCGTAGCAGGCGATCGCGGTAATATTGGGGTGCGATCGCAATCCATACAGTTGCGGCGTGGTAGCAGCATCACCACTAATGCCAGCAACAGCGCTACAGGCGGCAATATCGACATTACCACTGATACTTTAGCCGCTTTGGAAGATAGTGATATTAGTGCCAATGCCGAACAAAGCTTCGGAGGACAGGTGAGAATCAACGCTTCCGGCATTTTCGGGACTTCATTTCGTCCTTCACCAATTCTAGATACCCCTCAAAGCGATATCACTGCCACTTCTCAACGAGGGATTGAGTTTAGCGGTAGTGTAGAACTTAACACGCCCGATGTCGATCCTAGCTCTGGGTTAGTTGACTTACCAGAAGAGGTTGTTGATACTGCTGGTTTAATCGATCGACGCTGTTCTAACTCTGGCAGACAGAATAGATTTGTAATTAGCGGACGAGGCGGTTTGCCACCCAGTATTAATGAATCCCTCAGTAACGATGCAATCCAAGTAGATTGGGTTACTCTCAACCCTCAGTTACAAAACAGCTTTAATTCAAATATTTCTCCCAATCTAACTCTGAACAAACCAACTCCTATTGTCGAAGCTCAAGGTTGGGTGATAAATGAAAAGGGTCAAGTGATACTAACCGCTACTGCGCCCGCTACACCGAAAAGTTCCTGGCAATTGCCTACTTCCTGCAACGCCCCTTAATTATGAGCAGTAATAAATTTTTCTGTAGATTTCAATGCTGGTTGAAACAACGGCTAAAGAAACAGCATTATGCAATGTTGCTGCTGTTTGTAGCTGCATTCTTGGCTACAGTGCTATTACCGCTCAATTCGCAGTATTTGTCAGCAGAAAACTCGATCGCTCAAAATTTAGTAAATCCTCAAGAGTCGATCGAACAAGGCAGGAGTTTGTACGAAGCAGAACGGTTTTCGGAAGCAGCAACTTTATTGCAACGGGCATCTGCTAGTTTTGAAGCAACAGGAGATAGATTAAGGCAAGCGATGACCTTAAGCAATCTCTCCTTAACTTATCAGCAACTAGGAGAGTGGGAAAAAGCAGAACAAGCGAGCGAACAAAGCCTGAATTTATTACAAACTGAACAAGATATAAACTCTTCTAACGAGCGATCGCAAATTCTTGCTCAAGCATTAGATGTCAAAGGTCGCCTACAATTGGCACGAGGGCAAGCTGAAGCAGCTTTGACAATTTGGCGGCAGTCAGCCGATATATATGCTCGCATAGATGATAAATTTGGACTTACTCGCAATCGCATTAATCAAGCCCAGGCTTTGCAAGCTTTAGGGCTTTATCGTCAGGCTCAGAATACTTTAACTGAAAGTACCCAATTGCTGCAAAATCAACCAGATTCCCTTCTCAAAACTACAGCATTACGCAGTTTGGGTAACGTGCTGCGCGTTACGGGAAATTTAGAAGCATCTGAACAGATTTTGCAACAAAGTTTGGCAGTGGCGAAAGGATTGCAAATTCCTAATGGAATCGCAGATACTCTTCTAAGTCTAGGGAATACAGCCAATGCTAGAAGAGACACCCAAGGAGCGCTACAATTCTACCAACAAGCTGCCAATATCTCTACCTCGCCAACTATACAAGTTCAAGCACTTCTCCATCAACTAAGTTTATTAATAGAAAATAAGCAGCAAGCCGATGCTATTAACTTATGGCGAAAAATTCAGCCTTTAATCGCTAATTCATCCCCAAGTCGCACATCTGTTTATGCTCGAATTAACTTAGCTCAGAGTTTAATGAAGTTGGGAAGTACGGCAGAATTGTCTGCCAATTCTCGCGAAGTTGCCCAACTTTTAGCTGCTGCTTCTCAAGAAGCTAAAACTTTGGGAGACAAACGAGCAGAAGCTTATGCGCTGGGTAATCTCGGTGGACTATATGAAAAGGTCGAACAAAGGCAAGATGCCCAAAATTTAACTCAGCAAGCTTTAGTTTTAGCTCAAGAAGTTAATGCAGCGGATATTACCTATCGATGGCAATGGCAATTAGGACGGTTACTTAAAAATCAGGGTAATATTCAGCAGGCAATTGCAAATTATGACCAAGCTGTTAAAACTCTCCAATCTCTCCGTTACGATTTAGTTGCGCTCGATCCTAATGTTCAGTTTAACTTTCGAGATGAAGTCGAGCCTGTTTATCGCGAAATGGTAGATTTGTTGTTACAACCAAAGGGAAAGGAAGAAATCAGCCAGGAAAATATAGTACAAGCTCGTAATATAATTGAATCTTTGCAATTAGCAGAACTAGAAAATTTTTTTCATGCAGCCTGCTTAGATGCTAAGCCAGAACAAATCGATCGAGTAGTCGATCGCTCAGACCAAACAGCAGCCGCCATCTACCCAATTATCTTACCAAATCGATTGGAAATTCTGCTCAAATTGCCAAATCAAGAAAAGATTCGTCACTACGTTACTAAAAAATCCCAAAGTGAAGTAGAGAAGGCTTTGGAAGAAATTCGGCAATATTTAAGAGAGCCAGATCGTACTGATGATGTGAATAGATTATCTCAGCAGGTTTATAGCTGGTTAATTGAACCGATGGAAGGAGAGTTAGAAAAATTTCAGATTAAAACGTTGGTATTTATCCTAGATGGTTCCTTACGGAATATCCCAATGTCAGTTTTGTATGACGAAAAAACGAAAAAGTATTTGCTAGAAGAATATGCGATCGCCTTAGCTCCCAGTTTACAATTACTAGAACCAAAACCTTTACAACGAAAAAATTTAAGTGCTTTAACAGCAGGCTTGAGTGAAAAGCGTGTTGTAGAAGATCGAGAATTTTCCCCACTCGAAAACGTCAACCTCGAATTGCTGCGAATTCAATCTGAAGTATCTTCCAGTGAGGCGTTATTAAATCAAAAGTTCACCAAACTCAACTTAGAAAATCGAATTAATTCAACATCATATACCGTTGTTCACCTAGCAACTCACGGTAAGTTTAGTTCCCAAATTGAAGAAACTTATATTCTTACCTGGAATCAACTCCTGAAAGTAAAAGATTTGGATAATTTACTGCGAAATGCTGACTCTAAGCAATCAAGTGATATTGAATTACTCGTGCTGAGTGCTTGCGAAACAGCAGCAGGTGACAAGCGAGCAGCTTTAGGGCTAGCGGGTATAGCTGTACGGGCGGGCGCACGCAGTATACTAGCAACATTGTGGTCGGTAGACGATCGCTCTACTGCCGAATTGATGAGTAAATTTTACTATGAGTTATCTAATACCAACGTGAGTAAAGCCGAAGCACTCCGACGCGCTCAAATATCTCTTTGGAATCATCCAAATGAAGATTGGAAACGTCCTTATTTTTGGGCTTCTTACGTTTTAGTAGGAAATTGGCTTTGATTGCGAATTATTCTGCATAGTTTATGGTAAAATAACCTCACCTACAATCGGAGCTTTGCTAATTTGTTCTAAGCCAATTTCTTTCAATTTCAAGAGGTTAGTCCAATCATTATTAAGCGTAGAATTTGACGAATTATTGAGGCGAAGTTTAGCCATACTTGCTACAGCATCATACCAAAGAGAATTGGAGGTATAAACCGTATATTCTCTTGATGCTGCTGCCTTCAACTGCTTTTCAAGATCGGGAGTCAATTCAACTCGTTGCACCCAACCTTCTACAAAAATAGGTGTAGATGTTTTTTCCGCCTCACAATAAAGTTTGAAATACCAACGATACCACTTATTAATTTCTAAAGGTGCTTTTATAGACGGAATGCTCAAACTAACAAAACCAGGCGTTCCAGGTAAGGTAAAAGCAGTTCGGTAAACATCTTTACCACCTTCTTCTTGTAACACAAACTCTCCTGAAGGAGCTTCTTTTACTGTATAAGGAACGTGAAACCAAAAAGTAGGCCGTTCAGCTACAGTTTTTCCTGAATTACTAATAGGTACTAAAGCAGTTAAAGGTGGATCTTTAATTAGGCAAGGGTTACGACTTCCGCCACCTGTGCGGCGACCTGGCCTGCCATCTCCAGAAAAATCGGGTGGTTTCTGCTGAGTTTGTTTTGTGTTAAGTATAGGAATACTATCAACTGATTTAAAAGATTGCGGCCATACTTGTGTAGGGAAACTTATAAAGCTAACAAGTGGCCAGGTAATAAAGCAGAAAATATTTATTGGTAAACGAGGTAATTTCATTAAAAGATTGTGAGTATTTAAAATTCAATTACTTACTACAATCGCTTTGCTTGAAATCCCGCATAAAACACTGCACCACCACTGGTAATTACTAAAGCTAATGCTGAGGGGACGAGAGGCACCCAAGCACCATTTAACAATAATATAAAGCAGAGTCCAGACAAAATAGCGATCGCAATAACGCCACCTATGATTATATGTAAGGGAGAACGCACATACCAAAAAAGCAATCCTCCCACTAAAGACCAGCTTGCTATCCAGAGATTTTCACCCCAAGCGGGCCACCACCAAAGCAGAGGTCGTTTGTCTAAAACAGCACTAAGAATCTGACTCAACATATTTGCATGAATTAGCACTCCTGGCATTTTTTCAGACCATTGTCCGCCACTGTAGGGAGTGGAAAAATAGTCTTTAAAACTTTCGGCTGTGGTGCCAATCAAAATAATCCGATCTTTAATTAGATTAGCAAGTTTGGCATCATTTTCATTGCTTAAAATTTCAGTGAGAGTTATTTGTTGAGCAACTGAATGAGAAGCTCGATAGTTTAGTAAAATTTGATAGCCTAGTGCATCTACTTGGTGATAGCCACCACTGTCAGTTTTAAGTTTCTCAAAAATAACGTCACCAATTTGTAAATCTCCTTGGGAGTTTCGTTTGGACTCAATTCCCTTAGCAGCCAGATAAAGTTGTGCAACTCGAAAGCTAAAGGATGTATCTGTGCTACAAAAAGATGTAGGATTTTTAGCCATTCCTAAGAGTTGGCGGCGGATAACGCCATCAGAATCAACTGGAAAGTCGCTAAAACTCAGACGAGCTTCTGGTACTTCCGCTGGCGGTATAATACCGTGATTATTGTCAGATACTCCTACTTCACATACGCTAATTAAACGTTGATTATTCTGTAATTTTATTTTTAAATCTTGATATTTTGGATTTACAGGGAAATCGCGATAGATATCTAAACCGATAACTTGCGGTTGATACAATTCAAGTTTATTCAACAATTTGGCAAGTGCGCCATCTGATAGAGATGCACCTCTTCTTTCCTGTTGATTCTGGTTTTGAACATCTTTTTCTGTGACAGTAACTACCAATAAACGCGGATCTGGTGCTTCGTGCGATCGCAAACGCATCAATTGGTCAAACGCTTGTAATTCCCAAGCTTGAAATAGTCCGATCGATCGCATCCCTATAATTAAAAACGTAACGACTACACTGGTAATTAAAGGAATTTGGAATTGGCGGCGTTCATTTCCCTGCAATTGTTGCCAAGTTGGTGGTGTAGCGGCTGGATGCTGAAAAATAACAGGTAACCAACTAGCGCAAGGAAATTCCCTCTCTAATTCATCATGCAGGCGTTGTCTTGCTTGCCTTACTGCTAAATATAATGACTGACCGGAAGCAAAAACTGTGAGAAAATGTTTTAAGAATTCTTGTGCTACGCGGTCAGGTACTAACTCCCGCATTACGATCATTTGTGGTATTTGCACATCATTTAACTGTCGCGCTAATCCCAAACCATCACAAGAGTTAAAAATTGCCAATTTTAACCCGCGTTCCACTGCTTTTCTCAACCCGTACCACAATTCATCAATGGTAATGCTGTCAGTGGGGTTGATATAAATTCGTCCCGTTTCTTCCTCTGTTTCGCTATGTCCGGCAAAAAAGATAATGTCCCAGGATTGTTCCCAAAGTTCGCTGCTAATTTCTTTGTGTTGCGGTTCTACTAAAACCACGGGTTCTATATTCGGTAATTTTTTTAATAACTGATAGTCAGCTTCAATATCAATCCCATCTTTGTGGCCTAAAATTACTAAAACTTTGATGCGAGAATTAGAGCGATTTTTTTGCCAAAAGTTGATAAATTGTGATTCTAAAGGACTGAAAGCTACTTCTGCTAAAGGGTATCGATCGAAAAAATCCCATAAATGCCAAGGAAGTTTTTGTAAGTACAAATCGTCCGTGCGAACTAAAAAGCGAATTGTTTCATTGAGGTTCAATTCTTCCCGCAAACGACTGTCAATTTCGCGAAATGATTCAGATTTGAGCCATTTATTAAGATGAGAATGCAATTGATGAGCCGATTCGCGACATTGTTTAATTCGCTGATTAATTGAACCTTTATGAATAATTTTTTTGGTTTTAATGCGAGTTGGTGCGCCTAAACTACGATAATTTTCCAGCCAGTGGTGTTGTAAGCTAGCTGCTAGCTCTGGATTAGCAGGCAAGTAACCTTTAACTTTGATAGCTTGTTGTATGCGAGGCAAGCTTTTCATCCGCGCTGGTGAGTAATCGCTGTCCGATCCAATCTCTAGAGTAACGCGAAAACCTTGCCGATCGAAATCGCCATCTAATTCTAAAACAACTAATTTACTCATAGTTATTGGCTACATTTTTTGGCTGCACCTTTGAGGTTATGTAGTGAGAATATACTATTTTACTCTTAAATAAGAAAAGTTTCAGTAATGCTAAAATCTCCTAATGCAACTTTAACACCAAAACTTTCTCCTGGTTGACCGCTAAATTGAAACTCTAAACTCTCGCTACCACCCGCTTCTGCTTGCATAACAGATCTGCCAGTTTCATCAAATAATATTAGCTGTAAATCTGATGGCAGTCTAGTTCGATCGCCTAAAGGGCAAACTTCGATTGATATATCTATTTCTGAATCTTCACTCGGTATCAGTCCAACCAATAAAGCAACTTGCTGACCTGCTTGTTCTAATGTAAAAAGTTTACCTCGCTTAATGTAATTTGCTGATGATTGTCGAAAATTAAAAGCAACTTGTTTTGTTGACGGAAAATCAAACATTGATTCTAAAGTTTGCCATCCAGCATCAAAGATATTTTGTAACCATTGACTGAGGTTGATTGGTGTCGATCGCAATTGTCTAAATTGACTTATATAGTCCGGTAATTCTGCGATATCGCGCAACTGATTCAAAGGTAACTCTCTTGTCGTTACATTTTCTACAAAGCCCAGTAATTTAGCTTCGCGCAATGTCTCATTAAACTGCACCGCTACATAACCTATTCGCTCTAACCATACTTCTTCTGGAATCGTGATAAATTCTGCGCCTGGTAATACAGGTCTGCACTCTAATTTACCGTGATTTAGTACAACTAAATCTGTCACATCAAGCAAGGTTTGAATAGCCGGATCGCAACTATCGCTACCTTCCCAATCTGTTTCAAAATCTCGGTATTCCAAGTAAGTTTTTACAGCATAAACTGCTAATGTGTTTAAATAAATTTGCTTAGCTTTAGTGGGATGAGAGAAGTGCTGTTTAAGCTGTTGCGCTTTGGCATGAGCAGTCAACCCTAGCGGTACGGTAAAGTTTAGAGATTCCATAGTATGGTTCATAAGTGATGTTTGCGTGAATGCAAAGTTCCCTGTCAATTTCAGATGCTAGTAATCAGTAGATGCAGCACTATCGGCTAAGGTTAAGCAAATGCTGGCTGCTATTACTTTTTAGTTTCCAGTTTCTATCAAAATTGCAATCCCTGCTAAAATATTTCACAGTATTTCAAAATTGCTTGCAAATCCTCTTCAGTCACGTACTCTCTATGCGCTTTTTTTTTCGGAGATACTTTCAAAGGTGTTGCTATTTTCAAAGGATCTCGTAACACGGCAGCAATTCCTTGACGCACCGCATCACTAATGTTCGATCGTAACTCTTTAATTGCCCGTTGTTGTTGCCGCTGCCATCCCTCTACACTGGTAGCATATAGCGCTGGCAGGCGATTCAGTGCGTAGGCAGTAACTTGTACCGGATTGATATATTTGAGTAATTTTGGCGGTATATTTTGCAGTTGCCGCTCAACTTCTTCGCCAACTAAGGGTTCTAGTGCATTACGGTAGTGAATAGATCGATCGGTTATCTGAGTGTTCATAATCACCTTCTGCTCAACTTACACTGATAACTCCGATCGAAACGAGTAGTTTTATGTAGAATTTTTAGAAGTTTACAAATCTTTATATTTTGCTGGAAAGCACTGCGTAAGAATAAGGCGAAACTTTTCTATCTACTCGTTATGAAGGTTGATCGCCTGCATCGGGAGCAACTGTTGCATCGGGTGTTACCGTTTGTAGCGTTGCTGGCAGATGATCTGTGATAAATGAACTCCAATAAGGTATTCCTCCCGATCCAAACTCCATCTTCAAAATCGATGCGTTTGGCACTCCAAATCCTTTGGAGAATCCATATAACCGACGCATGGCGATCGCATCGATCGTCTTCGGTTCTGCGAGAATCTGCCACAGCATTGCTTTGATAAAGAACCCATGCGTAAAGACGATCGTAAATCCAGTTTGTTGTTGAAATTGGTTGAGAGCAGTTCGGACTCGTGCCATTAATTGAACGAGAGATTCGGCGTTGTCTCCATCTACATAATGAGGATCGCAGCGTTCCCAGTAAGCTTGAGTTAGGGGCTTACGAATCAGTGGTGTTGTCTGTTGGTCAAGAGGCAGGCTCAGATAGGTAAACTCCTGAATTTGCCAAACTTCAACGGGTACATGAGGATATTGTTCGATCGTTGGTTGGGCTGTCAGTTGCGTTCTCAAGTACGGTGAAATCACGATCTTGTCTGGTGGGTGCTCGATCGCTTGTGGAATACATTTTGCTTGTAAGTATCCAAGCTCGCTCAAGCCATTGTCATGGGGCCCTGTTGTGGGAAGCCCTGCATTAGATTGACTTTGACCATGACGAATAATCCAAACGGACACAGTTCGATCCTCTCACTCGCTTAATATGGAAAACTCTACTGTAGCTTCTGCGGTTAATATCCTCACCTCCTGCACCTGGAAAAGTGGATGTCAAATCCATAACTCAGTGCCAAAGGAAGCTATAGCTATGGTGACGTATACTCTCTAAATTTGGAGCGAAATTTGCTGCAACTCTTCTGAAAGAAACCGCTTAGAGTTGGCACTTTAATACCTAAATTAGCAGAAATTTCTTCCCAGCTTTGACCGTTGAATCTAGCGAGAGCGATCGCGCGAAAATTCGCATCAGGTCGATTTCTAATATGCTCTTGCTGAAAAATCTTGTCTGGGTCAGAAACGATATACTCGCGAGTTTGTTCTAATAGAGAATCCGATTGAGGTTGAGCAAAATTCTCTAGTTGTTCAAGAGAAGCTAAATCCTCCATCATCGGATCGCTAAATTCCCGCCGGCACTCGATAACAAATCTGTCTAACCGGAAATTCACCCAGTTCATAAACTTTTGTTTTTGGCCTCGTTCTGCATCGTACAAGTGGATATTTTTGCAAACATAAGTTAGGGTTCTGATGACAGCTTCCTCATATATCAATTCATAAAATTCAGGAGAAAATTTTTCGCGATGAGGATGGGCAAGCCTACCTGAAAGCTGAATGGCTTCCACCATTTCTCCTAAAAGATGTCGGCGCAATTTAGCTTCAGGAGGTTGCTGTTGAATTTCCAAAGCTAATTGTTTGAGTTGTTCGTCATTCAGAACAGTTTTAAAAGCCAATTGACGCAGTTCAACTGTCCAATCTCTTATAGATATTTGAGTAAGATTATAACCGTCAATTTGTTCGCTTAAATTAGATAAAAGTTGTGTTTTGACTTGAGTGTAAATTTGCTGTTGAGTCTGAGATAGAGAATGACCGACAGGGGGACGGCAGATAGTACGCGATCGCAAAATTTCCTCAACTAGCTCGATTAACGTAAGCTGTCTCTGTTGGCTTTCTGTCGCTTGCTGTCTTGCTTTGAAAAAAAGTTGTTCTAGTCGCTCGCTCATAATATTTCAAAGTTTAGCAGTAAATGCAATCCATAGAGTAATCTTCTATCGAGCATTACCATTACTCCTTATCAACTACCGAGTTTTATGTATTTCGTTACATAAATTAATTTTTGAAAATTCACATAAAACAGCAACTTTTTACATGAGTAATAGGCGCAGGTGGAGAATAACAAACTTCACCAGTCATCTATTAAATAAACTTCTTGAGGTCTAATGATATGGCAGTCAGATGACTATAGTACGTGCAGGCGATCGCATAATAATTACTCCTTCAGAAGGATGACATAAGATTATTTTCCCCAAGTACGTAACCCCTGTGAAGGCTTTCCGGGCGTCAGCCCTAGTAGTCCTGTAGATTTTTTCCCTAAATTGCAAACAATTTCAAAGTGAGGATGAAACATGAGAAGCATTGCTCTAAAACTTGCCGGAATTATCGTTATATCGCTATCTGCGAACCCTGCTTCTGCTGCTAATTTGATTTCCAATGGAAATTTTGAAGCAGGATTAAATGGATGGAAAAAGGTGGAGTTTACTTCTGGTGCAGAAGTTTCTACCGTAACTGAAGATGGCAATACTTTCATCCAAATGCACCACGATAGGGGTGGTGGCGTTCCTGGCATACCTTTTGCAGGAGACTGGTCAGCTATTGGTCAAGAAATCAAGAGTAAACTAACTCCCAATACAACCTATTCGTTTAGCTATAAGTACAAAACTGATGACGTAATTGAATGTTTAGGTGTCCGTTTTGCCGATCCAGCTTTAGTTTTTACTGGTGTGGCTTTGAATCGAGAATATGGTTGGTGTCATAAGCCAATTGCTAATAATCAGTGGATTACAGATAGTTTTCAATTCACCACCACTAACACCTTTCCGGCTGCAAATACACCGATGTTTTCGATTACATACGACTACTTTAGTGCTACTGGCGGTGATATTTACATTGACGATATATCAATTACACCAGCTACTTCTACTTCTGTGCCAGAGCCAGCTACATCATCTCTAGTCTTGTCCGCTTTCTTGGGTTTCACTACGTTATTGCTACGAAGAAAACGTCAGTAACCCCATAAATTCGATCGAAAACTCGCTTACAGACGTTTTGTATTGCTTTTTCTCATTTTGACTATGATTTTAATCCGAGACATCGTTCAACAGGCTCTCGCTACTGGCTGTTTGACTGTAGCAGCAGAAAAGCAACTTTCTCAGCTTTTAAAAAATAAATATGACTTGGAAGATTTGAACGCTTTTATGAATTTGCAGCAAGCAGTCATATCCGGGCGCGTGCGCCAAGAATCTCGCGGTTTTTATCAAGTTGAAACCTAAAAATACACTGCTTTAGCATACAAGATTTGGCGAGTGCCAAATCAATGCTGATTTTTAACAGCATTTTTGTTTAAAACAAAACTTCTACTACTTTTTATGGCAATACCTTACTCGCTCGTGATGACTGTTTACAACCGGGAGCGTTACCTCAGCACGGCTATTGAAAGCGTGCTGAGACAGACCAAAAGCGACTTCGAGCTATTGGTTTGGGACGACGGCTCTACAGATGGCTCGGTGGAAATTGCCTGCAACTACGCTCAGCGGGATAAGCGTGTACGGGTGGTAGCAGCAGAGCATCAAGGACAAACGCGATCGCTCAAAGCAGCTATTGCACAGACCACAGGCGACTACATCGGCTGGGTAGATAGCGACGACGCGATCGCACCGACAGCACTTGAGGAGACTGGCGCTGTACTCGACGCAGATCCAGAAGTCGGTCTTGTTTATACCGATTACATGGTGATGGACGAGCATGGCAAAGTCAGGGGTTACGGGCAGCGCTGTCGCATTCCTTACTCCAAGGAACGGCAGTTGATCGACTTCACGATCTTCCACTTTCGCCTGATGCGCCGCTCTGTCTACGACCAAGTAGGGGGTATTGACGAGACATTTGAACGCGCTCAGGATTACGACTTGTGCCTGCGACTTTCGGAAGTTACGGAGGTGCAGCAAGTAAAAAAACCACTTTACTTTTATCGCCACTACCCAGAGAACGTATCTCACCAGCAGCGAATGCAGCAAATTTTGTGTTCTGGGGAAGCAGTGAAGCGAGCGATCGAACGCCGTGGACTTAGCGATCGCTTTGAGTTGGACGTGCAAATTGTCAGTCGATTCTCTTTGCGATCGAAGCAGTCAGCGTGAGCGATCGCAATCTCAAATCAATCACATTTAGTGTAGGAAAATTATATGTCTGGATTTACTGAAATTGATGATGCAGGACAACTTCTTTCCTCAGCCCAAGCTATTGATTCTCAACCACCAGGAACAGCATTAGAAAGTATATCTGGAACCCTCAAGCCAGTAAAAATCGGCGACGAGTATTTTAATGATGTCGATCTTTACAAGATTTACTTGACTGGCGACAAAACATTCTCTGCCACTGTCACAGGTACCGGAGGATACGGCTATGGTGGCATAGAACTGTTTGACGAAAATGGTTTAGGAGTCTATGCCAACACCATAATTAATGACCAAAACTCTCTTCCGGCTGGCCATCAACTTACACCCCTAGAGCCTGGGATCTATTACTTGGGAATTTCGAGTCCTTCTCATTATTCTGCACTCAGTTCTGGAGGGTACATTTTTGACTACTTAGAGGGATTTGAAGGTCTATCGGGGCCGTTTGGCCCTGGTGGTGGAGCGCCACTGAGCGATTGGGATGTTGGAGGAGGTTGGGATACTGGTGGCTACGAACCGTATGCAGATCCATACAATATTGTCTTAACTGGAGCCGAATTTGTTGAGGCTACTAAAGGTGTAGATTTAGATCCCCTTTGGGCTGAAATAGTCGATGGTGAATTCGTTTTCGATCCGCAAACAAACCGTCACGAAGCGTCAGGCACAATCTTACTCGGACTTAAAGGCGAACCGTTCCAACCACTCATAACAGTTGCCGGATCGGTGTGGTACGACGACCAAACTATTCACGTCGATGGAATCGTTTCATCCAATATTGGAGACGTGACATTACCGCTGTTTAATGGCGTTTTTGAGATCGATCGCGGCGAAGCAATTACATCGTTACTTAACGAAGCCACCCAAAGTTTACCAGAACAGTTTAGAGTTGCCGGACTAGATATCGGCTTCGATAGTTTAGCTTTCGTCAACAATCAAATCGAATTGCAAGGCTCGATTCAATTACCTGAGAAGTTGGGCGGTTTTGAAGTAGCGGTGACTGGCAACAATAAACTGATCATTAATAACGATGGCGTCAGCGTAACAGGCAGTAAATTATCATTACCTGGAGAGCGCAAATTTACAGCCTTGGATCTGCTGGAAATTGAGACAGTAGACGCAGGTTTAGAATTTGACTTCGAGCAAAACCAAGCAAAACTCCAAGGTCTTTTTAAAGTACCTACCTTCAACGACTTTCAACTCGATTTAACGGGTGATAAGTACATCGCAGTTCAGGATACCGACAATGGACTTGAGTTTGCAATGGCGGCAGATTTCTCCATTGCAGAGATCCCTATTTATGAAGACTGGAAACTAGAAAATGTCAATGTAACAGCCAACAAGCCATTTAACGGTGCGGGTAGTGTATCCGGCAACGCTCAACTGAAGACAATTAATGATGCGATCGGTGTAGGCTTGGAATTTCAAGATGGCAAACTTGCCTCTATAGAAGCTACTACCGATGAAGGCACTGATTTCACATTTTTAGGCACAGAAGTAGATGTGCGTAAGCTAGGCTTCCAGCCAGATATCAATCCAGCTAATGCCGATTCCTGGGAACCGCAATTCGAGCTTCAGGGCAAACTCACTCTGCCAGAAAGTTTGGGCAGCGTGGCGCTAGAGGTGAACGATCCCAACAAGTTCTTGCTCAACGAAAGCGGCTTCGATCTAACTGGTGGTAAGATTACTTTCCCAGATGTAAATTTCAACCTTTTGAATTTGATTGATGTTGAAGCCAAAAACTTAGCCGTAGAATATATCTCACAGCCGCAGGATCTATTTAGGATTCAAGGCGAAGTTTCTATACCAACACTTTACAATATCAATGCTAACTTCGCAGGTGACAACTACATTCAAATTGGCGAAACTGGCGTGGATGTCGTGGGTTCGCTTTCTGCGGAAAACATTGCGATCGTACCTGGACTATGGGAATTAAAACAAATTGGATTAACCGTTGACACAACTCAAAATTCAGTCGAAGGTAAAGCCACTTTGCAAATCCCAACTGGTATCGATGTTACCGCAGGTATTGGATTCCAGAATGGTGAGTTTAACTATCTCGAATTAGGAGCGCAAGACCTCAACAAACCAATTGGTGCGACTGGCGCATTTTTACAGGACATCACGGGTCAAGTTAAAAACGTTGCTGAAGCTGCACAAGATTCGATCGTTTTTGGCGGAGCGTTAGGCATCACAGCGGGCCCTGAAATCAATTTAAGTTTACCTGATTGGCTGGGAGGTAATTTCAGCGGTTCGCTTGTTGAACTTAATGTGAATGGTAATTTAGATGCCCATCATCTTACTGCAACAGGTAATGTTAATATCGTTGGCGGACTAATTCAAGGCAATGGCAACGCCGAACTAAACTGGACTGAAGGTTTCCTGAAAGCTAATGCCAACTTCAGCGCTCTTGGTGGACTGATTACTACAGAAGCTAGCTTCACCGCTAACTCAAATTTGGATATCACAATGTCGGGTAGTGCCAACGTTATCATTCCCGAATCAGTTCCTATATTTGGAGGTTGGGAAGTTGCTGAAGGTAACGCTCTGATTAAGTATCGCAATGACAATAATTCTGGCAACGACTTTGTTGCTGGTTGGGGTACAATCGACCTACTTTTTGATGAAATTATAGGCGGCATAAAGGTTGATTTTGATGGTAACTGGCAAAGTCTTGGCGCTGAGGAAATCGCATCTCTTGAGAAAGAGTCAAAATTAAATGTAGCGAATGCTTCACTAGGATTTGAAGAGGCGAACAGTTCGGCTTCTGACGTTTTCTACGTCGAACCAGGCTCGGAATGGGTATTGCTGGGTGTGAAATGGAGCAATCCAGCCAATGGCGAAGTGCCGATCGAGATTCAAGCTCCTAACGGTACTATTTTCACTGAAGCTGATATGGTCAACAATGACTATATTCGCGTTGTGGAAGAGTTGAGCAGTCCGACGAAAAAAACGATCGCTATACTCAAGCCGGAAGCTGGCAATTGGTCGATCGCTCTACCCGACACAACTAATTTAGGTGATGTGCAATTTGCTGCTCTCAAAAACACCTTGGCTCCCACAGTTGAATTGACTTCTGTAAACCAAGATGTTAGCGATTCAAATATAATCGTTAATTACAATGCTTTTGATGCTGATTCTGATGCTCAGATTAGCTTATTTTACGATACCGATCGCGATGGCAAAGACGGGATTTTAATTACTGAAGCGCTGACTGAAACTGACGGATCTGGTAATTTCGTTTGGAATACCGAAAACGTAGCCACTGGAGATTACTATATCTATGCGATGGTAGCAGATGAAAACAGCGTTCCTGCTTTCAGTTATTCTCTCGATCGCGTCAGTGTAATTGAAGCTGGATCGCCAAAACAAGTCGATAATTTGCAAGCCAAAGAGATCGCCGATAACCAGCTTCAGCTAACATGGTCTGCGGTAGAGAATGCCAGCTACTATTTAGTTAGTTATACTGCTGATGCGGCTGGAGAATTTTACACCGATACAGTTCCTACTAATGGCGCGGTTACTGAAGCCATTTTATCCGACCTTATCCCCGGTGAAACTTATCGCTTCAAGGTAGAAGCTGTGGATAGTGAGGGACGGCGCAGTGCAGCTAGCATTCCGGCTTTAGGTGCGATCGCATCTGATTCTACTATTGAACCAGCACCGGAAGAATGGAACGTTGTTGCACATCCGGGGATGGTATATAAACAAGCCGTTTCCGCTAATTCCGGCGATAGCCTAGCTCTCATTTCCGCACCCGAAGGCGCGTCTCTGGACGATTCAGGCGTTTTCTCTTGGCAGGTATCCCCAGAAGCTAGCGGTTGGCATGAAGTGGTTATTCATGCCAAGAATAGCGAAGGAGAAGTAGATGTAATTCGTCGCAATCTCTTCGCCGACGATTATGTTCAACTCGCTTTTAGTAACAGCCAATTTAGTGTCAAAGAAGACGGTACACCCGTTGCAGCAGTTACCGTCACGCGCACAGGCAGAAGTAAGGGCGAAGTTGGGGCAACTTTGACTCTGAGTAATGGTACGGCAAGTGCAGCAGACTACAATAACGCTCCCATTGCTGTTAAGTTTGCAGAGAATCAGATGAGCCAAACTATCGCAATTCCCATTATCGATGATACTTTGGCTGAAAGCGCTGAAACTATCAATTTGACTTTAGAAAATCCCACTGGTGGCGCTACCATCAAAACAGAAAATACTGCCATTTTGACAATTATTGACAACGATCCTGTTAACTTAATTGGCACGCGCTTCGACGATGAACTGGTTGGTACTGACTTCAACGACACTATTGACGGTAATAGCGGTAACGACTACATCGACGGATTGAATGGAAATGACCTTCTCTTTGGTGGCCCAGGCTATAATGACCTAATATTTGGCAGCAATGGCAACGATACGATATCAGATCGTGATGGAGTATATAAGGCCGAAGGAGGAGAGGGCAACGACAAAATCGATATTATCTTTGCATCTACTTGGGACAACAATTCTGCTTCCTATGATGTGCCGAGTTCTGTCGGTAAAATTAGCGGCGGTAATGGAGATGACGATATTACCATAACGATGAACCACAAAAAGTTCTACATCAATATCAAGGAAGATGCCGATCCGCTTAATGGTAATGATGTGATGAAGTTGCAAGGTATTTATGGCAACTCTGTGGTTGATTTGGGTAGCGGGAATGACCGTTTCAACGGTGGTATTGGGGCTGATAATATTTCAGGTGGTAATGGTAACGATATCATCGCAGGCGGTGATGGTAACGATCGCCTTAGCGGTAATGTTGGACACGATACTTTAACTGGCGGTTTTGGTAGCGATCGCTTTGTATTAGGGTTTAATTTGGCAACTAAAAGTGTTTCATCTCCCACAAGTGTTGATGGTTACAGAACCGATATAATCACTGACTTTACTGATGGTCAAGATTTGATTGAGTTAACTGGAGGCTTGTCGTATAAACAATTGAATATTGTGAGTATCGGATCTACTCCTTATGTTAAGCCTGACAGTACCTTGATTATGTTGGCGAGTACTAAAGAATCGCTTGCTATTCTGACCGGAGTAAATGCTAGCAAAATCACATCAGCCGATTTTGTATCGAATGTAAGCATTGTTGAGCAATCTTTAGCGATCTAGTGAACTGAACGGTTAGATGGAGAAATCTCCTCCCCATCTAACCCACATTCCGCACCCAAAACACCCCTTTAGGTCGATCGTGCTTAATTCTTACGATTGAGTCCCTTTTTTTTGGGCAAGCAGATTTGTATCAGTGCCATCTTCGACGATTTTGCCCTGCTGTATGACAAAAATTCGATCGCAGTCGAAGACAGTTTCCAGTCTGTGCGTTACCAAAATGATAGTTCGATTCCGGCGTAGACGCTGGAGAGTTTCGATCACCCACTGCTCGTGCTTTAAATCCAGCGCACTTGTCGGTTCATCGAGGATAAGTATAGGCGCTTTAGTAATGAGGGCTCGCGCGATCGCTAAACGCTGTCGCTGTCCGCCCGATAGGTTCTGGCCTCCCTCACCCAGCATGGTATCGTACCGATCGGGCAAAGTTTCGATAAACTCAGCTGCCCCAGATTCCATTGCTGCTAGCTGGATATCCTCGAAACTTGCATCCACGTAGCCATAAGCAATATTTTCCGCGATCGTTCCAGGGAAAAGGGGACTACCTTGGGTAACCAGTGCCATGTGTTTGCGGACATCGGAAAGCTTAAGAGTGCGAAGGTCTAAGCCATCGAGAAGAACGCTCCCCTCGATCGGGTCGTAAAAGCGCGGTAAAAGATTGAGCAGAGTGCTTTTTCCCGTACCGCTAGCACCCAAAAACGCCACCATCTGACCGGGTTCGATAGTAGCATTAATTCCCTGTAAGACAGGTCGCTCAGGGCTGTAATAAAAGCTAAGGTGAGAAAAAGTGATAGTACGGGGATGAACGGGAAGCGCCACTGCATCAGGTTTGTCCGCGATCGCTTGCGGCTCGTCGAGTACCGTGAAAACGCGATCGCAAGAGGCTACGAAGGTTTGAATCTTAGTAGTGAATCCCAATACCCAGCCTAAAGGGTCCCACAATTGTCCCAGGTACGCCATAAATACGATCAGATCGCCAGTAGTCATGCCGTTCGGAACGGGATGCAAAAAGCGATCGCGGTAGACCAGATACCCGCCATAGCCGAAGATTATCCCCCCTCCTAGCGCAAAAATTACCTGAACGGCTAGAGGAAATAGAGTTTCTTGCCAATTAAGTCGCATAGAGGCAGTAATGCTCTGCTCGACCACCTTCACGAAGCGCTTTGATTCAGTTGCTTCTCTACCGAAAGATTGAATTAGCCCGATCGATTCGATCGATTGCTGCATAGTCGAAGTCATTAGTGCGTCGATCCGCTTGGACTCTAAGGCTCGATGCCTAATCTTTTCCCCGAAATACCAGTTCGCAAGTATCAAAAGCGGGGTAATCGAAAGTGCAACCACAGTGAGAAGGACATGGCGCGATAACATAATCCAAATCATTGCCGTCAGAGTCACCAATGCAGCAGTAGAGCCGATTAGCGTGTCGATCACTCCCCAAGGGCCAAGGCTGTCGTAACTTAAACGATAAATGGCATCACCCTGCGATCGCTCTTGATGCCAGCCGAGACTGAGTGCTTGGAGTTTGTCGTACAATTGGGTGCGAACCCGCATAGTTCCGTTGTACTTGATGCGGTAGTTCAACATTGTGCGAAGCATGATGACGGTATCGCTCAAGATCTTGAGTATCATTCCGAGCAACGCTATCCCAACAATTTGGTTCGTTTTATTTTCGCCAAAAGGAGCAACAAACAGGTGATAAATCCAGTTGGCTTGTGGTTTTGGTGAGAGAACTGTATCGACTAAAATCGCGATCGGCCAAGCGTTGAGCAAGTTTAAAAGCACTGATACCCCGATCAGAATTAAGAGGGTGACGATCGCGATCGAGTCCTTGCGGAAGTAGGAGACCGATCGCAAAACGATTTGCATCAACCAACGTTGTTTCATCGTGCAAAATACAAATTGCTGCATAAAGAAGAAATGTAGTAGCTAATACAGAATTCCCTTGGAAGGATACTTTTGATACAACATACTTCTTTACACGCTAGACACAACCCCAAGCTGCTGCTAGAACATTCCCAGGTACTCCTCTTGCTCGCAGGCTCCCCGAATGCGAGAGTGAGAAGGCTGTTCAACGAGGGCAGGCAAAACTTATGAAGTCACCACAAAAGCTATTGTATATGTAAAACCAAAGGTGATTAACTAACGTTATCAAATGTCTTGTTTGGGAATTGTTTATGAGTTCAAGGAGGAACTCCGCGACATTTATGAAACGAGTAAAGATGTAAAAGTAGGAATCAATTTACTAAAAAATAGTTAACTTATTCCCCACTATTTTTTGAAAAATTATTGACGCTATTGAGATGATTTAAATAGAAATTATTAACTATTTTATTGTTAAGTTAAACTGTAGCAAACCCAGATATAATTTTAACATTAGGGTTTTTATTTTATTTACTAATTACGTAAGCCCTAAGAAAATATTAGTAGAGTGGCCAGCGCCTACTCTACTGTCTTCGGAAATATTAGTTAACTCGTTGTTGTAATCAGAGCTAACACTAACTGCTAAGCTATCCCCGTTGGGAAGATGTGCGCTTTTTCTTAACAGCTGAAACTGCACCGAAAGCACCTAATCCCAATAAGCCTAAAATTGATGTAGGTTCGGGAACTGAAGTTGCGTCTAAGCGAACATTATCGAAATTCACTTCTTTACCCGTACCTGTTAGGACGTTGAGCAATCGGATTTCCAGTGCTTGACCCAAGTAGTTGTCATTAGCGCTAGCTGTATAGGATACGGTGGAAGTGATAAAAGTACCCGGATTGAAACTTTGGGTGTTAAAGTCTTCGGCAATTACCTGACCGCCTGCTAGCAATTGTACTGCGTAGCCGGGGAAACCCTCGCCAGTATATTCATCGGGGAAGGGATCGCCTATATTCACTTTCAAAGTATAGGCTTTACCAGCAGTCAGGACATCACCGAGGATTTGGGAAAACCCTGCGACACCGCTTCCTACTTCGTTTGCCAGAAAAATAGCGCCCACATTATTGCCTTCTGCAACTATACCCCCAGGATAAGAAGCTTCGAGAGCATTAAATACGGAATAATTGGAATTTCCGTTGGCGAAAAGGTTGTTGGGGTCGTAGATTTGCCAACCTGGAATTGGTTCTCTGTAAGTATATCCGCCCTCTTCAAGAACTGTTTCTTCAAACCCGTGATTGGCAACAAAAAGGCTGGCTGCACTTGCTGTCGGAACATCAACTGCGATCGCAACAGAAAGAGCAGCGCTTGTAACTGCACCGGTGGCAATTTTAGTAAATATGTTTTTCATTGGTTTGGTAAATGCTGATTGTCTTGCGTTAACCGCTCAGCGGTATTCAGAGAAATTACGGTTATTTTTTGTCTTTTTTGATGTGCAAACTGCAAATCAGTAGTTTATTTAAGAAAATAAACTGAGAAAGTGTCTACAATTTTTGCGTTACTTTATCAAAAAAATATATTTTGGATTCTTCTTATGCAGGGGAAATTTTTGCTTGCATTGCTTAATCAATCTGGCTTTGGGCAGTTTTACTGGCAAGCGAACTATATGAAGATGATGTAAAGTTAGGTATGACTGACCGTATAATCTTTTATAAACACTAGTAAGCAGAAACCCTGAGTTATTGTGGCTCCAGCCGATAAACTAGACTTGGTGGCTGCTTGCTGCGATCGCTTCTGGTAGTTAGCGCATTCCGAGCAGAAATTTACCATCCTGCTGAGGACAGGAGGTAGAGAGAGAAAGGGTTTCAGGCTTTTGCTAGAGGTGCGGTAATCAAAACTAATCAACCGAACATGATATCCCCAACTATCGAATGCGGATATTGGAACTGCGATCGCCTAACCGTGCAAAATCTAAATCTTCTCCAGCTTCCAGTGCTGCTCTAATCGCCGTTTTATCTACTTCCACGCTCACTTTTTGAAATTTTTCTGGCAATTCAGTGGCTGAAACCGAATCATCAAGGATTAATGGGGGTTTCCCACCGCTTTTTGTCAAACTTAATTTGTAGCGAGTTGTTTCGACGGTTTTCAGGCTGTTGGTTTCAAAGAACCATTTTAGCCTTTCTTTCAGCATTTGGGCTTTTTTTTCATCGCCAGCGGCTAAATTTGCCAAACGTTTTGCTTCTGCTTTGCGAACTTCTGCTTTTGCTTCTAATTCAGCAATCAAGGCGGCGTAATTATCCAATTTGCGATCGCGTTCTTCCCCCAATTTTTCCAGGTAATCGGTAATTAGCTGTTTGCTTTCTTCATCATCTCCATCTAATTCATCCAGCAGCGCATTTAACTGGCTCAGTTCATCGGAAATATTGAATAAAGTTCGCGGTTGTGCTGGTACATTTGGCGGTACGGTGCTTTCCATTAAATTGGCTCCTCAATTTGCCCAAACCCCTTAATTTTGAAGTATAATATAAGAGTAAAGACACTTCATCACATTTTGTCTGAAATTTTCCTACTCCGGCCAAATTTATTTCAGATTTTTAATCGCAGATAACCGCAAATGAGTATGTAATTCATTTGGGTTGGTCTAGCTAGCATACGGCAATGATTGTTGTTTGAGAGAGCGCGATCGTATTGCCATAACTCCCATTGAGCAGGGTGCAGCATTAGTTTTGCTGGGCATCAATATTGTAACAGAGGAAGAATCCCGCTATGGTGTTAAATATTCAGAAATCCCACTATCAAACTTCTCTTTTAGAGGTAGTCAAGCTGTTAGAAGAAAACAGCAGCCATCTCATTGTTAATCTTCACTATTTGCAGGAAAACTATCATCGAAAAGGACTCAAAAGAATTCAAGGCTACAGGGACGAAAAAGGTCACCTAGTCGAGCCTTTAATCAAAGCTGAATCTATGGATAGCGGCGAATATGTTCGGATTGTTTCATTTAAACTTAATCGCCATACCGCTACCCTCAATATGCTGATTACCAGACCTGTGAAACTGGTAAAATCGGCAGACGGCAACCAAATCACAGAAGTAGCTGGCTTGTTATTTACCAACGTTGAAACTTTCAATAATTATACGATCGTTAGCAACGGGGAAGTAAATCTCCAGTCGCTGCAAATCAAAATTAGCAACAAAAAAGTGTTTGAATTGTTGAAGGAGAAAGGTGTAATTGAAGCAGAAATTTACGATTTTCGTAAAGAATACACTATTCAGTTAGACAACTTACCTTTAGTTCCCGAACGGGTAACTTATGCCAATCTAGATGGGGTATTCGACGAATTAGCGGAAATTAAAATATTTTCTAGTATTTTATCAGCTTTGTTGAAGAAAAAGTCAGATATTTACACGCCCGAACAACTAGAAGAGTTGGAAAAACACCATCTGTCGAAAAACCTTCATCTCAACTTTCCCACAACTACAGAGTATCGCGATTTACAAGCAGCACTTGCGAATGGCACAGTTGATTTCCGAAAAAGCTACAAAGTCGATATTGGTAGTAAAGAAATCCTCAATCTCAGCAAGCTTCACTCTGCTAATAAATTCCTCGATCGAATGTATGATGTGTATCTGGAAGATAGCGGCAAAAAGGTGAAAAAGCCGACCTTTGAAACTATCTTGGATGAGCGTGTTGTCTTTTACCACAAAACCTTATCATCTCGCACCAAAATCACTAAAGTAGATGAGTTGATGCAACAGATTTTTGATGACTTTCTCGGTATTGAAGATAACGGTAAGGTTGCCGCTATCTTATCAAAAGTTGGAGCAGATCATCTGATACCAATGTTGCAGGCGAAATGGCAAGGGGAAAAGCTCGATCGAGATGAATTTGTAGCGGCTTTAACTGCTGCAAGTGAAAAACTAGACGATTATGTAGAGAAAGTTTATCGTGAAAAAGTTAACCCACTAGTTTTTTATATCGGTTCTACTGGAAAGTTACCCGATGCAATGGATATTCAAGGGCAAACTGCCGATGTAATTGGCGCGAAGTATCCCGATTTACAATTCTCTAAAGATGAACGAGAAGGAATGTTTTTTGAAGTTGGCAATACGATTATTAGCGTGTATGCTAAGAATGAGTATTACACGGTAAAATAGAATTCAGAATTCTTCTTCAAGTCCATTTGAGTTGCCACCTATGATGCAAAAATCACCACAAATTTTTCGATTGGCTTTCATCTTATCTGTGGTTGCATTGATTGCATCGGTGGCGCTCAATGCAATTTTATTTGTGGCAGCAAGACACTATTATCTACTATTAAATCAAACTCGCTTAGATCCGCTGGGTTTATCATATTTTAGTGGCAAAGACAAACAATCTGATGTGAGTAATGCTTCAGCTAAAACTGTAGTATTTTTTGGTGATTCCCGTGCAGAAGAATGGGATTCTCCTAGTAATATCAAGGGTTTTTCATTTGTGAATCGCGGTATTACTGGTCAAACTTCTACTCAAGTTTTAGGGCGTTTTGACCAGCAGGTTTTGCCGTTGCGTCCGAAAATTGTGGTTGTGCAAGTCTGTATTAACGATTTGAAAACGATTCCGCTGTTTCCTTACCAAAAAGCCAGCATTATCGCTAATTGCAAAGATAATATGCGGGAAATCGTCAAGCGATCGCAATCTGTTGGCGCTAAAGTTATCCTCACCACGATTTTCCCTATTGGTAACGTGCCGCTAGCACGCAAACCGTTTTGGTCGTCAGATGTCGATCGCGCTATTGTAGAAGTAAACTCTTACATCTCTTCTTTGCAAGCACCGAACGTAATTATTTTAGATAGCTATTCGCTTTTAGCTGAAAACGGCAAGAGTAAGTACGAGCGCGACACTTTACACCTTAATGAAAAGGGGTATGAGGTTTTGAATGAAGAACTGACAAAGGTATTAGCAACCCTGAATTTTTAGCTTTTATAGCAACTGTCAAACCCATTCAAAAAATGGTCAAGACGGTTAGGACATACTTAATTCCACCAATCCTTTGATTCTAGACCCTTCTTCCCCCAGCGCCCAGTTCCTAGCTATATTTCTTTAAACGACGAAAAGCAGAAGCTAGAAAACGCCGATTTTGAACAAGGCGATCGCGCAACCTCAATAAAAGACGTTTTTGATATGATTTGGGTGGAAGCTGAAACGAATAACTCTGACTGCTGCGAAGTCCGGCGGGAATGTTAGCTGAAGTAACTTCGGCAAACACTCGTGTTAGTTCTGCCGCTAAGCTACCACAACCCAACTCTCGTGCTATTTTTATCATTAAATCGCCGCTACTCTTGACAAAGCGCAGTTCTTTCTCGAAATGAGCGCAGTAAAGAATTCCTAAGTCTAAATGATCTTCTAATTCATTTGCCAAACGCATCAAAACTACGTGGCGATCGCTAGGAGTAAGAGTATTAAGATTTTGAGCGATCGCGGATATACTTTCTTCGTTCCACTTTAACTCAGTATATTTGGCTATATATTCTTCCACATCTTTACCAACTGTACGCCTTACTTGTTCCCGCTTGCTGTTGGATATACCCTTTTTCCCATCTCCAAAATCACCCTGCATATAGGCGGCGTGCAACAAACCAGCAGCTACTACCTCCACGGGCGCATTAACAGAAGCTAGGATGCTGGCAGTTCCTACTAAATGTGCGATGAAAGTTTTGCCGTCCCCGCGAAAAAAACCTGTAAACAGAGACATCGTTAATTCGTATGCTTTCCGAATACAACTTAGTTCTGTTTCTGAATAACCTTGGCGAGACAACCGATCGAACAGTTGAATATTTGTTTGAGCGAAGGAATACATTGCTTTTACTCTTAAGATTTATTAGCTGTAGTTGTAGTGACAGTTTCCTCTTTTTGATTTTGGGATTTATCTACCGATTGGCGGAAAAAAATTTTGTTCGTAGGACTTATGCAAAGTCACCCCCAGGTACGCGACTTGCCATCAAAGCCTGAAACGGGGTGAAAAAGCTAGTATTATCGCTAACTGCAAAGCTAATATACAAGATATTGTCAAGCGATCGCAATCTAGCGGTGCTACAGTTATCCTCACCACGATTTTCCCTGTGGGTAATGTCCCCCTTGCACGCAAACCATTTTGGTCGTCAGATGTCGATCGCGCTATTGTGGAAGTAAACTCTTATATATCTTCTTTACAATCGCCCAACGTAATTATTTTAGATAGTTATTCCCTCTTAGCTGAGAATGGCAAAAATAAGTACGAGCTTGATACCTTACATCTCAACGATCGGTGATATAAAATTTTAAATCAAGAATTAACAAAAATTTTAACAAAACTTCAATAAAAAAGTGGGCATTTTCCTAATTAACGAGTAATCTAGTACTGAAGAAGTTGGAATATAACAATTACTTGTTGTCAAGGAAATATTAAATGAGCGAAAAAACAAAAATCCTGTTCATCGGTATAGATGCAGCAGATAAAGATTTAATTACTCAGTGGGCTAATGAAGGCTTACTTCCTACTTTTAAATCCCTATTTGAACGCGCAGCTTGGGGAATTACTAACAATCCAGTCGGACTTTATGTAGGTGCAATTTGGCCTTCATTTGCTACAGCAGTTGATGCCGCCAAGCATGGTTGCTACTGCTACAGCCAAATAAATCCAGGTAGTTATATCACTACTAATTATAGTGTGTTTGACTTGAAAGGAGAAATGTTTTGGGATACTTTGAGTCGTGCAGGTAAGAAAGTTGCCATTATCGATCTTCCCAGAACTCCTCCGACTGAAAATGTAAATGGTATCCAAGTAGTTGACTGGCTAACACATGACCCGGATATTGTCGATCAACTCTATACTTGGCCGCGATCGCTCGCTCCAGAAATAGAGGCTAAATATGGTAAAGATCCCATTGGCTATTGCAATCGATTGTCTCGAAATGTAGCGGGATACCAACATTTTCGCGATGATTTGGTCAGTAGAGCTAAAACAAAAGAAGCTCTTTCCCGTGAATTTCTAAACCAAGGAGAATGGGATTTATTTCTGACTGTTTTCAGTGAAAGTCATTGTGTCGGACATCAATGTTGGAGTCTTCACGATCCTACTCATCCAAAACACGATAACGCGATCGCAGATGCAGTTGGCGATCCGATTAAAGATGTATATATTGCCTTGGATGCTGCTGTAGGCAGGCTGTTACAAGAAGTAGGAAAGGAGACTACGGTTTTTGTTCTTGCCAGTCATGGTATGGGGCCACATTATGACGGGACATTTATGTTAGATGACATTCTTTGCCGTCTAGAAAATGTCAAACTCCCCACCGTAGGTACTCAACTTTCTAAAGTTATCAGTTCTTCTTGGGAAGACACTCCTATTTTACGGCAGGTTTTAAAACCTCTCCGCAATTATGTGTGGAAACCTTTACGAAATCGCTTTTGGAAAAGTGACAAACCAATTCGTATCGCTTTGCAAGAACCGGATAATAGCAATCGCAAATGTTTTACGATTCCCAATAACGATACTTACGGAGGAATTCGGATTAATTTGGTTGGTCGGGAACCAAATGGTAAGATTAAACCAGGGGCAGAGTACGAAACTTTCTGCCAACAATTGACCGAAGATTTGATGGCTATCGTGAATGTCGATACTGGTAAACCATTGGTTTCTAGGGTAATCCGAACGGCAGATTTTTATGAAGGAGAATTACTCGACCATCTACCTGACTTGATGGTTGAATGGAACAGAGAAGCACCAGTTTCTAAGGTTTATTCTCCCAAAATTGGTACTTTTGAAAAGACTTTTCCTGGTGTCCGCACGGGAGATCATAAAGGAGAAGGCATGGTATTTGCAATGGGGCCTTCAATTCTACCTGGTCAGGTAGAAGAATCTATTTCCGTGATGGATTTTGCGCCTACAATTGCCTCTTTATTAGGAGTAACGCTTCCCAACGTAGATGGAAAACCGATCGCAGCGTTTTCTCAAAGAGCATTGGTAAATCAATAGTAATTTGTAGTGGTAGGTTGGGTTGAGGTAACGAAACCCAACTTACTCTTTATTTTTGCCAAAAAAATCGGCTAACTTTGAATTAAGGGAACTTTTAATAAAATAAAAAGGGCTGACGAAACTACTCAAGTAAAATTCCATTTCGCCAGCTGCGATCGCATTGGTTTGAACTTGTTTTCTATACTTGAGCAGGTGCTTTAAGTAGCGGCAGAGGCTTCCCACCATAATCTTTGTCATAATCGCTGGTTTTTGCCATTTTTTAGCATTAATCATCCGCAAATGACAAATAGTTAAACCACAGCCACGAATCAGAGAAATTAAATAATCTTTTTCTAATCGCCATTGAGGTATTTGATGATCGGCGTGCATAGCTGGATTATACCAAATTTCCCATCCCGCTTTGTGCATATACAGCAATACTTCAAAATCTTCACCTGCTAACATCTTCCCCCCCACCCTACCCATCAGCGTAGTGCGCTTGGGAACGCATTCGCACCACGCTTGTTTGCGAACTACTAATGCCGCTCCGGGAGGTAAACTTAAATTAATAGGATCGTAAAGATGCGCTTGTTCACCTCGTTCTCTAATTGCTAAAAAAGATTGGATTTGTTTGAAATTTTCCGGCGGTTTCACTTCAAAATTTCCGTGAATTTGACCGCCGAAAGCTCCTGTTTTAGGATGTTCTTTGCCAAATAAAAAAGCAGCCGCTACCCAGTTACAATCTGGTAAAATATCATCATCTAAAAAACCAATCCATTCACCTTTGGCTTCCACAACACCTCGCCATCTGGCAAAAGCTAATCCTTGTTTTGCTTCAAAACAATACCTGAGTGGAATCGGCTCGGGCCAGTTTTTTTGATATTTTCCAACAACCTCTCTCGTATTATCTTTGCTGCTATTGTCAACAACAATAATTTCCCAATTAAAATGTTCGGTATTCGTCTGTTGACGCAAGCGTTCTAGAACTAGGGGCAAACGACTAGCTCCATTGTAAGTTGGGATGGCTACTGTAAATTGAACGGACATGATTGATTAAACCGATCGCACAAAAGATGGTTTCAGCAGAGGTTGACCATCCAAATACTCCGGAATTTCTGCACCCATCAAGTCTAAAATAGTGGCAGTTAAATCGACTGCTCGACCTTCAGATAAACTAGAATTTGCCGGAATTCCCTCACCTTCAGCTAGCAAAAATCCGTAAGGACGATGACCGCCGCTGCGACCGTAAGTAATGGGGCCAATGCGCCCCCAATCTGGGCTATCAACCACATCAGTAGGACGATCGCGCCACAGCACGACCAAATCCGGATCGGGCAATTTGCGATCGTCATCCATACCATTATCCCTAGTCCTTATCACTTTTTCAACGATCGGTTCTCCAGTTCTGCCATCTGTCAGGCGATAAAGCTTTTCTGTTAATTTTTCACATAAACTATTGTATTCAGACACATCTACAATACCGTTTGGTTCTCTTCCCTTCAAATTAATTCGGATATGCCCTCCTTCAAAGAAAGGCAGCGAAAAAGCTTTCATTTGTGGCCAAAATTGTTGATACCAAATTGTTGGATGCCAGTATAAATTGCCTTGAGTTGGTTGACTTAAAGCAGAAAAACCGACATTACCTAAAAGTTTATCTAGTTGCTTTTGTACCTTCCCTGGTGTCCATCTTTTTAATAAGCTTTTAGCTAAATTTGTATTGTCGAAGTATTGCCAAACTTCTCCCATCCAAGTACGTCTTTTTGGATTAGTAATTATCGGCGGTGGCGTAGTTCCCAGTTTCCCACCAGGCAGCATTGATTTACCCGGAAAACTAAATCGATACATCATCTCGGCTAGATATACCATTGTGAATAAATCTGCCGTATTTTTTCCCATACCGTGAACTGAAAAAACTAATTTATAGGCATCTTTAGGAACCGCTTCTAAAATTTCTCCAACTGCTCGATCGACTTCTTTAAAAGCATCGAGTATGGCATCACCGGAAGTTGTATCGACTGGATGGTGGGAATAAAGGGGATGATCCGGTTGACTCAAGTGCCAAAAATCGTGACTGACCGCATGAGTATCGCCAAAAACTGTTAAGAATAAATCCCAAGATTGACGTTTAAGTAAGTCACGACAAATCGCTGCACGAGCAGAAGTGCTGCGGTTAATCGATTTTTGAATTCTGTTAATATAAGTTTTATCCCACCAAAACCCAAAATCATTATTTATTAAAGGATTTTTGCCATATTGTTCGATTAAATCGGATAAAAGTTCGGGTGGTTGAGAATGATTTAAGGTGTTAGGTGCGTGTCCTCCCCAACCTAAAACTTGCAGTCCATTAACTTGGTTAGAAAGGGTAGAACCGGGAACGTCAAATATACAAACTCGATGTTTTTCCCCTAAAGCATAAAATAAAGGGTATTCCTGATAGTCGTAGATGGCAGCAACGCGATCGCGAGTAAAATTATATGTACCTCTTTCTAATTTTAAAGAAGCCCAATAACCAGTTTTATGGGGCAAACAACCAGTTAAAAACATTACCCATATTCTTTCCGTATCGGCAGTTTGGGTAACTCCATCGCTATATTCTATAAAGTTATTCAGCCGTCCGTAACTTCCCCGTTCTCGCATTTTACTTAAATTTGGCAAATGACCTTCACTCATCCATTTTTCCAGTAATTCTGGATTGGTTGCATCGAGTCCGATCGCAATCACGGGTTTATTCATTATTTGCCCTATTTTAACTAACTCTAATTTATAATTATAACAAACTTAATTTGAAGAAGTATGAAAGTTATTGTCACTGGAGCTACAGGATTTGTTGGCGGTCACTTAGTAGAAAAATTAGTTAAAGAAGGATATGAAGTCAGAGCGTTAGCTCATAGCGATAAAAGCAATACTTCTGTACTGAAATCCCTAGATGTTGAAATTGTGTATGGAGATGTTTTAGATAGCGATGCAATGGAAAAAGCTATCCAAGGTTGTCAGCAAGTTTATCATCTTGTTGTATTGCGACCCCGCTATCGGTTACCAAAAAGACATATAGTAGAGCAAGTCCGCCAAACTAACATTCAAGGAACTGAAAATGTAGCACGCGCCGCGCTGAAAGCAAATGTAGAAAGATTGGTTTATACGAGTAGTGTTGGCGTTTACGGATTTATCACCAATTCGCCTGTTGATGAGACAACAAAACCTAATCCAAATAACTTACGACGGGAATGCAAATGGGTAGCCGAACAAGTTATGTTATCTTATCATCAAAAGCATGATTTACCCGTAGTGATTGCTCGGTTAACAGGGGTTCTTGGTGCGAGAACATCTAATTGGTTAAAGTTGTTTAAAGATATTGCCAACCAAAATTTTCGCATGATTGGTTCTGGAGAAAACTACGAACATCCTACTTGTGTAGCTGATATTGTAGAAGGGATAAAACTCTGCGGTCGAGTTAAAGATATTGAAGGTGAAGTTTATAATATTGCCAGCGAACAACCGATTAAAGTTAAGGATTTAGTCAGCTTAATTGCTGAAGAATTAAACGTTAACAATTCCTTTGCGCGATCGCCTGCCTTATTTTATCAGCCAATCAATACTGTTTCCAATTTAATCTACAAGTATTTGCATTATGACTTACCTTTTTCTAAGCCTTTAGATATGTTTCTTGCCAATCGTATTTTCGACATATCAAAAGCTAAAA
This sequence comes from uncultured bacterium, assembly GCA_964546365.1. Classification (GTDB taxonomy): domain Bacteria; phylum Cyanobacteriota; class Cyanobacteriia; order Cyanobacteriales; family Aerosakkonemataceae; genus DATNQN01. Next base: position 21,813 of record CAZJJR010000001.1, on the reverse strand, counting down.
AAGAATTGGGCTATCAGCCAAAAGTTTCTTATCAGGAAAGCATTTCTCAAACAGCAAATTGGTATATAGAAAAGGGATACATTTAGAGGTTAACTGTCTTTATTTAGATTTGATGGTTAATTTTCGAGCTTTTTCGGGAGATAAGATGGCAATTGCCATAATTTTTAATAGGGCTGAGGCAATCACTTTAACTTGCTTTAATAACGAAGGATTGTATTTAATCGAATTAAACAGATATCTAGCTGCTGTTAAGCTATTAGCGCGATCGCAAGAACTTTCGATCGCTCGAAAAGTAAGATACTTATACAAGTTAGCCAAAGCAGTTCTTTTTAATTCTTTCAAGGAGTCGGGAGCTTCCTGAAAAGCTTTTTCTATCACCTTTAAATTTTGTGATTCCTGTCTAGTTAGTTGAGAAGAAATGGATTGATTTGAAGTTCGGTTTAATCTGTACAATACTTGCGATCGCGCTACGGCAACAAACTGGTATTTTGCTGCTAAACGAATACAAATATCCCAATCTTCTGGGCCAAAGAACGATTCATCAAAACCGCCTACTGCCAGCAAAGCTGCTTTTCTTACTAAAAAATTAGAACCATTTTCTAGAAAGAACGTCTCTAAAATTTTTGCATACACATCTCCATTGGCAGTAACGTGCATTCCCGGACGTAAAAACTGACTGTATTCATCAATATAATCAGTCCAACTATAAGCTACTGCTGCTTGGGGATTTTCTTGGAAAGCTTTTAATTGAGCTTCTAGTTTATCAGATGTCCACAAATCGTCTGCATCTAAAAAAGCAATATATTCGCCAACAGCTTGAGAGATGCCGCGATTTCTACTTACCGATACTCCTGCATTGGGATAGGAAAATACCTTTATTCGATCGTCCTTTATACGCTCGATTATATCCAAAGTAAAATCCTGCGAACCATCATTAATTACTAGCAACTCAAAATCTGAAAATGTTTGATTCAAAACTGATTCGATCGTCTCTCGAATAGTCTTTTCTGCATTAAAAGCTGGAATCACCACAGATATAGTCGGCATAATTTCCCGAAATCGCAAAGTAGGGTGCGTTAACGTCAGTTTAACGCACCACCTAATTCCTTAACTCAAGGAAACAGAAGCCTTAGTAGAAACCAAAGATTTTCCATCAAAATATGTTGGAACCTTCGCTCCCATCAACTCTAAAATTGTCGGAGCCAAGTCTAAATTGTGAACATCTGGCAAACGATCGCCAAATTCCACATTTGCACCTTTAATCATTAAAAATCCATCTTGTAGATGACTGCCAGTGCGATGGTGGGGAACGGGCCCAATCCGTCCGAAATCGGGACTATCTATCACATCAGTGGGGTCATCTTCCTGCCAACAAACAATCAAATCGGCAGGGGGTAATTTGGGGTTTTGGTCTAAAGCAGAATGGCGCGTCCGAATCACATCTTTTACCATTAGTTTGCCAGTTCTGCCATCTTTAAGGCGAGACAAAAATTGTTCGATTTCATCGCAAACGGCTGTATATTCTGAAGGAGTAACGATACCTTGCGGTTCCCGTCCTTGCAAGTTAATCCGAATTCTTCCTTCCGAATAGGTTGGCAAAGCAAAAGCTTTCATTTGATGCCAAAGTGGTTGATACCACCTTGCTGATTGCCACCAAAGTTTATCTCCTCGATTTCTTAATTCGTAAGGAGAATCTAACCCAGTTTCTTGAGGTTTACCTAAAAACTTTTCTAAACGTTGAAAAATGCTCGTTGGTAGTTCGCGCCTCAAGAAACTTCTGAGCGGATTGGAGTCAGACTGCATACTCCAAACTTGTCCGTACCAGCCGCGTTTTTTATAAGCAGAGAGCGGTTTTCCGGGTGCAGTTCCAATTTTACCGGGTGCGATCGCAGCTTTGCCAAAACTCCATCGATACAGCAACTCCGGCAAAAACAGCATCCCCGGCAAATCCATCGTGTTCGCTCCCATACCGTGCGCCGCAAACACCAAAATACAAGCATCTTCCGGCGCAACAGCCAAAATTTCACCCACCGCGCGATCGACTGCCTCAAAAACTTTTAACAACGGGTCATCTTCAACGCTTTCAACTAACCCATACAAAGGATGATCTTTCTGACTTTGATGCCACAAAAAATGCTCGGCGGCATGAGTTTCACCGAAAATAGTTAAAAATAAATCCCACTTTTCTCTTTGTAGCAAATCCTGACAAATCGCCGAACGGCGAGATATTCCATTTTCTAAAGCTTTTTGTAATTGGAAAAGCGCATCTTTATTTAAAGTATCTGCATGATCTTTATTAAAAGCCGGATGATTGCCATATTTTTTAGTTAATTCCCCCAAAAGTTCCGGAGGTTGGGAGTGGCTGGGAGTCATCGGTGCGTGTGCGCCCCAACCTAAAATTTGCATACCGTTCACGCGATCGCAAAGGGTAGTTTGTGGCATATCGAAAACTGCCACTCGGTAGTTATCCCCCAACGCATAAAACGGCTGATATTCCACAAAATCGTAAAACGGGCCAATTTCTTCGACTTCATAGCTTCCATTCTGAAATTGAATTTGTCCCCAACAGCCTGTTTTATCGGGCGAACAGCCAGTTAAAAAGCTCGTCCAGGTTGTTTCCGCTTTATAGCGATCGTTAGTTTTTAAGCGAGTGTAAGCTCCTTGCTCTTTCAGGCGACTGAGATTTGGAAGATATCCTTGCTCGATCCATTTTTCAATCAGCACAGGGGATGCTGCATCTAATCCGATCGCGATAACTGGTTTTTTCATAAACTCTTCTCGTGTTTTTTTTCTGATTATCTTGCTTATAACCACCAGGGTTGGCATTGTCCACCCTACTATTAATAATTAAATCTTAAAATATTTTTTGAAATTATTGATTGGGTTTTCAAAAAATCGCGATGACAATGAAGCAATAATTAGAGTTGCTACAGTTTGTAAAAAGAATTCAATCCATATAGAATCTGGGTAAGATAGGTTAAACCTTTTATTAAAAACTTCCGGAACTTTACAAGCTACAAAAGAGTGGTATACGTAAATACCATAACTAATCTTACCAACATTTACCAATGGTTTGAATTCTAAAATATTTCCTGCAATACCACCGAAACCCTGTGCTGCGCGATCTACCAACCATGTGAAATAAAGAGCGGTAACAGTGTCAAATAAACCAACTCCGACTCGGCCTTCTATATACTGTTTAGTAAAAATTAAAGCTATGAACAACGTACCTCCTACCCAAAAACAAAAATTAGATAAATAAGTTTTGTTTTTTAGTAGCTCTTTATCGTAATAGTAATATGCTAGCAAAGACCCCATTCCTAAAGTATCTAAACAAGCAAAGGTAAGAAGTTGAATTTGAACTCCGCTCTGGAAAGCATCGAAAAATAATATCCTGAATAAAGGCGCTATTGAAATAGTTACTAAAATAATTTTTAATAAGTGTTTTCTGGGAACAAAAAGAATGATTAAAGGCCAAAACAAGTAAAATTGCCCCTCTACTGCTAAAGTCCAAAAAGGTGAATTAACATCCCATTTATTGAAAGTATAATAAATGTTAGATGTATAAGTAAAATGCCAAACATAAGAAGAATTCCACCCGGAAACAGAGACGATAGTTAGAAAAAGAATTAGATAATATATCGGTAACAGACGCAAAAAGCGGCGGATGTAAAATTTCCTTACGATCTCTCCTGTATTTTGGCCATACAGTTCAATTTTATCTCTACATTTCAACAAAATCCCAGTAATTAAAAAACCGCTTAATACAAAAAAAAGCTTAACTCCAAGTACCCCCCATTCTAATTGGGAATTTAAAAATAATTCTTTCGGCAGCCAGTGGTAAACTAATACGCCAAATACAGCTATTGCCCGTAACGCATCTAGCTGAATCATGTAACCAGGCTTACTTTCTTTTAGTGGCTGCGTGGTTGAATTAATAGGTACTTCCATATGTTATTGAACTAATAGATGTTTTTAAATAATCCAACTAACTTAACTGCTGTTTCTACCTTTTATTTATCAACTTCAGTGCGTTTTATATTTTTATTTTTTTTCATAAAATCCAGCTAGTCGCGAAACTAGAGAAGTTTTAATAAAATAAAAAGGACTAGCCATGCAACTCAAGAAGAATTCCATTTCGCAAGCTGCAACAATATCAGTCGTAACTTGCTCTCGATATTGGCCCAGATGCCGTACCGCCCGACGCATATTACTCAAAAAAATCCGAGCCATCAAAATTGGCTTGCGTCCTTCTTTCGCATTAATCATGCGAAGATGACAAATGCACAAACCACAGGCTCGACTTAGAGCAATTAAGTAATCTCTTTCTAACCGCCAATAGGGAATTTGATGATAAGCGTGCATGGCTGGATTATACCAAATTTCCCACCCGGCTTTATGTATATATAGCAATGGCTCGTAATCCTCTCCTCCTAACATCTGTCCTCCCACTCGACCAATTAGCATGGGGCGGTTGAGAACAGATTCGCACCAAGCTTTTTTACGAACTACAAAAGCGGCTCCAGCAGGTAAAATTAACTTATCCGGCTCGTATAACTTTGGTTTTGAGCCTCGCTCTATAACTGCTAGAAATGATTGGATTCTTTTAAAATTTGCAGGCGGTTTTGCTTCATATTCGCCGTGAATTTGACCGCCAAAAGCTCCCGCTTTGGGATGTTCTTTGCCAAAGGAGTAAGCAGCCACCACCCAGTTACTATCCGGTAAATTATCATCATCCAAAAAACCAATTAATTCGCCTTTTGCTTCTCTAACTGCACGCAATCTAGCAAAAGCCGCTCCTTGTTCGGTTTCTAAACAATATCTCAAAGGGAATTTCTCTGGCCAATTTGCTTGATATTCTTCTACAACTCCCGGTGTATTATCTTTACTATTATTATCAACAACAATGATTTCCCAGGCGAAATATTCGGTATTCACCTGTTGGCGCAGTCGTTCTAGAAGCAGGGGTAAACGGCTGGCTCCATTGTAAGTTGGGATGGCTACGGTAAAGTCCATAGGCTTCTTTTTAAGTTATCTTGATTTGCTAGATAATGGCTGCTTTTCCAATGGCAATTCAACTAGCTTTTTTTGACTGACTTTACCTGTATGTTTAGACTCTAAATATCGCTTTTTCCAAAGAAATAAAGGACTAATCAAACTGCACCGCAATAGTTCGAGTTCGCAAGCTGCGATCGCATCTTTTTTCACTGCACGGCCATTTTTCAGCCAGTATATTATTAATCGACGCAAATCGTTAACAAAATAAACAGGAATTAACAGCGGTTTTTGCCAATCTTTTAATCTTATCATCCGCAAATGATGGCGGCTCAAACCAACGCAACGAGCCACGGATACCAGATAATTTTTTGACAACCGCCAGCTAGGAATCTCATGATAAATCAGCATTTCTGAGTTATGCCAAATTTCCCAACCTGCTTTTTGAATATACAATAAAGCTTCTAAATCTTCGCTAGCTAATCCTTCTTCTTTTCCTTTATGATTGAGAACCAAGCGGTTGGGAACGTTTTCCAACCAAGCTTGTTTGCGAACTACAACACCCGCACCAGCTGGTAGCATCTTTTTACGCGGTTCGTAGCGATGCGGAGTATTTTCTCGATTTGTAATGCCAAAAAAACCAGCAATTTTTGCAAAATTTGGCGGCGGTTCTACTTCAAATTTACCTTTTACTTGGCTGCCATAAGCTCCCGCCTTCGGATGCGCTTTCCCGAATTCGTAAGCACTTACTACCCAGTCAGACTCTGGCAAATTATCATCATCTAAAAAACCAACAAATCTTCCTCTAGCTTCTTTTACTGCTCTATTTCTAGCGAATGCCGCGCCTTGATTAAGCTCGCATACATATTTCAACGGATAAGCTGACGACCAAATTTCTTGATACTCTCGCACCAGTTTAGCAGTATTATCTTGGCTGTTGTTGTCAACCACGATAATTTCCCAGGAAAAGCCTTCCGTATTTACCTGTTTTTGCAGTCGTCGTAATACTGCTGCTAATCTAGTTGCTCCGTTATAAGTAGGAATCGCAACCGTAAAATCAACCATATTTGAAATTATTTGCTTTAATATGATCCGTATCTACAAGTAGGCCACCAAGATAACTCTGTTCTAAATTAACGCAATTTTGTCTATCCTCAAAACGTTTCCGTAGGAGGTCGATAGAGAATAGTTTTTTCCTAGTGGAAATTTACCCTGACTACGTAAGCGGTCTGACTAATCTTAACTAATTATTATATTTCATACCAAAGATAGAGGCATTTTTTATAGATATATTATCTTACTTCATTAAGTCTTTATATGTACTAGTATTTAGTCGATCAATGTGAAGTTAATTTAAAGCACTGAAGGAACCTATCCTCCAGTGCTTTAAAGGTGAACTCTAGCCACCCGCGTTTAGATTTGCACCATGCCACCAGCTGCTTGAAAACGGGCGCGTGCCTTTTTCAGAGCTTGGGTAGCCTGAATTTTTTCTTGACGGTTTTCGCTGTTTTGGACTTGATTAAACCGCTCTTGAGCTTGGTTGTAAGCGGTACGCGCTTTTTCGATGTCGATCGAATCAGCCCGTTCTGCACCGTTAACCAAAATAGTTACTTCGTCGTTTTCGACTTCCGCAAATCCACCCATTAAAGCAATGGGCGTCCAATTTTTATCACCGCGAACTCGCATCACGCCGATATCCAAAGCGGTCAAAAGAGGAGCGTGACCGGTCAGGATACCCAACTGTCCGGTGGTGCTGGGGAGAATCAATTCTTGGGCGGTAGAATCCCAAACAGTTTTGTCTGGGGCAATTACGCGAACTTTTAAAGTCATTTCGATTTTTGATTTAAGGGTTTTAGATTACTAATCGGGAATTGGTAACAGGGCAGAGAGGGCGTCTTACCATTACCCCCTCCCCATGCCCTATAACCTATGTTCTATTTATTACCAGACTGAATTTTTTCAGCTTTGGCGATCGCTTCTTCAATGGTGCCTACCATGTAGAAAGCTT
>CAZJJR010000001.1:0-14778 GCA_964546365.1 uncultured bacterium | reverse complement strand
AATTCACCAGAAAGAATCTTCTTGAAGCCCTTAATCGTATCTTCCAACTTCACGTACTTACCGGGAGAACCAGTAAATACTTCTGCTACGAAGAATGGTTGAGACAAGAACCGCTCGATTTTGCGAGCGCGAGCTACCGTCAGACGGTCATCTTCTGACAGTTCATCCAAACCGAGAATCGCGATAATATCTTGCAATTCCTTATAACGTTGCAGGGTGGATTGTACTGCACGAGCCGTTTGGTAGTGTTCGTCACCCACAACGCTGGGTTGCAACATGGTAGAAGTGGAATCCAGGGGGTCAACTGCTGGGTAAATACCCTTAGCAGCCAAACCGCGAGATAGCACGGTGGTAGCATCCAAGTGGGCGAAGGTGGTAGCAGGTGCGGGGTCGGTTAAGTCGTCCGCAGGTACGTACACTGCTTGAATCGAGGTGATGGAACCTTCCGTGGTGGAGGTGATCCGCTCTTGCAAAGCACCCATTTCTGTTGCTAGGGTGGGCTGATATCCAACCGCAGAAGGCATCCGACCTAACAGAGCGGATACTTCCGAACCTGCTTGTACGAAGCGGAAGATGTTATCGATAAACAGCAGTACGTCTTGCTTGTTGACATCGCGGAAGTATTCCGCCATTGTCAGCGCAGACAGACCCACGCGCATTCTAGCTCCCGGTGGTTCGTTCATCTGACCGTAAACCAGAGCTACTTTGGATTCGCCGATATTCTTTTCGTTAATAACCCCCGATTCTTTGAATTCGTTGTAGAGGTCATTACCTTCGCGGGTGCGTTCGCCCACACCGCCAAACACGGACACGCCACCGTGAGCTTTAGCGATGTTGTTGATCAATTCTTGGATGATTACGGTTTTGCCTACGCCAGCACCACCGAACAGACCGATTTTGCCACCCCGACGATAGGGAGCCAACAGGTCTACTACTTTAATGCCGGTTTCAAAAACTGAGGGTTTGGTTTCTAATTCCGTCAGTTTGGGCGAGGGACGGTGAATCGGGAAAGTTTCCTGACTATCAACGGGGCCCAAATTGTCAATTGGTTCGCCCAATACGTTGAAAATCCGACCCAGAGTAGCAGCCCCTACTGGCACGCTGATGGGTGCGCCGGTGTCTACGGCTTCCATACCGCGCACCAAACCGTCGGTGGTACTCATCGCCACGGCGCGGACTTGGTTGTCGCCTAGCAGTTGTTGCACTTCGCAGGTGACGGATACGTCTTGTCCGGCTTCGTTTTTGCCTTGAATTTTCAAAGCGTTGTAGATTTGGGGCATTTTGCCGCTGGTGAACTCAACGTCAACAACGGGGCCAATAATCTGGACAATGCGGCCAATATTTGTTCTTTCTGTGCTGGCTACCATGCTTGCGCCTATGTCTTAGATAAGGGAAAAGAGTCTTAACATTTAGCAATGCCATTTCTCAGATTACCACCGATGGTGATCTTTCTGCGGGTTGAGGGGTAAGCAGATGTGTACCGGTTCGCTTAAATTCGGTCGCGTTTACTATTTTGGCAGGGACAGGGGGAGAAATTAGCGATACCCAAGCAAGTGAACTGGTATTTAACCTCGTGTCTTTTGCTGTTTGCGCTGGAGCATCAAACCCGTACCTATTGCACCAAATACTAATAAACCTAATGTAGCGCCAGGTTCGTTAACAGAAGCGGAGTTGGAAGCAGATGATGTCAGCTGCCATCGATCGGGTTTGTACGCTTCAATTTTTTTACTGCCAAAAGAATTGCCACTGACATAGACAGGCATACCATATACCTTTCCCACACTCTCAAACAGAAAGCCATCTCCGCCATCCAGTTGGGTAGAAGCGATGATATCCATGTGCTGACCGCTGAAGCTAACTGTTACACTTTCAGAATCTCCGCCCAGAAAGCGAACTATAGACTGAACGAAGGGTAAATCGGGGCTAGCTATACTGTTAAAGCTAGTATTCGTCACAGATGAAACGAAAACTCGATCGCCATCTGCTTGAACGTCGCCTTCCAAGGTGCCTTTGAGGATGCTTCCATTATCAAGGGTATAAGAAAAGTTAAAGCTAGCGGCTCGTGCTGCTCCTGCCATTCCCACCGCAATCAATGCTGCTCCCGCAGTAGCGGACAACTTTTTCATCATAGTTAAAATAGCCATTATTCCGAGCATCTCCAAACAAATTAATGCTGACAGCAGGAAGAATCTATAAGTACGTGCGATTACCGATAACTTTTTTATTAGTAGAAAGCACCCATTAAAATTTTGTGTAATTTAACTTATGTCGGTAATTTGGCGTTCATTTGAATCTCATCACTGACAACAGATTGTCATACGCACATCAGTAGAGTCAACAGTATGAATTCAACTTTATCAAAAAAATATATTAAACCCCGAGGAAAATATTGATAAAAGAAGCCAGAATACGGCAAGAATGAAATCCAAATTCAGCTAAAATGCTGAGATTCGTGTCTTATAATCGGCCATATTGCGTAAAATACTTACTATAGCGAGGGACTAGAGGCTAGGGACTAGGGGAAGAAGGAACTAGTAATCACAGTTTCAGCAATGTTCCGAATGCCTTAACCGCCTTTACGGTTGCTAGAATGCTTGATGAATATTCCGAAAATATAACTAATTAGCCCGGTTTATATGCTTGGTGCAAGATCTGAGCCCCCAAAGGGCGCGATTACACGCCCACAATAGATGAAAGAAACACAGTCAATAAGAGTTTGAGCAAATGTGTTTCTTAGGAGTAACTAGGAACTGGCATTTTTTACTTGATAGGTACGCGCTAGCGCACAAAATTCTTTGCTCAGATACCCCAGAAACCCGGTTTCTTGAAGAAACCGGGTTTCTAAACGCCACTGCATCATACCGCAAAAAAATAGCCGCGCTTTCCACTGGGGAAAACAAGGCGTTTTCTGTGATTAAATCGATTTGGGGGGTGATTAAGTTATACTTTCACTGTTGCTTTCTTTTGCTGTTTGCGTTTGAGCATGGAACCTACACCTAGAGTACTTAAAGCTAGTAAACCCAAGGTGGAAGCAGGTTCTGGAACAGGTGTAGGTACATAATTGTGCTCGATAGTAGCCCAATAAGAGTTGACAGAGTTTTCTCCATTATTCCAACTGAACCAGGCAATACCGTCCATATCCCAGCCAGAGCCATCTGCGTTCCACACACCTGTCGCGATCGCAACTCACCACTACCCATTTTCTAAGTAAAATTCCTGCCACATCCGATCGATTAATACCTGATTTTCGGGAGTTTCCGATAGCTTGAGATATTCAATAGCTATTTGTCCGGCGGCTGGTTGCTGTTTGGAAACGGTGATTAAGTATTTGAGGGTCAAACCGAGTTGAATTCGTTCTAATTGTTTGGTAGTGACGATCGGCAGAGTAATTGCAGATATTGCTAACCCAATTAATGGAGGAATCACCGGAATCCACCAACCTTGTAAAAAGGCAAAAAAAGCGATCGCAATTAATCCTCCTTCGACCACGAGTACTAAAATTACAACTAATTTTGAATTTTTGACCAGCCAAGCTAAGGCTGCCCCGATGCCGCACCAAAGTAATATCCACAGCCACTCGGATGCTTCCGACCAAACTTGCAGCATGGGGCGTCCATCCAAAGCAGCGCTCAATATTTGGCTGGCGATATTGGCATGAATGGTTACTCCTGCCATTTGTTTGGCAGGGCCAAAAATTCGGCTGCTGTAGGGAGTTTGAAATAAATCGTTGACGCTATCGGCGATCGATCCGATCAAAACAATGCGATCGCGCAGTTTTTCTTGCGGAATTTGATTTGCCAACAAATCGGACATCGAAAAAGTCTCGAAACTTTCTCTAGTACCGTGAAAATTAAGTAAAACTTGATACCCGCCCGCATCAGCCCTTACGTAACCGCCATCGTTAGATTGAAAAGGAACGATTAATGCTTTGCCCAAACGCCTTTGATGGGGATGGTTAGGAACATCTTGTGGGGTAATTCCTTCTGCTTCTAGATAGATGAGAGCCAGTCGCAAACCGAGATTTAGATATAACGTACCGCCCGGTGGTTGCACGGAAAGCAAGGCGCGGCGCACTTTACCGTCGCCATCCAACACCTGATCGGCAAAGCCCACTCGCTCTAATTGCGCTAATACTGGTGGTGGGGGAATTTTGCTACCTACTACTTTTTGAGTACCGATTAAATTAGGAGTATTTCTAAACACCTCTGCTAATTGTCTCTCCCCTGGTTGGACGGGTAAATCTCGATATAAATCCAGCCCGATTGCTCTTGGCTTATAGGTTTTTATGGTTTCTATGGCAGTAGCCAATACCCGATCGGAAAGCGGATACTGGCCTATTCTGCTAATATCCGAATCATCAATAGTAACGATCGCGATGCGAGTTTCTATCCGCGCTATAGGACGCGCTTGAAAAAATCGATCTAATACGTTCCACTCCATGCCCTGCAACAGTCCCGTCAAGCGCAAAATAATCACCGAACTGGCAACTATACCCGCAATACTCGCGATCCAACCTTTAGCTAACCTGATATTTTGAGAGTTTTGTTTGGCATTTTTCCGGGCTTTTGCTAATATTTGATGAGCTTGTTGGGCAGATTGTAAAGCAAATTGTGCTTTTTCTCTTTCCAGTCTTCTGGCTTGTTTTTCCGCAGCTAAATAAATTTCAACTTCTCGTTTGGCAAGTGTTTGACTGGCAGCTAGAAAACGATAATCCAGATCGGATAGCTTTTTGTTTTCTGCCCAATTCAGGGCACTTTGCAATGCCATTCCCCGCAATAGTTGAGATTCATCTTGCTGTCCGGATGCCATCCAAGCTTGGAAACCGTGGGCGTAGGGGCGCAAATTTTCCAGTTGTTTTGCCACCCATTCAGCATTAAACACTGCTTGATAAATGCGGTTTTTTACTTTCAGTTTTCCCCGGTCGTTACGCACCAAACCGGATAGTACTAGTTCAATATGTTCTCGGCTGTCATTTACTCCCACTTCCTCCCCGGCGAGGACTTGTTGATAAATTCCCAGTAAGCGTCCGGCAATTAACTCGTTGGCTAAAATGCGATCGCGAATTGTCCGCAAATGCTGTGGTTCGTCTTGGGATTCCCACTTATCAACCAGTCGCGTTCTGACTATACTTTCCACCCAAAACGATTCTGTACCGGGCGGAACTCTTAGCATTCCACTCACGGTTTCTTTACTATAATTTAGTACTAGTTGGCAGATTTTTTGAGTAAGAAATGGTTGTCCTTCCGTCCAATTTAAAATCTCTTTAATAATCGCTTTTGAGTTAACATTTTCTACTTCTAATCCTTTGGTTAAAGGTTGAATTTGTTCTAAAGAAAACCCATCCAATTCAATTGCTTGACCGATATTGAAGGGAGTGCGATTTTTATCTTGAATCAAATCGGCTGGTGTGGCAACTCCAAATATGGCAAATGTAATTCGGTTGAATTCGGGATCGATCGCTCTTTGGTTATAACAAAAACGAATCAAAGCAAAAAAGTCATCAACTGGAAAACCCAAGCTGAGAATACTATCTATCTCATCAATAAATATATATATTTTTTCTTCGTTAAATTGTACTAATAATATTTCCGAAATAAAGCGGCTCAATCTTTGCGGCAAAGGAATACCTTCTTGCTCTTGCCACCAAGTTTTTAAGTTAAATTTTCCTAACAGTTTAAATCCCAAAGTTAAATCGGCAATCACTCCCTTATACCATTGAGAAGGGGTGATATTTTCACTGCCGATATTAGTCATATCGACTGTCGTACATTTAAAACCTTCTTGCTCTAGACGATGCTTAGTCCTCACTAACAGGGAAGACTTACCCATTTGCCGACAGTTGAGTACATAACAAAAATCACCTTGTTTTAAAGCTTGGTAAATTTGCTCATCTGCTTGTCGCTCCACATAGGTGGGAGCATTGCTTTTTAGACTGCCGCCGACTTGATAGATGTCACACTTCATTTGCTATTTTAGCATTCGGTGATAAAGTTTTTTCTACAAAAATTTGATTTGACGGTAGCTGGTTTAATCTAGCTTCTTACCCATTTTTTTACTTCTATCTACAGAAAGATTAAAAAGTATAAGTACTAATTACTACTCGCAATTAACTAATTATTGAGTGCCGATTTGTGCGATCGGTATTTCGATCGCAAACATTGTCCCTTGTCCCGGTGCAGATATGCAACGAATTTCTCCTCCATGCTTATCAACGGCAATTTGATAGCTAATCGACATTCCCAATCCAGTACCTTTACCTACATCTTTGGTAGTAAAGAAAGGATCGAATAATCTTCGCCGGACTTCTTCTGTCATACCTACTCCATTATCGGTAATGTAAATCCCCACTTTTCGATCGCTCAAAACTTCTGTACGAACGCGAATTTGTGGTTTCCAATTTCCATAATCTTTACGGCGTTTACGCTCTTCTAGAGCATCTATTCCATTGGCAATAATATTCATAAATACCTGATTGAGTTGACCTGCATAGCATTCTATTTTTGGTAAATTACCATATTCTTTAATTACTTCTATTGATAATTTGTCTGTTTGAGATTTCAGTCGATGCTCTAAAATCATTAAAGTACTGTTTATACCTTCATGAATATCTACTGATTTCACTTCTGATTCATCCAAGCGAGAAAACGTTCGCAAAGACTTCACGATTTCCACAATACGCTGAGTTCCCACCTTCATAGAATTCAAGATTTTCGTGAGGTCTTCTACCAAAAATTTTATATCAATTGTTTCGATTTTATTAGAAATTTCGGCTGGTATATCCGGAAAATAATTTTGATATAAATGCAACAAGTTAACCAATTCTTGATTATAATTATGAAGATGGTCTAAATTAGCGTGAATAAAGTTCACTGGATTGTTTATTTCGTGAGCGATTCCAGCTACTAATTGACCCAAGCTAGACATTTTTTCCTGCTGCACTAATTTTGCTTGAGCTTGAGTTAACTGTTGAATAGCTTGAGATAGTTGCTGCGCTTTTTCCCGTTCTTTGGATTCTGATAGCCGCAATGCTTCCTCTGCAAAAATCCGATTAACCACCTCTTTTTGTAGGTTTTCGTTTTGAAAAACTAATTGTTTTTGTAACCGACTAATAGTTAAGTGGTTTTCTACTCTAGCCAATACTTCTTCAATTTGGAATGGCTTATTAATATAATCTGCTCCCCCCATTTTAAAAGCTTTCACCTTATCATCTACTTCATTCATCGCGCTAATAAATATTACTGGTATTTGATTAGTTTGGGGATGTTCTTTTAAATTTTTACAAATTTGATAGCCATCCATTTTAGGCATATTAATATCTAGTAAAATTAAATCTGGTTGGTTGATTTTGGCTACATTTAAAGCGGTTATACCATCGAGGGCTGCTTCAACTTGATAACCTTTTTGGCTGAGGATACTAGACAAAAGACGCAGGTTTTCTGCTAGATCGTCAACCACGAGAATATTAGCTAAACTGTCTTGATTTTTAGTTGCTTCTGGTTCGATGCTGGGATAGTCAAAGTTGGCAGGATAAAATTGGCTTGATTCAGCCAATGTTTCGGTACGACTGGCAAAGCAAGGAGTAGTAAGAGAATTATTCGTTGCCAGATGGGGTTTGAGAGTTTCTTTTTCTTTACTTTCTAAGTGAAGTTCGCCGTCACTTTTTACTAATGTCACGGTTGACAAGGTATTTTGAAGACTGGTAATTTTTAATTGAGTTAATTCTAAAATTTGTTGAAAATAAAAATTATAGGTAAGTTCGGTTAATCGATTAGCCAAAGCGCTATTTGATTGAGGAATTTGTTCGATTAGTTGATAAATCAAAATATCGTCACCTTGAGAAGCTGCATAATTTAGATCCTCATACCAATTGATAGGCATTTCATCCAGTTCAGAAGATGAGTAATTGTTCGATTTCGGTACGGGTTGTGAGGGTTCGATCGCAATTTTAGAACAGCCGTTGTTTGGTTCTCTTTCCTCCGGCATTTCATATAAGTAACGCACACCTAAATGTTGGGACATTTTGGCAAAAATCTCCTGTTCTTGAAAAGGATGGCTGACAAAATCATCGCAACCAACTGACGACAGACGATTTATCTCGTCTGCCGAAGCGCGGGTGGTGAGCGCGACGATCTTGATCGATTGAGTTCGAGCGGTAGCTGCGATCTTTCGGATCGTTTCATATCCATCTATTCCGGACATTGGCATCCCGATCCAGATCGAGTGAGGTTGCCAACTTTCCGAAAGGGCGATCGCATCTTCACCATGAATAGCTTCTCTTACTTGGAACCCAACCGGGGTGAGGAGTCTTACCATCAATTGACGAGTTTCCTTTACCTCATCCACTACCAAGATGCGATAATCGGATTGGCCTGGTTCTAGGCCGATCGGTCTTTGGGTAAGCTGTAAAATTAAATTTTCATCTGTATCGGTCAGCGCAACTAGAATATCAAAAGTAAATCTCGTACCTTTTCCTAAACTACTCTTAATAGAAATATCTCCCCCCATTAATTGCACTAATTTGCGACTGATCGCTAAACCTAAACCCGTTCCTTGTCCGGATTGACGACCTGTTTCTGTCTGTGCAAAAGTTTCAAATAATAGGTGAAGTTCATTTTCTGCTATTCCAGCACCCGTGTCTTCTACAGCAAATATTAAACGGATACGAGCATTACCTTGGCCGTTTTCGTGATTTTCTATTTTATGGTTTAGGCTGGTAAAATCTATTTTTACTGCTAATTTAACATAACCAAACTGGGTAAATTTAATGCCATTTCCCAGCAAGTTAATCAAAATTTGCCGTAATTTCTTTTCATCTGTTTTAATGTAGTGCGGTACGTTCGGGGCAATTTCAAAAATTAACTGCAAACCTTTTTCTTCGGCTTTCAGTCGCAGCATTTCCTTTAAATTTTCCAATAGTCGATATAAATTAAAATCATTTTCTTTAATTTCCTGCCGCCCCGCTTCGATTTTTGACATTTCTAGTACATCGTTAATCAATCCCAATAAATGCTCTCCGCTAGAATTGATAATTTCTATGTACTCTAGGTTTTCTTCGGATAAAGAAGAATCGTGACTCATTAATTGCGTAAACCCTAAAATAGCGTTGAGAGGAGTACGCAGTTCGTGACTCATATTGGCTAAAAAACTGCTTTTGGCAGCGCTGGCAGCAATGGCTGTTTCTTTGGCTTGAGCGAGTTCAATTGTTTGGATTTGTAAGTGGTTTTTTTGCTGTTCTAATTCTTTAGTGCGGGCTTTTACTTTTTCTTCTAAGTGGCGCGAATAATCTTCTAATTTTTTATGGTAAAGCCGCAAGTTGGTAACCAGAATATAACCGGTGTTGCCAGCACCAGCACCAATTAAAGCTAACATTGGAGCAACTACCGGAATCCACCAACCAATTAGAAAGGTGAGATAAGAAATCCCCAGCAGACTGCATCCTAGTAATAAAATACTGACAACCGTCCATCGCTTATGAGCAAAAATTAATCCTGAAGTTGCGCCACATCCAGACCAAAAAAAAATCCACAGCCATTCAAGTAATTCTGGCCAAACTTTAATTAAAGGTCGTCCATCGAGTGACGCGCTTAATGTTTGACTGATTAAGTTAGCGTGAATAACTACGCCTGGTGTTCGTGCGGGACTACTGAATATATTGCTGCTATAAGGAGTGAGAAATAAGTCATTAAGGCTTTGCCCAGTTGCCCCAATTAAAACTATTTTTCCTTCTATTTGATTACCAATTCGGTTTTCTAAAACATCGGCTAGGGATATGGTAGTAAAGCTGCTTAAATCTCCGCGAAAGTTCAACAAAACTTGATAGCCACCAGAATTAGCGCCCACGTAGCCGCCATCGTTTCCCGTTAAAGGTACGAATACTGCTTTACCTAATCCTAATTTACTTATTCCCTTTTTTTTCCCTATCGAAGGAGCATCGATTCTTCGCAAAGAAATTCCTTTCGATTCTAAATACATTAAACTGAGATGGGCGCTCAAACTTAATCTAGTTTGACCTTCATCAGTTTTAATTGACATTAATCCCCGGCGCACTTTGCCATCTGCATCTAACACTAAATCGGCTAGGGCAACTTGACCTAGTTTTTTTAAAGTTGGTGAAGGTGCAACCGTATCTCCTACTTTTTTTTCAACGCCAATTAAGTTTGGCGTGGATTTAAAGGTTTGAATTAATCGTTCAGCACCAGGCGGTACTTGTAAATCTCGGTAAAGGTCTAAACCAATGGCTTTTGGCTGGCGTGCTTTTAGGTTATCGATCGCTTGAGCTAAAATGCCATCGGGAATCGGCCATTTGCCGATTTTTTGGATGTCTGATTCGTTAATCGTGACGATCGCAATTCGACGATCGATCGGTTCGCGAGGACGCAAGCGAAAATATTGATCGAGAGTTGCCCATTCAAGCATTTGAAATAGTCCTACTGCATTAGCAGCAATGACTAACCCCGCTACGGTAGGTGCGATAATTAAAGCGCCAAGCCATTGCTTTAGCATTTCGATCCGAGCAACTTGTTTGTTCGTGTAGATTCCCAATGCACCAAGGATATAGGTTTTATGGCAAAAGTGGTTCTTTTGCGATCGCTTCTAATCCAACCGATTTTAAAATTTGTTGCCAATTAGTTGTATAGGCAGTATTTTCCGGTTGGCTTCTCCTTAAATCCGCTAAGGTTGCTAAAGTATCGTACCAAATACCATTTTTGCCGTAGACGGCTGCTTGTTCGAGCGATCCGATTTTGTCTAAATTACTACTCAACGCAGAAACAGACTCCACTCTTTTGATTTGCGCCTCGATTCCCGGGCTGTCAGGTCTCAGCGCGTTTTGACACATAACTTGAAAATACCACTTGTAATTTTTGCCTTTTTCTAGTTCCGGTACGTCGGTTGGCAGCTTAATGCTAATTATTCCTGATTCGCCCGTAATTGGTAATATTCTTTGGTAAAGATTATTTTTGTTTTCATCCTGCAAACTAAAAAATACCTTTCTGGCAGAAGTGGGCGGCATATAAACCAAAAATGTCGGATGTGCGGCAACTGTTAATGCTTCGTTTTTAACGGGAATTAAGGGTGTAATAAATGTTTGGCTAATCGTGGTATCTTGGGGACAAATCTTGCCATCCGGACTGCGAGAAGCTCCCCCTGCCGAGTTATCCGGTTTGCCTTCTCCCTGCGGCTCGAAAGTGACGCTGACTTGCGTAGTTTGGGGAGAGTCAGACATGGGATGACCGGAAGCTGGCCGTGCCTGTAACTCGGTCGGTAATGCTAAGTTCAGGAATAGTTCCGAGGCAAGGGTCATCGAAAAAAGGGCGAGCGGCAGAAAGCGATTTAACCTAGTCATAATGAAAAATCCTCATGAAAACTAACATTTTTATCCGCAGCACTCTAAATCATATATGCAGTTGTTAAATAAACTACTTTTTTTTACTCAGAGATACTAAGTAGGTAATTGGTGTTACTTTTAAGTAGTATAGTTAGTTATTAATTGTAGTAATAGTTTTGGCGGTTGTAAAGAGACAAGAATTCATTTATTTTTCCTACTTTTCCCACTTGTAAGAAATGTATAAATCGGCTGTCTTACCTTTCCTACTTTTAATTAAGCATTATTACGGAGATTCCGGCAATTAACTTAAAAAAATGTTGTTTTTTATACTTAAATATACCAGTACATCAAAAATAATCTAAAAAATTTCCATGAAACAGACCGATCGCTATCTATACATATCCAGTACTTTAGCCTTCTTTTTATTTTGCTTTAACCTGCCAACCACCGCGCAAATTCGGCCCGATACCTCTTTACCGGAAAACTCAATGGTAATCAATGGTAATAGCGTGGTGATTCAAGGAGGAACCAGTGTCGGAAAAAACCTGTTTCATAGCTTTCAAGAATTTTCTATACCAAGAGGAAGCGAAGCATTTTTTAACAATTCTCTTGATGTTCAAAATATTATTACCCGCGTGACAGGTGGCAAACTCTCAAATATTGACGGTATACTTCGCGCCAACGGTACTGCCAATTTATTCTTGATTAATCCCAGCGGTATTGTTTTTGGGCCAAATGCCCGATTAAATATCGGCGGTTCGTTGATTGCAAGTACGGCAAATAGTATTAGATTTGCTGATGGTAGCTTTTTCAGTGCCACCAACTTGCAAACGCCAGCATTATTGACGATAAGCGTACCTACTGGTTTGCAATTCGGGGCAAATTCTGCTGCGATCGCGATCGAAAATACAGGACACGACCTAAATCTCGTCAACCCAGTATACCCGGCATTCATCAGAGGTAACGAAAATGGGCTGCGGGTGCAACCAGGTAACTCGATAGTTTTAGTCGGTAATGGCATAGTTTTAGAAGGGGGTATTTTAACAGGAGAAAAAATCAAATTAGGTAGCGTAGACACAGGTATAGTTAATCTCGATCCAATTGATTGGACGCTGGATTATTCAGGTATTCAAAATTTTAAAGACGTAGAAATGTCAGCGCGATCGCTAACTGATGCCAGTCACTCCATTCAAATTCAAGCACGTTCTATTTCCATTCGCGATGGTTCAGTCGCATTAATCGAAAATCCCGGTATCCAAACCCCTGGAAAAATTGAAGTTAACGCAACCGAATCTCTCGAACTAGTTGGCACTACTACCGACGGAGCGATCGCTAGTGGCTTGATTAGCAATGCCATAGGGATTGGCAATGGAGGAGATGTAAATGTATCAACCAGGCGGTTGAGCGTGCGAGAAGGAGGAATAATTACTGCCAGAAGCTTGAGTCCCGCTACAGGAGGTAACTTAACGGTTAATGCTTCCGAATCTGTAGAAGCAATCGGATTTTCCTTATTTAACCCATCTTCTCTTAGCACGATCAACACTACTGCATATAGTGCGGGAAATAGCGGTAGCGTTACTGTATCCACTCAACAATTAACCACATTAAATGGTGGAATTGTTGGTACGACAACCTATGGTAGTGGGAATGGCGGCGATGTAGTTGTTAATGTTAATTCTATAGAATTAACGGGAATTCAGTCAATGATTTTTGCTCCCAGTACTGTCGGTGCTGCTACTTTTAATTCCGGCAATGCTGGCAGTTTAAATATCGCAACTTCCAGATTAGTTTTGAAAGATGGAGGAAGAGTAATTTCCTCTACCTTAGCTTCTGGAAATGCGGGGAGCGTTACCATTAATGCTGCTGAATTTGTGGAAGTCAGCGGTACGGTATTCGGTTCGATTAATCCTAGTTTGATCGATTCTTCTGCTAATCTCGCCGATCCAAATGTCAGACAAATTTTAGGGTTACCACCTACACCTTCTGGTGCTTCGGGAAACGTCACCATCAACGCGGGAAGTTTGAGAATACTAAATGGTGGATTAATCAGCGTCAGAAATGATGGTTCTGGAAATGCTGGTTTGCTGAGCGTAAATGCTGGGGCAATTTATCTGACTAATTCTGGTGGAATTACGGCGGCTACTACATCCGGTGAAGGTGGTAATATTCGGTTGCAAACTCAAATTTTGCAATTACGCAATAACAGTGCAATTACTGCTACTGCTGGCGGTACTGGGAATGGTGGTAATATCTCTTTGGGAACCGATACGTTTGTGGCGCTGGAAAATAGCGATATCACTGCTAATTCTATTGCCAATCAAGGTGGTAGAGTAAGCATTAATAGTGCTGGTATTTTTGGTAGCCAATTTAGGCAAGCAGAAACAGCAGAAAGCGATATCACGGCGACGGGGGGAAATCCTCAATTAAGCGGGACGGTAGAAATTAATACTCCTGATGTTAACCCCGGTGCGGGATTGATTGAATTACCAGAAAATGTTGCCGATCCTACTACTGAAATTGTGGCCGGTTGTGCAGCCGATCGCGGTAATCGATTTGTGGTTACGGGAAGGGGTGGTTTGCCGATCGATCCCAATCAAACCCTGCGAGGGAGAGCGCTTTGGCGAGATGTGCGAATTTTAGCAAATGGGGAATCGGGGATGGAAAACCTACAGAGAGTTTCATCTTTGCCGGTTAATTCAAATCATCGATCGCCAGACCTAAATTATCAATCCTCAATTAGGGAAGCAACTGGATGGAGTCTTAACGAAAAAGGACAATTGCAACTGGTTGCTAATGCTGAAAAAGCCACAGGGCAAAACGCTTGGAATCAACCAAATAATTGCGGTATTTGAGTAAAAATGATGAAAATATTTAAATTTTTTTGTTTGACTTTGCTAAGTTTATTAATAGTTACTGTTGTTGCTCCGGCAATTGGTAAAACTAATCATCAATTAAATAGTGTTGTTTCAATTAACTTGAGTCAAAATGCCGGGGCTGACCCTTCCCCAACCCCTCCCCTGCAAGGAGAGGGGCTTTCCGGCTTTTCCGATTCCTGGGGGGTTAGTTTGTCCGAATTAAATACTGTTTCGCTTTTAGAGAGGGGAAAAATTCTCTACGAAGCCGGACGTTTTGCTGAGGCGGCGACTGTTTGGGAACAAGCAGCGAAAGAACTGGAAGTAAAAGGCGATCGCCTGATTTATGCGATTAGTTTAAATCATCTATCTAACGCTTATCAAGAATTGGGGAAATGGGAGGATGGGAAAAACGCGATCGCGAAAAGTTTAAACATTCTACAAACTCAAATCAAGTTAGAACGAAAAAATCTGGCCATTTTAGGTCAAGCTTTCAATACCCAAGCCAATCTTCAGTTAGCGATCGGACAAACGGAAGCGGCTTTAACTACTTGGAAACAAGCAGAAGCAGCATATGCCAAAGCAGGGGATGAAGTCGGT